>JBQCGU010000099.1:0-6365 GCA_051955355.1 Solirubrobacteraceae bacterium | reverse complement strand
CGGTGGGGCGCGGTTCTCCATTTCCACCCTAGGGCGCCCAGGTTCTCGCCCTCTCGGGGGGGGGGCGCGCGGTGCTGTGGGCGCCCCCCACGCTGCTACCCTCGGCCTATGCCTGACCGCTCGCGCAAGCGACCCCGCGATCCCAACCAGCTCGGGAAGCTGATCGTGGACATAGCCACGGGCGAAGCCGACGACTCTCCTCCCCAGGGGCCAGAGAAGAACCCCGCAGCCGTCGAGCTAGGCCGCAAAGGCGGTCTCAAGGGTGGTAAGGCGCGCGCGGCCAAGATGACCCCCGAGGAACGCAGCGAGGCGGCTCGACGAGCAGCGCGGGCAAGGTGGTCCTCTCAAGGCTAGGCACTTCGCATTTTCCGTCCCCGATCGTGGTAGGGTTTTGCGAAGTCGCCGAAGAAAGGACATTCATGGCCTATCAGTCGCCTTCTCCCCAGCCTCAACCCCAGCCCGATCCTGAGACCGTCGCCATCCTCGGCAGTATGGGGCTCGCGTCGGATGATCTGCGGGAGGCCGTGCTAAACGCGAACGACGAGGCGTTGGAATGCACAGGAAACGACGTAGTCTCGCGCGCCGGATACACCCGCTGGGCATCGCCGCTGCGGCAACTCGGCGATATCTACGCTCCAAAGGGGTTCACGCGGGAGCGTCCCAACAAATTCGAGCTGCTAGTTAGCCCTGATCGGACTTTCGCATTGACACCAGCGCCGGGAGACAGCAACACCGGCACCGACAAAATGCCTTCAACCCGCATCGAGCGTGGTCCGTTGACCGGACAGGCTGTCGTTGGGAACCGTCATCAGCTTCGGTTGGACATCCTTAGCCCTGAAATCGCCAAAACGGCGATGAAGATATGGCTGTTGCTTGCCTATTACGACGAACAACAGGAAGAGGTCAGGGTTGAGCTTTCATTGCCCATCGAGTTTGAGCGCAAACTCAGCAACGGACGTGGTTTCGTAACAGCTTTTGAAGAGCCACGACTCATTCTGCCTCCCATCTCACTAGCGCCAGGGGCTGATATCGGACGCGACGAGGAGGATGGCGGCGATCAGATAGTCGTGCCCGTGTCGAGACGCTAAGGGCACCAGTGGAGGACTTCAACTACAAACGCCTGGATCTCGCGCGTCGTCGTCGGGGTGACACTAAGGGTGCTCTAGCCAAAGCCGCTGGGATTTCTCGACGTAATCTGGCGCTTTATGAGAAGGGCCAACAGGAACCGACACCGGAAACGGTAGGCGGCCTAGCGTCCGCGCTTAGGTTTCCCCCGGGGTTCTTTTACGGGCCGGATCTTGACGAGCCAAGACCCGAGGGGGCTAGCTTTCGTGCGCTCACTCGCCTGACGGCTCGACAGCGTGACCAAGCCCTGGGATCAGGAGCACTTGCGTTCATGGTGGCCGACTGGATCGAGGCGCATTTCGATTTACCGGTGCCTGATGTTCCGCAGTGCACTGGCCTGGACCCAGAGACTGCGTCTAAGGCAGTCCGCGTAGCGTGGGGTCTAGGCGAGCGACGCATCCCAAATATGGTGCATCTTTTGGAGGCACACGGCGTTCGCGTATTTTCCCTTTCGGAGGACGCGACCGAGGTCGATGCATTCTCTACGTGGCGCGGAGATATCCCTTACGTCTTTTTGAATACGAAGAAGACAGCGGAGCACAGCCGAATGGATGCGGCGCATGAGCTAGGCCATTTGGTACTTCACGCTCATGGCGGCCCGGCTGGTCGGCAGGCCGAGGAAGAAGCGCAAGCCTTCGGATCGGCGTTTCTTATGCCAGCCGGAAGCGTGCTGGCAGAGGCACCGCGCGGCGGCCGGATGCCGCAACTCATCAGGGCTAAGTCGCGCTGGAATGTCTCAGTGGCAAACCTTGCCGTCCGAATGCACCGGCTTGGCCTGCTCAGCGAATGGCAGTATCGGTCGATCTTTATGGAGCTAAATCGTCGCGGCCGCGCCAGTGAGCCCACCGCGCCCGGGCAGAAACCCCTACGTCAGGAGACTTCCCAGGTTCTTGAAAAGGTCTTTCATGCGCTACGGAGCGAGAACATGACCAAGGCTTCTGTTGCTCAAAGTCTCAATATCCCCCTAGAGGAGGTCAACGCCTCAGTCTTTGGCCTAGTTCTCACGGGGG
The DNA here is from genome assembly GCA_051955355.1 of Solirubrobacteraceae bacterium. GTDB lineage: Bacteria > Actinomycetota > Thermoleophilia > Solirubrobacterales > Solirubrobacteraceae > Palsa-744. The sequence continues at coordinate 4,230 of JBQCGU010000099.1, read as the reverse complement.
TTGTCGGTGGCGACAGCCCAGAGCCGACTCATGATCGCCCTCGACCTAACTTGCGGGTCGTCGAGGCAGGCCCACGCTGAAGTTCTGTCCGACCGCTCACGCATAATGTTCAGTATGAACCGGCTGAGCATCGAGCGGCGAGCGCAGATCCTCTCGATGCTGGTGGAGGGGAACAGCCTACGCGCGACTAGCCGCATGGCTGGCTGCTCGATCAACACCGTCTCAAAGCTCCTAGAGGACGTTGGAGCGGCGTGCAGCGAGTTTCAGGACCGTACGCTGCGCGATCTGCCGTGCAAGGTGGTCGAGTGCGACGAGATATGGAGCTTCTGCTACGCGAAGGCGAAAAACGTCCCGGAGGAGCACAGGGACGAGTTCGGCTACGGCGACGTGTGGACGTGGGTGGCGCTGTGCGCCGATACGAAGCTAGCCGTGACGTGGCTTGTCGGCGAACGCACGACCAAGGACGGCCTCGCATTCATGGCCGACCTCAAGCGCCGGACACCCGAGCGCATCCAACTCAGCACCGACGGCCACCAGGCGTACAGGGGAAGCGTCCCATACGTGTTCGAGGAGATCGACTGGGCGCAGCTACACAAGGAGTACCGCAGCCAGAACATCGCGCCCGGCCGCTACAGCCCGCCAGTCTGCACCGGCACCAAAGTCAAGGTCCGCCTAGGCAACCCAGACCTGTCGAAGGTCAGCACCAGCTATGTAGAGCGGCAGAACCTCACGATGCGGATGGGGATGCGCCGGTTCACACGCCTAACTAACGGCTTCTCAAAGAAGATCGAGAACCACGTTGCCGCCGTGGCGATCCACTTCATGCACTACAACTTCGCGCGCCCACACAAGACGCTCGCCAACCCGTACCCGCGCACGCCCGCGATGGCCGCAGGCGTCGCGGATCACGTCTGGACCGCGGCCGAGATTGTCGAGCTAGCCTGAGACGCTATGCAGCCGATCCGAGTCATCCTGCTGGAAGATTGCAAGCATGAGGGTTGCGGCAGGACGGCAATCAAGATGGGTGTCGTCATTGACGAGCTTAGCGATCAGGTCTGGGAAGTTAGATGCGATGAGTGCGGCCACCACGAGTCATACGACACGGTGGAACTCAGGGTCTTGGAGCGGTGCGCCCTCTGTGGAAAAGAACTCCTCGATGACTACGTGTGCCGCACCTGCGAAGACCGAGTCGGACCCTCAAACTGAGACACTACCCCCTTACGCTCGATAATGTATCTTATGTAAACCCAGAAGGCTGAGGGCGCCCACTCGGTACGAGCGATCCCGAATTGGGTTCAGCGTGCGGCGGCCAGCGTGAACACCCCGGCGACCCACCCGAAGAACGCCGCGTAGAACAACCATCTCGCCGGAACGCGCGTGGTGTGCGTCGAGGTGCGACCCGATCCGCGTTCTACGGCGCCTTGGGACCACACCGGTCCGCCGGCGCCGCGCGGCGGCGGTTGTTCGCCTGCGTGAGCGGCGGGTCTGGTGCGCCGTGCGCGCAGGCGTTCTCGTTCGACGCGTTGGTCGCGCTCCCACGGATGATCCTCGTGCGTCGGCACGCCCACCTATCGGAATGCGGGGTCAGCGGCTTTAGTGTCGAGGCGCCCGCGTCCACACGCTCCGATTTGTTGTACATTATGTAAACCAGAGGCGGCGGTTCTCTAGCTCAGGCAGCCGCTTCTGCGGGGCGAACGCGCCCGGAGCCGAAGCACAGCGACGGCCTTCGGGCGCGGGTCGCTGAACCCATCCGGCGAGGGGCTGCCCTCGTAGTAGCATCGATATCGAGATGCCTTTGTGGGTGCTTCTTCTGCTGATGGGTTTGCTGAAGGTGCCGATCGCAGCGCTCATGATCTGGATTCCGCTGCGCTCCGATCACGCGATGGATGCGCACGCAGCCGCAGGCGAGCAGCCGGGGTCGGACGACGGTGGCGGAGGCAGCAAGACGCTGCCCGGAAACCCCCGTGGCCCCCACCCGCGTCGACCGTTTCCAACTGGTTCGCGCCGGGGGCCTCACGGCTTGCCTCCCCCTCCCGCTCCGGCGAGGATCCGCCACCGCCACGAGCGGTTGGCGCCTCCCGTACGGGTGCGTTAGCGCGAACAGGCCGATCAGCGGTTGCGCTTGCGCGCCTGCCGCGCCGCCTTGGCTTTCGTGCGCCGCTTGCGCGCCCGCGCTGCCTGGCGGTCGGTGACCGCGTCGAGAAGACCATCCGGCACGGGCGCCACTCCGCGGGCGTCGCGCACGATGTAGACGGCGATCCCTCCCAGCAGGAGCGCGGCGATCGCGAACACGAGCACGATCAACCCGGTGGAGGGCGCTTTCGATGAGCTCGTGCTGGCGTTGTTGGTTTTGGTGGCGGCTTGGTTTTCTTCTTCGCCGCCAGCTTCTTCCTGACCTTCGCCCGTCAGTTTGCCGAACGCCTTGCCGTTGGCGCCTTCCGGAGCCGCTTTCGCGGGTTGGCTTGCCGGCGTGGAGCCGCCGCCGGCGGCGTGCGCCGTCCCGACTTCAACCGCGCAAGCGGCGAACAGGCAGAGGGCGCTCGCCAGCCAAACAGCTGCCAGTGAAGAGACGTGCGAGCGATTGCAGAGAAGTCGAATCATGACCCGAGCGATGGTTGAACGCCGAGAATAGCGCGCTCCCGGCACCCGGCGATGCAGACCCCTAGAATGGAGCGCCCGATGGCTCCCAAGCAGCGACAGATCCGCATCGAGCAGCGCGGCGCCCAGCAGGCGATCGCGGCGCTCGAGCAGCGCTCCGACGAGGAGCTTGAGGCGGAGACGAAGTACCGCTCGGCTGCGCTCGCCATCCTTGGCGCGCGGGCATCCGAGCGCTTCGACGCCGACGCCGCGCGCGGATACTTCCAGCGGGCGATCGCCGCCGCCCGTCCTCAGGAACGGATGCAGATCAGGCGCATGGCGGATGCGTCGCTCGCCCTCGCCGAACGGCGCGCGGGCGATCTCAAGCAGGCGGTGGAGCGCCTCGGCCACGAGGCTCCCAGCGGCCGCCAGATGCTCGCGTTGCGCGCGATGGGCCTGTTGATGCCGCCTTCGAGCGCGGGCATCGTGGCGCGCATCCGCGGGATCGCGTTGATCCTGGCGCTGATCGTCGTGCTGCTGGCGATCGGGCTTGGGATCGTCGAGCTCATCTCACTGCCGTTCGGCGGGATCGGAGTCGCCCCGGGCGTGCTGCTCGGGCTGATCCTCGTGATCGTCGTTCTGGCCGTGGCTGCCGTCGTGGGACGACGCCGGCGCGACACCGCACTGGCCGCACGGCGCCAGGGCTCCTGAAGCCGCTGCTCAGCCAAGCACCGACAGGCGCGCGCGGCTGATCACCACGGGGATCGTCGGAGCGCCATCCTGAGGCGGATCGGTGGACAGCCGCCCAATCGCCTTCACTGCGGAGAAGCTGCCCACCACCCTGCCAACGAGCGCGTACTGGGGCGGCAGTGGGGCGTCGCCGGCGGTGACGATGAAGAACTGGCTGCCCGACGCCCCGCTCGGGTCGGTTTCGGTCTTCGCCATCGCAACCGTGCCACGCGTGTAGCGCAGGTTGCTCGGAGGCCGCTCCACAACCGTGTAACCCGGGCCGCCCGACCCATCCCCGTTGGGATCCCCCCCCGGGATGACGAACCCCGCCGCCACCCGGTGGAACGTCAGGTCGTCGTAGAAGCGGCGCTGCACCAGGTAGGCGAACGACGATGTCGTGCGCGGCGCGTGGCGCACATCCAGTTCGATCGCGATCCTGCCGCAGTTGGTGGCGAACGTCACCACGTAGCGCTTGGCCGGATCGAGCGTCGTGTGCGGCCTTGCCATGTGCTCGGAGCCCTTCGCCGGCGGCGCCTGCACGTGCTTGCACTCGTGGGCGCTCGCAGCCTTCGACGCGCCGATGCTCGGCTTGGCGTGGCTTGCCGGGTGTGAGGCAGCCGTCGCAGCCGTGCCCGCGGCACCAGCCCCACACCCGGCGAGCGGGACTCCCGCAAGCAGCAGCGCCGAGCACACCAGGCGGCGGGAGACGGCAACCATCCGCGCAGCATAGTTACACCCTCTTCACACGTCTCCCCTGCGCGCGGCTTCTTAAGCATCCCTTTGGCGATTCCCAATAAACACCCAAGCTGGGACGCCAGCGCCGCATGCGGCGCTGGCCCGGGGGGGGGAAGCACCGCCCCGCGACGCGCGCCCGCGCCCGGGCGGGGGGGGGTTGGGAGAAGGAGTGGCCGGGGGGGCGACCGG
>JBQCGU010000098.1:0-63904 GCA_051955355.1 Solirubrobacteraceae bacterium | reverse complement strand
CGTCGGCGCGGATCATCCAGGCGCCCGTGCTCGGACGGTAGACGGGTGGTGACGGGCCGAGCAGCACCTGGCGTGCCGGGTGGGTCGTGTCGGTAAGCGTCTGAAGCGCTTGCGTGAACGACGTTTGCTTGAGATTTTCCCAATATATGGGGATCGCACCACCGTAAGACACGGCACTGGTCACTTTGACGGGCGATTCGAAGCCGTTGTTCCAACCACCGATAAACGTCATCGCGCTTTCGTTGTTCTGTCCCTCTGCCACGCCTTTGTAGTAGAAGACGATGCCACCCGGCGGTATCGTGACCGTCGTGCTCGCTTCGCCATACTGGGCGCTCAGCGTCCACGTTCCACTCGTTTCCACGGTCCAGCCCGTGGTGCATTCCGTATAGGTGGGCCGTGTCGTGAAGTTAACAGTGACCGGACCGGACGCGTTGCCCGACGAAGGGATTTTGAAAGCCCCGCCGTTCAACGTACACGTGATGGTGGCGTTGAGCCATACAGGTTTGATCGTCACCGGCGTGGAGCTGAGGCTTACCGAGTCCCCAAGCGGATAGAGAGTCGACGAATGTGTCGCGAGCGCCGCTGGCGCACTTAGGCACGCCAGCGAAAAGACCGCCAGCGCCAGCCGTAGAGTTCGACGAACATGCATATGAGGTGTCCTCCTCGTGTCGATTACCTTATGCGGCAACGCTATGAACGGCCAGCCATTGCGTCAAGACTTCACTTAACTGTTTGCGCAAGGTTCAGTCATAGTTGAAGTGGCCGTGACCCACAAAGGCGGCAGCGCATGGCGTGCGAGCGCTTCAGCTCACATCCCTCAACAGCCTTGCGACCTTTGCCCCGTGGGCGGTCAGCTGCCAGGAGTTGGCGCCGCCCGGCTTGGCCCTCTGCTTGTCGATCAGACCCAGCGCCTGAAGCCGGGCAAGCGTGGTTGAGATTTGGGTGTCTCGCTCGATCCCCGCCGCCTGGCCGATCTCGCGGTTGCTCGCCCCAGGCTGCTCGGCGAGGTGCAGCAGACACTCTCGAGCGCGTCGCGCGCGAGGGTCGAGGAGCAAGTTTGGAATTCGCACTTCGCGCTCGACAGTGGTTGAGACCGATGGCGGGCGGACGCCTGCAAGCTCCCGGCGCGCGAGCGTGCGCGAGCGCTTCATCTCCTCGGCGACAACCGCGACGTCGAAGTAGGGCGCCATCGCCAGGCCCATCAGCGGACCCAGCAAAGCCATCAAGGGCTCCGGCTTGCCTAACAGCAGGTGGTTCTGGATGACGCCGAGCACCGACACCGCGACGTCTTCTCCGGCTTGCGGGTATGGCGCTTTGGGGGCAAGCTCGCCCCAGTAGTCGAAGATCAGCTTGCCGAGAGACATCACGTGCCGTTCGCGGCGTTCCAGCATCCGCTGGCCGAGGGCAAGCGACTCGACGATGCACAGGCGCGCCAAACCGGGCTCGGACTCGAACAACACCAACAGCCCGGCGAGCGCCGCACGTTTGCCATCGAGCCAGCTGGCGGCGCCCTCAAACGCGTCGATAACAGCCAATCTTGCGCGGCGATGACACTCGTCGAGCGCCGCCACAAAGCAGTCCTCCCGATCGTCGAAAACCTCGTGAAACCCGGCGCGCGAGACTTTCGCGCGGGCGCATACGCTCGACACCGACGTGCCGGCGACCCCTTGCTCGCATACAGCATCGACCAGCGCCCCCACGATACGCCGGCGTCGCAGCTCGAGGGCGTGAGCGCGCCAGCCGCCCTCGCCTTCATCCGTTCCTGCGTTCATCGCCCGCGGTGTTCCCGACCGACAGCGCCCGCTCAGTTGCCTCGCAGCCTCATCGCTTGTGCTTTCTGCGCTGCTTGTGGCGACTGGCTCGGTGGGCCTTGTGCCTGGGACAGCCGGTTACGGTAACGGGCGTCGATTGCCTGATGACGTTGCCATTTTGGGCGGTGAACACTGTGGGCATGTGCAAGCCGCCCTTGACCGCGCACAGGTTCGTGTTGGCGTCCAGAGCGGAGGACTTGCCTTGAGGCAAAGTCAGCTCGAAGCTGGCCACGGGCTGGTCGGGCACCGTCTTGAATGTGCTCGACGTTACCCCGCTGCGCGTTATGAACGTTTCACCGTGCAGATCGATCCGTACGCCGTAGCCCTGTAGGACGACGATCAGTTCGGGGAACTTCGCTCCACCGTAGGAGACGAAGTATGCGGGTCCTTCCAGCGGAACGGGCAAGATCGGGGTGAGCGCCTTGGCGGTCCCCACTCGCGATTCGGCTGGGCACGCCGCCGGATCGGCGTCGAAGGTCGCCGCCAGGCAGGCCTTTTTCAGTGTGTTGAGGTTCGAGGGCAGTTGCTGGGGAAGGCTCACCTTGACGCTGGAGATGTTCGCCTGTGTGCCCTGCGGCAAATTGGGATAGGTGAGCAGCACGCGCAAGCTCGCACCGCTCTTGCGATTCGTCCTGCCCCTGGTGAAGACCTTGAACGACGGTTTGAAGCGCAGCCTGGCGCAGTTGGCGTCTTGAAAGGAGTTCGCAACCGTGGCTTGCTGCTGGTCGGCGGGGTTCGACGGGTCGGCGCCTGCGCCATCGACTGCCGCCACGAGGCTCATACGTTCGCAGCTCGTTGGGTTGAGCGCGAAGTTCGGGCGGTCGACATATACGCGGATGTCGCGAGCATGAATCACTATCCCGTCGAGGATGTGAGGGATCGGGTCCGATCCTTTGGCGTCGATCTTGACGACAGCAGTGCGCGGGTCGATGGACAGAGCCTCCCTCACCACCACCGTTCCGAGATCGAACGGACCGACCTTGGCGCTGTTGACCGCCACCACGGAGAACGGTGAGCCGTGATAAGGACCGGCGAGATACAGCCGTCCCGCAGACCACGCCAAGACCTCACCAACGCCCACCCCAACCTCCGTGTGGCCGATCTGGCTGGCTGCCGGGCAAGAGGGTTCGGCTTCCTCGGCTTCGCCGCTCTTGCTCTTGGCAGTCTCGATGTCCGCATCGGGGCAGAACGGAATGCCCGACAGGTTGGCTGTCAGGCCAGGAGGAAGCTGAGCGGAGAAGCGAGTTATCTCTTGTTCTGCGTCTTTGCGCGTCACCTGGAGGTACATCGGGCTGTAGGAGCCCGCACTGTTGTCGACCATTCCGGCGATGAGGCCCGGTGCGAACGGCGGCACGCCCCCGCTTGGGCAGGCGTTGCCTTCGGCGCCTTGAGTGATCGCGAACTGCGCGCTGTCGTGCACGACGCGCGCCGGTTCTGAGTAAGGGGACAGATCAGCCGTGGTGGTGTACGTGCCGCACACCGACGGGTTGGCCAAAGGCGCCTGCTGCCCCTGACGGAATTTGAAATGGAAGTGGCTGAACGGCAGCTGAGGCAGGTGTTCGAACGTTGTGAGGAGCTGCCCCGTGACCGGGTTCGGGTCCACCTTGCCGGCCAGCCTGACCATTACGCCCAACTGCGGGTTCTTGGCCACGACGTAGATCGCCAGCAGGCTGCCGAACGGGTTTTCGCCCTGCTTGGCCAGAAACACCGAGCCTTCTATCTTTTCGCTCACGAGCGGGCTTTCGATCGACACGTCCCCGATCTTCGATTCGTCGGGGCAGCCCGTGCCCGGCGTGGAACCGACGTTCTCCGAGTCGTACTGCGCCAGGGTGCAAGCCACGAGCCCGGCTGCCACCGACGGGTTGGTGGTGACGCCCTGCGGGAGAGCCACCACGGCCTTCTCCAACTGCGATTGCGCCAGCCCTTCGCCGCTGGCAAGACCTTCGTCGTCGACATACATGTCGAATTCCAGGCCCGTGGGCGTGCTCGCCCGCGCGCTTGTCGGCGCCGCCGCAATGCTTGGCGCAAAGGGCAGCTGGTTGCAGCCGGTCAAACCAAGCGGTTGCCCGAACGCGTCCTGCAGCGAGTACTCCACACCAGGCAGTGGCAGCCCATGCGGATATTCCGGGCTCGACCAGGACCTCCCCGTAACGGTGCTCGCGTAGGAGGCTTCGCAGGAGGTGGGCATCGTCAAGAACGCCTGGGGACTGCTTGCGTTGGACACCGAGCAGGATCCCGACCCTCCGTGGATGTCATAGACACCTTTTGCCAAGCAATCCCAACCACGCGACTGGTCGAGTCGGCGATCGCCGGGGCTGCCCCAGAAGGTGACCGTCTCCGATATGAAGTTGGCAAGCTCGGTGATGTTGCTGGCGCTTACGGTCACGCCATAGTCTTCCCCGGTGCCCGAGCGCACTGCGGTGTCGAGTACGACCGGCACCTCCTGGGAGACAAAGCCGAACCGCGCCGGCTCGCCGGGCTTGGTTTCCAGGTTGAAGATCGGCGTCGGGTAGGTCGCTACGCCAAGCGAGTCGGGTTCGTCGATCGTTATCGACGCAACGCCGATCGCCGTATCGGTGGGGCAGAGATTGTTGCCCTGGGTGACCAGCGTGGAGAACTGCAGGATTGAGCAGCGCGGCACGATCGTCGCGTTGCCCACTTGACCGGGGGGCAGATTGAAGTGCAGGTCCTTTGCGAGCGCGGGGGGCCGCTGCGGGTCGCTCGTCTGGTTCAGCGCGAAGCTGCTCGTCAGCTGGAACGGGTGCGAGCCTGCCCGGGTGTCGACGCCGCCGCCCTCTTCTTCGGGCACCAGCGCATATTCGTCAGCCCCGAACGCAGGGGCGGCTTCGCCGAACGGAAGCGCACGCCGTCTCGATACCGAAGCCGCTTCGCCGCCGCTGACGCGGGCTTCGTATTCGCCGCCGGATGCGGGGGCGGAGCTCCTCACCTCCACCAGCATTTCAAGCTGTTCATAAGGCGCAATGTGTGCAAGGGCCGCCAAACCGGGGGCTTGCGGTTCGGTGCTGCAGGACACCTGCGTGAGGGTTGCCTTGCACAGTTCCAGCGAAGCGACGGGACCCGTCGGTCCCAGCTGAAGGTTGAAGGAGGAGGCGTAGGGTCCCACGAACGACACCTGCGGCACACCTTTCTTGCTCACCACGGTCATCCCGGCGGGGAGCGCGACGGCGAGCGCGACCGGGCCGCTCGTCGGCGCATCGCCCAGGTTCAGCGCTTGAACCACGACAGAGCCTTCGCCGCCGGGCTTCAGCACCGACGGGCGCACGCTTGTCGACAGATGCCACCAGGGAGACGCCGCAAGGGCGGGGGCGACGCCCGCGCAGAGCACCACGAGCCCGGTTGCAAAGGTCACCAGACCGATTCGCTTGAAACAGGTCATTGCAAGCCCCCCTTCTTTTTCTCGGTTGCACCTTTGGCAGCCGGTCGTTTGCGGACCGTCCGTTCGCACCTGGTGCGGGCACGACGGTCATGCCTGTGCTTGCGCCGGCAGGCCCGCAGAGCGCGTGCAACCCTTCGCGCGCCGCCTGTCTCCTTGGCCTTCGGCTTGCTCTTGCCGGAGACAGCGGGCAGATTGCCGAGTCCCGAGAAGGTGAGCGACCCTGGCGTCAGCTCTGCCGGTGCGCTTACCGGTTGCAGGCAGGCATCGCCGTTGCAAGCCGGCGGTGGCGTCGGCGGCTGCGGAAAGTGCGCCGCCGCGCTGCAGATGCGAGCGTCGTACACGTCAAGCGCGCTGTCCACATCGCCGGGAGCAAGCCGCGACGCGGTGAGGAAGAAGGCGTCTGCCCCGCTTTCCGACGCGTCGAGGAACGCCGATTCTTCGCTGGACGTTCCGGAGGAGACCAGATCGAGGCAGCCACGTGTCGCAGGGGCAAAGCTTGTGCTTTCCGCCGTGCAACCGCCTACACCGCCGGGCTCGTACTGATAGACGTCCTCGGTTCCGTTGGAGTCCTGCGGCGCAAGCGCGTCTGCGGCGTCGAAGAACAGCCGACCTTCGTCAGACAGGTAGCGCGACTGGTATACGCCGGTGGAGACGTCGATCCTGTCCCAGCCCGGAAGCGATGCGGCCAGCCATCTGTTTGACCAGTCGCTGGGCCGGTCCACGAGCATCAATCCCGGCTGGCTTCCCGGATCGCGCACACCCGCCGGGCGCTGGCCCGTAGGGTTGCATGAGACGCACAGGAGACTCCCGGTGTGGGCGTCATAGAGGTAGACCTCCTCGTCGCGCTGGCCGCTGACGGCATCGCGGTTGTCGTAACCGGTGAGCGGGCGCTCGGACATGAACGCCAACCGCGCGCCGTTCGGAGACACTCGCGCCGTGACGTCTCCCGTCCAGTCCGGTATGTCAGCTTCGGAGAGCACCGCCACGAGCTTGACCGTGCCCGCCTGCGGTTCGTAGGAGTAGAGGTTGCACGACGCTGCTTGATTGGCCCGTTCAGGCGCGCTTGCGCCACAGTCACCTGTGACGGCACCCGGGGCGAGCCGCCCGTTAGCGACGAAGTACAGGATCGACCCATCTTCTGCGGCGCCGATGACGCTGCCCAGCACATTTGCGCTTTCGCCGCTGTTCGCGTCCACGGTGACGTCCTTCAGCGCGCACGCGATGTGACCGGACGCTTCGCCGATTTCGCACATGTACAAGTCCGGCTCGCCCGGCGTTGCGGTGGCATCGGGCGTCAGCCGCGAGCTATCGGTGAAAAAGACCTTCGAGCCGTCGGCGATCACTTCCTGCAGAAACGCTTCGCCTGCGCCTCCGGGTGCGCCCGCAACCGCAACGTCGAGCTGGAGCGTTTCTTGGCGCTTGAGATCGCGCAAGAACAGGCCCGACCGCGACGAGCTCGACGACTTGAAGACCACGCGCTCGCCGTCAGCGGAGATCCTATTCATCAGCACGCTACCGGTCTTCCCAGGAATCACCGAGGTCAGACCGCCGGCGGCCGCTGCCGAGCACGCTGGACCGGAGCCACCGCAAGCGTGCGAGGAACCTGTCGGTATCTGGCTGACCAGCGCGAGAGCGCCAGCCGTCCACTCATAGACACTCTGATGGCCTCCGCTGCTGAAAAGCGGTTCTGTCAGCACAGACGGAGATTGCAGGACCACATGGTTGAGATCTCGCGTCGCCGCGACGAAGTTGACGCCGCCGCCGAAGTGTTCGCTCTCGCCGTTGACTTCTTTGCCGCCGAATTTCGTGCCCGCCGGGACGTTTTCGGGAGTTACGAGAGGTACGAATTCACCGTCTGGCTCGCGCAAGTAGGGAGTTCGTTCGGTTGCCTGCGGCGCCAGCGGCGTTGCGCCTTCCGGTTCGACCAGACCCGTGGACACATCCGAGGAGAACTGCATGTACTCGCCGGCTCGTCCGATCAGAAAACCGGCAGGCGCCTGGTGAGGCGTGGCGATGTCGAGCGCGCTCCAGCCGGCCGGCCCCTCGGTGGCCAGAAGCTGGCTGAACGTAAAGCTGCGGCCACCCGCGGGTTCTGAGTCGATCGACCCATGAGCGATGTAGGCAAGACCTGAGCCATCCGCCGCGGCCTGAATCACACCGCTTTCGTAGGCAAGCGCTTCAAGCGGAATGCCGTTCTTCTCCGGCGGCGAGACCATCTCCCAGCGCCGATTGTCAGGCAGACCGCCCACGCCGCCACTCTGCGTGGTGAACGACAGATCTGGCCCCTGCACCGTACCGAGCGCGTTTTGAGCTGTCACCCTGTAGTGATAAGTCGTAAGCGGCGCAAGCCCGGCTATCTGCACGGAAACCGTGCGATCGCCATCTCCCGCGCCAACTGAGACTTCTGGCGTGCTGTGGGTGTATACACCAGCTTCATCGCCGTATTCGATACGCACCCGCGTTTCTGCGCCGGTCGGGTTGACTTCACCCTGGAGCGTCGCTGCATCGACGCTCACCCCGAGCGCCGACCCACTGTCGACCGCCGGAGGACCGAACACCAGGCTTTGGCCCGTGCTCGGTTCGTCGAGCAGTGCGTTGACGTTGTTCGCGTTTGCGGCAACCAGCCGGTAGTGATAGGTCTTGCCCTGCTGCAGCCCGCCGATTCGTGCGCGTACCGCTACCGGCGAGGCGCCGCTGCCGATTTCAGTCGCGTTCTCTTCGCACGCCGCGGTCTGACCGTAAGCTTCGGTTTCGCCCCATTCGAAACGACAGCCTTCTGGCCCTTCGATCAGCGCCACACCGTCTGGGTTGACCGTCCCGTTGAGCGTGGCAGCGCCTTCGGCGAAGCTCGAGGCGTCTAGCGTCGTGACATCAGGCACTGTCTCGGTGGAGAAGACGGCGACCTTCCCGGTTCCCTGCACCACGTATGCAATGGCCGGGTCTGGGGGGAGCACCGCGACGCCACGCGGTTCTGAGAGGTGTCCCTTGCCGAAGGATTCGCTCGGGCTGCAAAACTTGGTGGTGAAGGCCTCAAACGGTTCGCAGACGCTGTAGCGAGACACCAGCTGTTCGCCCACTGGGGCAGCAGCATAGAGTTCGTTTGAGGAGGAGTCGACGGCGATGCCGCTGACTTCGCCCGTGAAGCTGCCGATCCAGCCCCCATTCGATTCGTACTTGTTCTTTCCGACATAGACGTCTCCGTTGGTGTCGATAGCCATGCCGGCTCGTGCGTCACCAAGAGAGAAACCGTTGAATTCTTCACCGCCCGGCCAGTCCTTGACAAACCCGCCATTTTCATGGAACTCATATACATAACCATGGTTGAATTCCAGCCTCGCGTTGATGCTTGCCACCCAGAGGTTGCCCTCTGCGTCGATGGCAATGCCATCAAAGACAGCGAACGCGCTTTCGCCCGCGCCCGTGCCTGTGCCATTCAACTGCCCATTGGGAGCGCCACCGCCACCGTTGTCGCCCCATGACGCAACCACGTTCCCGTCGGAGTCGAGCTTCGTGATCAAATGATCGCCGCTATCGCCTACATAGACATCGCCACGCGACGCTCCCGACGAATTGTCCACGGCGACGAACATGAATGAGCGTTCGGAATTTTCTGCTTCGTTTGCCGCATCAAAGGCTCCCGGCGAGCCGGCGCGCGCACCGGGCTGACAGACGTCGCCCGATGCCGCGGTGCAGACGTTCTGCAGCGCTTCCGATGCGGATGCTTCGACCTCGGTCTTGTTGACTCCCTTGCCGAACATCAGAAGGAATTCGCCGGACGAGGTGAACTTCTCGACACGATGGTTTCCCTGGTCGGTCACATAGACGTCGCCTGAGGTGTCGTCAACCGCGATGCTGGATGAGCCGAACGGCCCGCTGGACAGCGGATAGGGGTCGGCAGGCCCAGAGGCCGCGGATCCGAACACGCCCGACAGGAGCCGGACTTGCTTGGCTGCGGCTGGTCCCGCAGACAGGGCGAGCAACGCACCAAGGGCGAAGACAGTCAATACGCCGTATGCCTTCTTCACTTTCATTCCCTTTCTCGTTGTGCCTTGCATTGCGCCTGTCCGCGGAACCGTTCGTGTCCGCTACGGCGCAGTCACGACCCAGACGCCGAAGCCCTCCGTGTTTTCTTTCAGACCGAAGCCGGAGCCACTCAAGATCACCGCTCCGCTTCGACCGGCGCCGGGAGCGAGTTCTTCAGGGTTGACGACGCTTTCTATCTCTTTTGCGTTAACCCCTGTGAACTGGCCGAACGTTATGTAGATGCAGAGGTTCCCGGGATCGGCTATTGGGTTCGCGCTCGTCCCGCCTTCACAACCTTCTTTGCCTTCCTGCCCCACTTCGATGACGTGTACCTGAGACGCTCCCAGCGAGGATTCGAGCGGAAGTGGAAACGAGATCGGCACGTCGACGAGTTCGTCGTTCGCAGAGGTCACGTCGCTGATGCTCCAGGCGCCGTGCTCGGACTTGCCTGACGGCAGCGTTCCCCCGGCAGTCCAGGGGGAGCCTTCTTTGCCGTTGCACGCAAACGTTTCACTGCCTGCGACCTTGAACTTCGAGCCGCCGAGTTTGCCGCACGCCGCTTCGCCCGCCTTCACTTCGGACGCGGTCACGCTTTCGCCGTTGGCGCCATTCTTGCCGCTTGCACCGGCTGCGCCCTGCGGTCCAGCCGGCCCGGCAGGCCCAGCGGGTCCTTGGAGGCCCTGCGGCCCGGCCGGCCCGCGCTTGCCTTGCAGTGCCTTGAGCACCTTCGGGCTGATCTGCTTGGTGCTCGTGATCAGATAGTGCTTGGCGGCGTACGCCCCGCCGGTCATCGCGAACACCAGCGCGAGCGTCATGACAACGTTCGCATAGGTGAAGCGGTTGCGTATACGTCCCAACATGCTTGGGGTTCCTCCCTCGTTGTGCTTGTGTGTGAAAGCCATCTGCGGCTCGTCCTGTCCTCTCACGACACGCCCTCGGTGTGCGCGCCGATGCTGTGCTGCACCTGACTGCCGATGGCTGTCAGCGTCCAGGCGTTAGGCCGGCCCAGCGCGTGGCCTTCGCCGCTGTTGCTCACCAATCCGAGGCGCTCGAGACGCGAGAGCAGCTTGGACATCTGGCCCGGGTCTGAGATCCCCGCGTGAGTGCCGATCAGTTTGTTGGATGCGCCCGGGTGCTCGGCGATCGTGTTCAGCACCTGCATCGTGCGGTAGGTCAGTCGCATGCCCGCCTCTTTGAAGGGGTCCGAAGGCGGCGGAACCGCGCTTGGCCTCGGTTTCGCGACGGGCAGCGGCTGAGAAAGCTCGCGCCGTGCCGCCGCCGTCCCGAGATACGGCAGGACGATCAGGCTCATCAGCTGGTTGGTGAGTCCGAGCAGCGACCCGGGCTCGTGGTGGACGACGTGCCCGTGCAGCACTGCGAGCGCTCCCCCGACTACGCCCTCGCCGGTGATCTGGGGCGGGGGCGCGCCGCCCGAGCCCTGCCGCCCCTCCCGGCGGCCCTCCTCGACGACCGCCACGAGGCAGGCGAGCGCCTGCCGGCGGCGTTCGAGCGCCTGTTGTCCGGCGGCGAGCGACTCGACGATCAACAGACACGCGAGCCCCGGCTCCTCATCCAGAAATCCCAGGAGCGCGACCAGACCGGCCCTGATCCTGGTCTTCCAAGATGCGCTTGGGTCATAGGCGAGGAGCACCCGCTCACGCGTTCGTGCCAGCGCCTCGTCCATGGTTGCGAGCAGACAGGCCTCGGCGTCGGCGAACAGCTCATAGAACGTGCGCCGTGAGACGCCTGCGCGCTCGACGACCAGCGCGACGGTCACGTTCGCGGCGCCGTGCTCGGCGGCAACCCGTGTCATGGCTGCAAGCAGGCGCGCGCGCTGAATCTCCTCGACCGGCCCGCGCGCAACGCCATCCGAGCCGAGCCGCAATCCGCCGGTCTCGCGAACCCTGCCGCGCTCGTGCGAGCCTTCGTCACACCGTGATGCCATCCGCGTCGGCTGCGACTGCGACGGATCGCTTCCCGGAAGCCCGGAGGAGGAGACAGGCGCAAGCGAGAGCGCTCCGGTCAAAGCCACCCCTCCCCTCCAAAGCAAGGAGCGCCGATCCGGGCCACCCGCCCGGAGGACCGCGACTGTTCGCCGCGGCGAGGAGAGCTAGCGCCTAGGCGCCGGCTCGGCCAGAGAGAGAGAGAGAGAGAGAGAGACGCGTCAGCGACGCTGACGCGTCCTATTACGGACGCGGCGGTGACGCACGGCCTCCCGGCCACATGATTCCCCAAAGAAAACACGCGAAGAACAGCTCCCTCTTTGATAACGACCCGGTCCCTCTCCCAAGGTCCCGTCAAACCGGTTGGCGTCGACCACGAGGACCGACCCACACCCGACCTATGTCTGTGTCTGCAACCCATCTGGTTGCCACGACAGCATCAAGATATACCCAGAGGTCATTAGTTGTCAAGAGGGTTGACGATAGGCTCCGGAAAGTCAGTCCATGGCCGTGCAACACCGCTCTGCCCCGCTTCCTCTCGCTGCATGCAAAAGGGCCGCCCGAAGGCGGCCCCATGCGATCGCTGCGAAAGCTGTGCGGCGGCTAGGAGAGCCGTTCGACGAGCATCGCCATGCCCATGCCGCCGGCGACGCACATCGACTCGATGCCGTACTTGCCGCCCTTGGCGTCGAGATTGTTCAGCAGCGTGGTCATGATGCGCGCGCCGGTCATGCCGAACGGATGGCCGAGCGCGATCGCGCCGCCGAAGGGGTTGAGCTGCTCGTCTTCGATACCGAGCTCCTTCTTGCAGGGCACGATCTGAGCGGCGAACGCCTCGTTGATCTCCACGACGTCGATGTCGTCGATCGACATCTTGGTGTTCTCCAGCAGCTGCTTGATGGCCGGGATCGGGCCGACACCCATGATCTCCGGGCGGATGGCGGCGACCGTCGAGGCGATGATGCGCGCTCGCGGCTTCAGGTCGCGCTCGGCTGCCTTCTCTTCTGACATGACGAGCACGGCGGCGGCGCCATCGTTGAGCGGGCATGCGTTGCCGGCGGTGACGGTGCCGTCCTCCTTGAAGACGGGTTTGAGCGCGGCGAGCTTCTCGAGCGTCGTGCCGGGACGCGGGCCATCGTCCTTGCTGACGACGGTGTCGGGCACGTCGATCTCGTTGCCCTCCTTGTCGACGTCTTTGTGGGCGGGCACGGTGACGGGGATGATTTCCTTGTCGAAGTGACCCGACTCGACGGCGGCGACGGCGCGCGTCTGGGAGATCAGCGCCCACTCGTCTTGGGCCTCGCGAGAGACGTTACGTTCCACGGCGACGTTCTCGGCGGTGAGGCCCATCGGGATGTAGACATTGGCGATCGAGCCCTCGGAGCCGTCCACCTTGGGGTTGAACTCGAAGGAGCTGCCGCGACCGGCGCGCGAGACGGCCTCGACGCCGGCGGAGATGTACGTGTCGCCCTCGCCGGCTTTGATCGCGTGGAACGCCATCCGGATCGTCTGCAGCGAGGAGGCGCAGAAGCGGTTGACGGTGGTGCCGGGCGCGGAGAAGTCAAGGCCGGCGATCAGCGAGGCGATGCGCGCGACGTTGTAGCCCTGCTCACCCTCGCCATAGCCGCAGCCCATCATCACGTCGCCGATCGCGCCTGGCTCGGCGAGGAACGGGTTGCGCTCGAGCAGCGCACCCAGAGGGATGGCGGCGAGCTCGTCTGCGCGCATCGACTTCAGCGACCCCTTCACCGCCCTCCCGATGGGCGTGCGCACGGCGTCGACGATCACAGCTTCAGACATCTGGGGAGTTCTCCTTGACGAGGATTGGGCCGGCGGCGGTCTCAAAGCTCGCCGGGCGCGAGAGCGGCGAATCCTATAGGTCCAGGCGGGATACGCCAAGCTCGTCGAAGCCGACGTGATGGGCGAGCTCGTGGCGCACGGTGCGCGTCACCTGCTCCCGCAGCAGCTCCGGGTCGCGGCCAAAGTCGCGGCGCAGGGTGTCCCTGAAGATGACGATCCGGTCGTGCACATCGTCGCGGGCGACCGTGCCTCCCTGATAGAGGCCGTAGGCACCTCGTTCGCGTCCGCCGTCGGAGATGACGACGGCTACGTGGGCGAGCGCGTTGCGCAGCAGGTCGGGCAGATCGTCGAGCGCATCGCGAACGAGCTCCTCGAAGTCGGCGTCGTCGAGCGGGTCGAGCGCCATGAAGTCGGCTTCGTCGGGGTCGACCGCGAGCCCTTCGCGGGCGAGCTGCTCGGAGTGGCGCACCAGCTCCTCGAACTCGCTCTCCGATTCGGGGTTGCGCCAGTCGGCGAGCTTCACCGCCACGAACGCCGCCACCCCGGCAAGCACCGCAAGGCCGGCGAGCGCGAGCACGATCTCCTCGAGGGCACGCACGAGCCCGATCGTCGAAAGCCCCTGGCCGACGACGATCACGGCGATGCCGAGCGCGAAGGCGACGAGCGCCGCCACCGCGACATGACGGACGTGGCCAAGGGCGCGCTGCGACCTCGGGCCATGCACGCGCTACCTCAGCGTCCGGGCGATGACGAGCCGCTGGATCTCGTTCGTGCCCTCGTAGATCTGGGTGATCTTGGCGTCTCGCATCATGCGCTCAACCGGGTACTCCTTGACATAACCGTAGCCGCCGAGCACCTGCACGGCGTCGACGGTCACCGCCATCGCGGTGTCCGAGCAGAAGAGCTTGGCCATCGAGGAGTACTGTGCCGCGCGCGGGTCTTTGCGATCGGCCATCGCGCACGCCTGGTAGAGAAGCTCGCGGGCGGCAGCCGTGCGGGTTTGCATGTCGGCGAGCTTGAACTGGATGCCCTGGAACTCGTTGATGGCTTTGCCGAACTGCTTGCGCTCGCGCGCGTATCCGACGGCATAGTCGGTTGCGCCTTGGGCGATGCCAACCGCCTGCGCCGCGGCGCCGAGGCGAGTGCGTTCGAGCGTGCCGAGCGCCACCGACAGTCCCCTGCCGACCTCGCCGATGACGTTCTCGTGCGGCACGCGCACGTTCTCGAAGATCGGCTGCCCGGTTGGCGAGGCGCGGATGCCGAGCTTGTGCTCGAGCTTGCCCACCGAGAAGCCCTGCCGGTCGGCCTCCACGACGAACGCGGTGATCCGTTTGCTCGCGCGGTCGGTGACCGCGAAGCAGACATAGAAGTCAGCCACGCCGAGGTTCGAGATCCAGTTCTTGGTGCCGTTGATCACCCACTCGCCCTCGCCCTCGCCCGGCTCGCCGGCCCCCTCCCACACTGCGATGGTTTGCATGCCGGCAGGATCGGAGCCGGCTTCGGGCTCGGACAGTGCGAACGCCGGTGACCACTCACCGCTTGCGCACTTCGGCAGAAAGCGCGCCTTCAGCTCATCCGAGCCGAACAGCTGGATGGGCAGCGTGCCGAGCTCCTGCACCATCAGGATCAGCGCGCAGGAGGCATCCACCTTGGCGATCTCCTCGACCGCCATGTTGAGCATCAGCGTGCCCGTCCCGGTTCCCCCGTACTCGGTGGGGAAGGGCAGACCGAGCACGTCCTGCTCGGCGAGCAGCCGGCGGATGTCCCACGGGTATTCGGCCTTCTCGTCGATCTCCGCCGAGCGCGGCGCGATCTTCTCCTGCGCGATCTGTTTGATGGTGGCGCAGAAGTCGAGGTGCTCCTGCGGGACGGTGTAAACCTCGGCGATTGTCTCTTGCATAGGCGACTGATCCTAGTGGCCGGCGCTCGCCCGCGTGCGCATGCCGCTCGGCGGCACGCCGTCCCGCTACGCTGAGCGCACCCATGACCGCGCCAATGGACGCCACCCAGACCGACATCGACCCCGGCCAGCTGGCGGAGTGGATCGAGCAGGATCGCGACGGCGTGCAGTTGGTGGATGTGCGCGAGCCCTACGAGCGCGACGCGGGCCACATCGCCGGGTCGCGCCACATCCCGATGGTGGCGCTCACCGACCAGGCGTCCTCGCTGGATCGCGAGCGTCCGGTGGTGTTCTACTGCCGCGTCGGCGCCCGCTCGACGATGGCCGCCCAGGCTTTCCGCGCGGCGGGCTTCCAGGCACTGTCGATGAGCGGCGGCCTGGTGCGCTGGGCGGCGGAGAGCCGTCCGCTCGCGCCCAAGGGCGGGTACGTCGCCGACCACTAGAGAAGGAGACCCCATGGAGGCATCCGAGTACCCGAACGTGACCGTCGGCGACGGCTACGCGGTGGCGCCCGACCTGGACGCGCTCGGCGAGGGCTACGGCTTTCGCAAGCTGCGCAAGGGACTTGGCGTGACGGCGTTCGGCATCAACGCGATCACGATGCCGGCAGGCTACGAGACGGGCAGCCACTATCACGACGAGCAGGAGGAGCTCTATTTCGTGCATCGCGGCACGATCGAGATGGTGTTCGGCGACGGATCGGCCCACCGCCTGAGCGAGGGCGGGTCAGCTCGCGTGGATGCCTCGACGCTGCGCAAGGTGCGCAACGTGGGCGACGGCGACGCCACATACGTGTGCGTCGGCGGCAAGGACGGGTACGTCGGCCGCGACGGTCGCATGGCCGACGGCGAGCAGCGCGTCAGCGGCCCTCCAGGGGCAGCCTGATCCAGACGAGAGCACCCGAGACGGCGAGCGCCTACTGGACCGCCACCAACTCGACGTCCGGATGGGAGCGAGCCAGCCGACCGTCTGTCGTGAGGATCGAGACATCTCCGAGCGTCGCCGCCAGCTCGAGGTAGAGCGCGTCCACCAACCGCTGGTTGCCTCGACGCACCCAAGCCCCCTTGAGCAACGGCGCCAAAGGATGACGCTCGATCGGAGCAACGCCCAGCCGGTCGAGCGCCGCGGCGACAAACGACTCGTCCAGCTCGCCAGCCCTATGCAGCCGCCCAAGCGCGGAGAGCACCTCAGCGTCCAGATGCGCCGGAGCGTGCATCCGACGTCCTCGCATCCGCTCGCTTACCCGATACCCAAGCCGAGATCTCAACAGCACCTCGACGACAGCCGAGGCGTCGACGACGATCGCGGCGGCTCACCCGCCAAATTCGTCTCGCGCCCGGTCGAGGGCTTCGAGCACGCTCTGGTGTGAGACCTCGACCGATGGGAGGGTGGCGAGCTCGTCCAGCCAGCGATCGGTGTCGTCTCGGGCAAGCGCGTCTCGAAGCGCATCTTGCGCAACGCTCGACACGTTCAAACCGGCAACGCGTGCTCGTTGGGCGAGCTCATCCGGCAGATACACGTTCACGCGCGCCATGCGCATACCATACACACTCTCCCAGCGCGCCTGACGGGCACCATTGCCTTTGCGGCGGTCAATAGAGCAGTTCCTTGACATAGCGCTGGTGCAACCGCCCGAGCGCGGTCTTCTCGGGATGAAACCCGATCGCGTTGAACACGTTCCCGGTGAGCGGCACCCAGGCGAGGATCAGGTACACGCCGAGCAGCAGCGCGGTCCGGCGCAGGCGCGTCGAGCGCGACAGGGCGGCAAGCGGCAGCACCCACAGCACATACCAGGGCAGCACCCAGCTGAGCGTGACGAGCAGCGCCACCGACGCCCAGCCGGCGGCGGTGATGGCGTCGCGCCGACGCCACGCCATCGCCGAGCAGGCTGCCACGCAGCCGACGAGCAGCAGCTCGAGCAGCACGCGCATCAGTTCGGTCTCCCCCCCCTGCCCGAGCGCCAGGCCGAGCAGGTTGGGGATGCTCACGCTCGTCACCAGCCGCCCCTGGGTGCTGAGGTCTGGGATGTGAAAGCCGAACGCGATCACGCTTGCGCCGCCGAGCACGACCGCCGCCGCGAGCATGCCGCCGATCACGCTGAGGAGCGCTCGCCTGTCGCGCAACATGGCAGCCAACACCACCGGCACGAGGATGCCAGCCGATGCCTTGACGGCGACCGCGGTTGCGAACGCCGCGCCGGCGCCCGCATACCAGCCGGCGATCCGTCGTGCACCGTCGGCAGGCTCCGGTTGCGGGACAGCCGGGGCGTCTTCTCGATCACCCCACTCCAGCGGCTGTCCGGCGGCTGTGCGCGCACGGAGCACCAGGTAGAAGCCGAGCACGACGAAGAGCATCATGAATGCGTCGTTGTGGTCGCCCATCAGCCCCCACACGAGCACGATCGGGTTCAAGCCGACGAGCACAACCGCGGTGAGCGGCTCACGACCGAGCAGGCGCGCCGACTTCCAGACGAGCGCCAGCGTGCCAAGGCTGACAACCATCAGGAGCGCCTTGAGCGCCCAGAACGATCCGGCGGCGCCGAGCGGCACGACAGCGAACGTCATCAGCGTGAACGCAGGCCCGTAAGGGCTGAGCAGCTGGTGCCAGTTGCTCAGCGCAAACGACGGGTCGCTGTGCGGCTCGAGGATGGGGATCGTGGTGTAGGGGTTGAGGTGGTGCACAACCTCCATGCGCGCGTAGTTGACGTAGTTGAAGATGTCGGTGAGCGCGAACGGCGGGGACAGGAACGCGATCGCGTGCACGCCGACGATCGCCCCGATCGCATAGCGCGCGCCGAGCAGCGACGCATAGCGCAGGCTCACCAGGTAGCTGACGTACATCGCGACGATCGACCCGGTGACGATCGCCTTCAGCGCGTTCGGGCTGCGCGTCAGCGACGGCCACAGGCCACCAAGGGGGCCGGCCATCCAGCCGGGGAAGTAATGCGTGATCGTCGTGGCTGCGAGTGCGCTCGGGCGGTCGGCGGCCACGACGACGATCAACAGCGCGCAGAGGAGGATCGTGCGCAGCGCGGTCGCGCCGATCGCTGCGTCGACGCGCGTGCGCGCGCCGCACGCGCGTATGTCCAGAATGCCGACGGGGCCCCGCAGGGCCCCGATGACATGCTCGCTACTGCTCAGAGCTTTGACGGCTCAAATCGCGCTGACGTTGACGGCCTTTGGGCCCTTGTCGCCCTGCTCGGCGTCATAGGAGACCTTGGAGCCCTCCTGAAGCGAGCGATAGCCGTCGCCGTTGATGCCCGTGTGGTGGACGAACAAGTCCTTGTCTCCATCGTCGGGTGTGATGAACCCGAAGCCCTTGTCGTCGCTGAACCACTTCACTGTGCCGGTTGGCATGTGATCTTTCCTCCACGATACGTGCGTGCTGCCGCGCGGAGGATGCCCGAAGAGCTTCAACCTGCGCCCGCCTGCACTTCATTTTTCGCCGGCTTTGCAGCCGACCATACCCGCCGAAGGTAGCAGGTCACCGGGCTGATGTGTTAGCAAGTGGTATATGCCCGACGCTGCGGCGAGCGCCGACCCAGACCCTCAACTCGCCCTGCGACGCCTGCTTCCACCGGGGGCGCCGGCGTCTGTCGAGCGGATCGTCGACGAGCTCGATCTGGGCGATCTGAGGCGACGAATGTCTCCAACGGTGGCGCGCGACGGCAGCCCGCGCCCTTACCTGGTGCTGAACATGGTGAGCACCGCCGACGGGCGCGCTACGGTCGAGGGACGGTCGGGACCGATCGGCAACGCCGCCGATCGGGAGCTGTTCCACGGCCTGCGCACAGCCGTCGACGCGGTGATGGCGGGCGCCGGAACCGTGCGCGTGGAGCGTTACAGGCGACTGGTGCGTGACGAACGTGCACGCCAAGCCCGCCGCCGACGAGGGCTGGAGGAGGAACCGTGGGCGTGCATCGTCTCAGGGCGGCTGGATCTGCCCGATGACATCCCGATCCTCGCCGACCCGGCGGCGCGCGTGGTGATCGTCACCTCCTCGGCGGCGAGCCTTCCCCATGCCCAGAAAGGCGCCCAGGTCGAGTACATACGCTCGCGCGAGCAAGGGCTGCTCGACCTGCCGAGCGCGATGAGCGAGCTGTGCCAACGCTTCGGCATCCGCACAGTGCTGTGCGAGGGAGGCCCGCACACCAACTCCCGGTTGCTCGCCGACGGCCTCGTGGACGAGCTGTTCCTGTCCCTCTCCTCCAAGCTCGCCGGCGGCGACGTGACCGACGAGGCGCTGCGGATCGTCGCCGGCCCGGCGATCGACCCCCCCGGGGAGATGGAGCTGGTGAGCGCGTTCGAGCACGAGTCCCATCTGTTTCTGCGCTACCGCCTCGCCAACCGCTAGCCCAAGCGCCGTCTCGGCGGCGCAGGCTCGGTGGCGCGAGCGCCCCGCCAGGCCTCGCTAGCGGCTCTTGCCGTCGACGCCACCGGGGACTCCGGTGCGCACTGCGACATTGAGGACCACGCTGTTGGGCACCATCACAAGGCCCTCGTCGGTGGCGAGCGTCGTGTAGAGCAGGCCCAGCGAGCTGACCGTGCCGTCGATCTGGCCGGCGAGCGTGCCTCCCTGCAGGCGGATGCGGTCGGCCACGCGGAAGGGACGTGCACTGAGCAGCACGGTGCCGGCGATCACGTTGCCGAGCGTCTGCTGCGCGGCAAGCCCGACGATCACCGCGGTGAACGCGCCTCCGAGCGCGAGCGTGCCCGGCCTCACCCCAACGAGGCTGAGCGCCACGATCAACGCCAGCGCAGCGGTGACCAGCCTGATGACGAACCCCACGGTGCCTGCCATAGCGGGCTCCATCCGCCTGAACAGCGCCGGCCCGAACGCCCGCCCGAGATCGCGCGCGATCGCCAGGCCAAGGATCAGCAGGGCGATGACGGCGGCGATCTGCACGGGGGTTTCGAGCCAGGAGAGCGTTCCATCGCCGGTTTTGGGATCGAGCCCGAGCAGGTCGCGTCGGTGTTCGTAGAGCACCACCACGCCGACGAACAGCGGCACGAGCAGCAGCGCCTCCCAGCGCGCCCGGCGCACGACGCCGGGGCTGATCTGGTGCAGCAGCCCCGCCTCGCGCCAGGACTGGCTGCGGGTCTCGAACATGCGTTGCGGACTGGGGGTGCGGGGCATCCTCGACGAGAGCCTATCCAGGCGCACGCCAACGCCACGCCGGCTCGCAGGCAACTGCTGGAGTCGAACGCACCGGGGTGGGGCATGCCGGCGTCCTACAGCGACACGGGCAGCGCGCGCTGCCACGGGCCGTCGCAGAGCTGAGCTGGATGGCGGGGGCGAGCACAGAGAAGCTCGCCCCCGCCGGCCATGTGAAAAGCGGAGTCCCTACGCTGCGGGCGATGGCTGCTACTGCATCACGCACGGGGCCTTCGCTCAGACAGATCCTGCGCGATTGGGGACGCATTGGGGCGACCGGGTTCGGCGGTCCGGCCACGCACATCAAGCTGCTGCGCGATCTGTGCGTGACGCGTCACGAGTGGATCGAGGAGAAGCAGTTCGAGCGCGCGCTCGCAGCAGTGAACATGCTGCCCGGCCCAGCGTCGACACAGCTTGCGATCTATTGCGCCTGGCATCTGCGGGGCCGGCGCGGGGCGTTCGTCGCGGGTGCCTGCTTCATCGCTCCGGGCCTCGTCCTCGTGATCGCGCTGTCGGCGCTGTTCCTGTCGCACTCTCCTCCCCTCTGGGTGCGCGGCGCCGGCATGGGGGCTGGGGCGGCGGTGCCGGCGGTGGCGGTGCTGGCGGGCTCGACTGTGGCGGCGCCGATGTGGCGGCGGGTGCACGGGAGCGTGCGTGTGCGCACCGCGCTGTACGCGCTGGCCGGCGGGGCGGCGGCAGCGTCGCTTGGACCGTGGCTCGTGCTCGTGCTGCTCGCCTGCGGCGCAATCGAGCTCGGGGCAAGGGTCGGGCGCCGACGCGGCGGACAAGCCGATACCAAGAGCAGCGGTTTTGCGGCACAGACGCCACTCGGCGCGCATTGGCTGCTGGCAAGCACTGCCGCTGGCGGCTTGGGGGCGCTCGCGTGGACGGCGCTGAAGGTGGGAGCGCTGGCGTTCGGGGGCGGCTTCGTGATCGTGCCGCTCATGCAGGCGGACGCCGTCCACACCTACCACTGGATGACACACAGCCAGTTCCTCAACGCGGTAGCGCTGGGGCAGGTGACGCCCGGTCCGGTGACACAGACGGTGGCGGCGGTTGGATATGCGGCGCACGGGCTCCCCGGAGCAGTGCTCGCCGCTCTGATCGCCTACTCACCTTCGTTTGCGTTCATCGCGCTCGGCGCATCGCACTTCGAGCGCCTGCTCGAGAACAAGCGCGTGCTCGCCTTTCTCGGCGGTGCGGCTCCCGCGGCGGCTGGAGCAATCATCGGCGCTGCCATCCCGCTCACCGAAGCGATCGCTCAGACCTGGCAATACCTCGTCCTCGCGGCAGCCGTCGTGGCCCTGCTGGCGATGCGCAGGGGGATCGTGCAGACGCTGCTCAGCGCCGGTGCGGTGGGCGCAGCGGTGGCGCTGCTCGGAGGCCCGGTTTCTCCTTAGCTGAGAGTGGGTTGGGAACCGCGCTTGCAGACTGAACGGCCATGAGCGGGGCAACGCTCGGAGAGGTCGTCACCACAGCGATCGGACGCAGCGCCGAGCGGTTGCTGCGCAACGACCCGATCATGCGAGAAGGCGACGCAAGCGCGGTCGAGGCGGTGCACCAGATGCGCGTGGCGACGCGCAGACTGCGCTCGGATCTGCGGACGTTCCGCTCGGCGCTCGACCGCCGCTGGAGGCGGGGGCTGCACGAGGAGCTGGCATGGATAGCGCAACCGCTCGGGGCGGCGCGGGACACGGACGTGCTAGCGGGCCGACTCTCCGCTCACACCCGGGAGCTGGCGCCCGGACAGGCACGAGCAGCCATACAAGCGGTGGCGGCGCTCGAGCGGGCGGCGGCGGCAAGAGCGCGCCCCCGCTGGAGGGAGGCGTGGGAGCAGGTCCTCGAAGAGGCTCCCACCTCGAACTGACCGCGGGAACGCTGCATCCGGGTCAGGAGCACGGTGATCGACCGAGCACCTGGGCAGTGAACAAAAAAAACCGGGCGCCCCGCGAAGAGGCGCCCGGCTGAGGCGTGCGGCGCTAGGCCGCCCTATGCCCGCTCAGAGCGACTTGACCGTCTGAACCGCCTTGCCCAGAACGATCTTCGGGATCGGAGCGAAGTCCAACGCCGCACCGAACTTCTGGCCGGTGGTCATCGCGTAGTACACCCATTTCGCCAACAGTTCCTTCTGGGGAGCGCCCTTGGGGATGATGGCGTAGGTGAAGGTGGACAGCGGGTAGGCGAGCTTGTACTTCTTCTTCGGGTTGACGATGTGCATTTCGTTGTTGGCAGACACCTTCGTCACCGAAGCAGCTGCCGCCTCGATGTTCTTCAGGTTGGGGAACTCGAACTTGCCGGCGGCGTTCTGAACCTCAGCCGCGGCGAGTTTGTGAGCGATGATGTAAGAAGCCGAGATGTAGCCGATCGATCCGCTGGTGGAGGAGACGACAGCAGTCACCCCGTCGTTGCCCTTGCCACCCACTCCATGCGGGAAGCTGACCGCCGTGGCGAACCCGATCTGGCTCTTCCAAGCCGAGGAGACCCGGGAGAGATAGTCGCTGAACACGTACGTGTCGCCCGAGCCGTCGCTGCGGAAGACGGGCGTGATCGTGAGATTCGGCAATTTCACGCCTTTGTTCAGTTTCGCAATCGCCGGGTCGTCCCAGTTGGTGATTTTGCCGAAATATATTTCGGCGAGCAACGGGCCGGTGATGCGCAGGTTCGACACGCCCGGTACGTTGTAGGCGATGCCGGTGGCGGTGAGCGCCCACGGGATCTGGACGCATTCGTTGCAGTTTCGGGCCTGAGGGATAGTCATCGGGGCATCCGATGCGCCGAAGTCGACCGTGCGAGCGGAGATCTGAGCGATCCCTGCGCCCGAGCCCACTGCGGCGTAGGTCACGCCGATCCCATACCGGTGTTCGAAGTCCTGCGCCCAGTAGGCCTCGAGCGGCGCCACAAGCGTCGAGCCGGCGCCAGTCAGGGAGCTGGCTTGCGCGGCGCTGGCCATCACGGCCGCCGTCATGCTCATGACCACCGCCGCGAGGGCGAGCAGTGAATGTCTTGTGCGTGTCAAGTGTCCTCCTAAGCGGACGTGGTGTTATCTAGCGGCGCACAGCATCGCCGCGCACGTCGAGCCCACCTGTGGCCATCTTGTGCAGATCATGTGTAGATCTTGTGAACGAGAGTCGAGCAAAGAAGTGAAGATGTGTAAATGTTGTGAAACCGTGGTCGATCCGCCTCGCGCGCGGACTAAGCTCCGCCGGCGATGAGCAACCGAACCGGCGACCGCCTGCTCCACGGCCTGTGCATTGCCGGCGCCCTGTTGGCAGTGGCGCTGATCGGCGCGATCGCCTACCAGGTGATCAGCGGAGCATCGCCTGCGATCTCGCGCTTTGGCTTGGGCTTTCTCCTGCACACCGCCTGGAAGCCCAACTTCGGCGTGTTCGGAGGGGCGGTCTACCTCCTAGACACGGCGATGAGCTCGGCGATAGCGCTGGCGCTGGCGGTGCCGCTCGGGGTATCGATCGGCCTCTACCTGGCGATGGTGGCGTCCGGACGGGTGCGCAGCGTCGTCGGGCCGCTCGTGGAGACGCTGGCGGCGGTGCCGAGCGTGATCCTCGGCTTCTGGGGAATCCTCGTGTTCGCGCCGTTCGTTCAGAAGCACATCGAGCCTGCGCTGCACGACACGCTCGGCGGCTTCCTGCCGATCTTCGGCCCGCCGGCGACAACCGGAAGCAGCGTGTTCACAGCGAGTCTCATCCTGGCGATCATGGTGGTGCCGATCGTCGCCTCGATCGGCCGCGACCTGTTCCTCACGGTGCCGCGCGAGCTGCAGGACGGAGCCACCGCGCTCGGCGCCACGCGCTGGGAGGTGGTGCGCGGCGTCGTGCTCCCATGGACGGCCCCGGGGACGGTCGCGGCGGCTTTCCTGGGGCTCGGCCGGGCGCTGGGCGAGGCGATCGCCACGACGCAGGTGATCGGCGCCGGCAGCGCGCTTCACGTCTCGGTGTTCGAAACAGGCGACACGCTCGCGAGCCGCATCGCGGACCAGTTCTTCGGAGTGACCTCCGACCTGCACCTCGCCTCGCTGTTCTATCTCGGAACCATGCTGCTCGTGATCGGCCTGCTCGCCAACGTCGGGGCGCAGCTGATCGTGCGCCGCTTCGAGGTCCGAAAGCTGGCGAGGAGATGAGCGCGACGCTCGACGAGCCGGGTGCCGAGCGGGCATGGTCGCCGCTCGCCGATGAGCCGTTCGCGGCGATCCCGTTCGATCCGACCGCTCCGCTTACGCCCACCGGCCAGCTCCGCCGCAGGCAGCTGGTGAGTCGCATGGCTGAGACGGCTCAAACCGCGTCGGCTTTGCTCGCCGTGGGTGTGCTCGCCTTGGTGGTGTACTCGGTGGCCAGCCGTGGCGCGAGCGTGCTCAGCAGCAGCTTCCTTACCAAAGACACCCCTCTGTTCGAAGGTCAAGCCGGTGGCGGCATCCTGCCATCGATCGCCGGCAGCGCGCTCATCATGGCGGTTGCCACGGCAGTCGCCATGCCCGTCGGCGTCCTGATCGCGCTGTATCTGAGCGAGTTCGCAAGCGGACGACCCGCACGCGTGGTGGGGTTGGCGCTCGATTTGCTCAATGGGTTGCCGAGCATCGTCGTGGGTTTGTTCGTCTTCGGCCTGATGGTGGTGGGGGCGCACCAGAGCGGCTTCGCGGGCAGCGTCGCGCTTGCGATCATCATGCTCCCGCTGATCGCGCGCGCCAGCTACGAGGTGCTGCAGCTCGTCCCGAACAACCTCCGCGAAGCGGCAGACGCTCTTGGTGTGAGCCGCTGGCGCTCGGTGCGCGGCGTGGTTTTGCCGACCGCGCTCGGCGGCATCGTGACGGCGACCGTGCTCGCCGCGGCACGCGCCGCCGGCGAGACGGCGCCGCTGCTGTTCGTCAGCTCGATATTCGGCGGCAAGGTCTCTTGGAACTTCTTCGGCGAAGGCTTGCCGAACATCCCTGTGTACATCTTCAAGGCGTCCGAGGCCGCCGACCCGTACGGCTGGGCGCGCGCGTGGGGAGCGGCGTTCGTGCTGCTCACGGGAATCCTCGTGGCGAGCCTGGCGGGCAGGGCGATGTCGAGCGCAAGCAGGGCGAAGCTCACACGATGAGCGCCCGTCAAAGAGTCCTGATCCGCCCCACCGGCGCCGAGCCGCGCCAGGCGCCGCGCGCCAGCTCCAACGGCGCCGGCGGCGCGCACCCCGCGACGCCCAGGCGCGAGACGATCTTCGACGTACGCGAGCTGAGCGTGCGCTACGGCTCCCATCGCGCGGTGGAGGGCGTGACGCTGCCGATCTACCGCAACCTGATCACGGCTGTGATCGGACCGTCGGGATGCGGCAAGAGCACGTTCCTGCGCAGCCTCAACCGCATGAACGACTCGGTGCCGGGCTTCGGCGTGGAGGGCACGATCCTCTACCACGGCCACGATCTCTATGCGAGCGGCGTAGACCCGGTGGAGGTTCGCCGGCGCATCGGAATGGTGTTCCAGCGGCCAAACCCGTTCCCGAAGTCGATCTACGACAACATCGCCTGGGCGCTTCGCAACCTGGGAATGAAGGACCGCATGGACGAGCGCGTCGAGTGGGCGCTGCGCGGTGCCGCCCTGTGGGACGAGGTCAAGGACCGCCTGAGCCGCAGCGCCCTCTCCCTTTCGGGCGGCCAGCAGCAGCGCCTGTGCATCGCTCGCGCAATCGCGATCCAGCCGGATGTGCTGCTGCTCGACGAGCCGGCATCCGCCCTGGACCCGATCGCGACGACGCTGATCGAGGAGCTGATGCAGAGCCTCAAGCACCGCTACACCATCGTGATCGTCACGCACAACATGCAGCAGGCTGCACGCATCGCCGACCGCACTGCCTTCTTCAGCCTCGACGCCAGCGAGGGCTCGCGCTCAGGCGTGCTCGTCGAGTACGACGACACCGACGTCATCTTCACCCGCCCGAGCGACCCGCGCACGAGCGACTACGTGACCGGCCGCTTCGGCTGAGCCGTCGCCCGCCCTGCCGAGCCGCACGCGTCCAGAGCGCCGAGCGCCCACGATAATGACGGGATGCGCGTCACATCCCTGAAGGTCACGAACTTCCGGTCGATCGTCGAGATGCCACAGATCGATCTCGGCCGGATCAACGTGTTCGTGGGACCGAACAATGCCGGCAAGTCATCGCTGATTCGAGCGCTCTACTCGATCCAGCACGGGGCCGGAGACCTTCGGCTCGATGTGCGCGTCGGTGCCAGCGAGGCAAAGATCGAGATCGGGCTCGAGGAACTCGACGTGAATGGCTGGGCGAACACACAGAGCCATTCCTCCGCGATGCTGACGACCACGATCGGCGAGTCCGCAATCCGCGCGCTCAGAGGTGAGGGTGGCGCACCCGCCGGCGTATGGCGCGTCGAGCCATTCTCCAATCGTGAGCCTAAGCATCTGATCGTGCCGTACCTCGCAAAGCGCAAGGCGATGAGCTACAACGAAGACGTGCGGCTGGAGCACGCTCTCAGCGTCGGGCCGCAGCTCAACTATCTCGCGGCGAAGCTCTCACGACTTGGCAACTCGTCGTTTCCCGGCCACGATCGCTACGTGGAGACCTGCCGCCAGATTCTCGGATTCGTCGTGAGCGCGGTGCCGAGCGATAACGGTCAGCGACCGGGGGTTTTTGTAGACGGAACGGAGACAATCCCGATCGATCAGATGGGCGAGGGCGTCCCGAACATCGTCGCGCTGCTCGCTGAGCTCGCACTCGCGAAGGGGAAGCTGTTCCTGCTCGAGGAGCCCGAGAACGACCTGCATCCGCAGGCTTTGAAGGCGCTGCTCGACTTCGTTGTCGAAAGCGCGAAAGACAACCAATTCGTTGTGTCGACCCACTCAAATATCGTCGTGCGGCATCTTGGGGCTGTCGAGGGCAGTCTGCTGTACTCCGTCGACGCAGAGAGAGGCACACTCCCGCCGGTTGCAAAGGTAGCCGCGGTCCCGCCAACCGCTGAAGCGCGTCTTGCGCTGCTGCGAGACCTTGGGTACTCGTTCTCCGACTTCGACCTCTGGGAGGGATGGCTGATCTTGGAGGAGTCCTCGGCGGAGCGGATCATCCGCGACTACCTGGTGCCGAACTTCGCTCCCATGCTCACCAGAGTACGGACCGTTTCAGCCGGTGGCAACTCCGAAGTGACGACAACCTTCGAGGACTTCAATCGACTCGTGCGATTCACGCACTTGGAGGACGCCTATCGAGATCGAGCGTGGGTGATCGTGGACGGGGACCAGGAGGGACAGAAGATCGTCCAAAGGCTCCGCGAGCGATACAAGAGCTGGAAGCCGGAGCGCTTCGCATATCTGAAGCAGGATCAGTTCGAGCGCTACTACCCGGCGGAGTTCGCCGACCGCGTCGGCGAAGTCCTGGCGATCAAGGATCGAAGGGCGCGTCGGAACGAAAAGCGGGCGCTGCTGGAGGAGGTGCTCGTGTGGCTGGATGAGGACCCCGAGCGCGCGAAGGCAGCGCTTGAAGAGTCGGCGGGAGAGGTGATCTCCCAGCTGCGCGGCATCGAAGTGGAGCTTTCGGCTGGAAGTCGCGTGTTGGCTTCTGACTAGCGCACTCGCATGGACGTTGCAGCCGCTCGAGCATCGCGGTGTAGGGCCTGGACGCCAGCGACAGCCGCCCGGTGACCCACGGGCCTCAGGTGACTGACCGGGACTGAGCGCCGATCGCGTGGCTCGGCACGTGCTCGAGCAGCGGCTGGCCGCACTGCCAGCAGTAGGCGGCGCCGCCGCTGTGCGGCGCCTGGCAGGACGGGCAGGCGCCTGCGGCTCCTGTCTGCTCCGTGCGCAGGATGCGCTCGACCTCGCAGAGCTCGTTGTCGACCTCCTGAAGGAGGGCGGCACGGCGCGCGATCACGTCGACGCGAACGTGGTTGCGAATCGCCATCTCGTAGACGAGCCCGCCGAGGTCCCACTGAAGCTCAGCCAGGCGCCCGGCCAGCTGGTCGCGACGCCGACCCAGATCGACCGCCGCCGGGGGATGGGTTGCCGGAGCGCTCATTCTTCGCCTTTGCCGAAGAAGTTGCCCGTGAAGTGGCCTTTTTCGTAGCCCGCACCTTTGCCAGCGCTGCCCACCGTCACCACCTTGGGAGGGGGAAGCTTGGGTTTGGATGCTTTCGCAGCCGACTTGGCTTTCTTTGACGATCTGGATGAGCCGCCGATCGAGCCCGATTCTGCGGTGGAAGACGCAGCTTCGGTTCCAGCGCCCGTCGCGCCGAGGACCCCCGGGCCAGGCGCGGTGACGTACTGCACGGGGCTCGCCTTCGAGGATCCAGGGCTCGAGCGTCCTATCAATATCCCGACCCCCATCGCCAACAGGAGCGTGCCGACGCCGGCGATCAGCGTGCTGTTGACGGACAGGCGAGCTTTCGTCGGAGCGGCGTGAACGGTGGAGCGTCCAGAGTGTCGCGAGGCGTCATCCATGAACGGCAGCCGTGCCCCGCCAAGGCGCTGCCCGCACTCGACGCAGTAGCGTTGGTCGGACGCCACGGGGGCACCGCAGGCGGCACACTGCGCGCGCGTCGAGCCGAGCGGAGCGGCACGCACCGCCGATGGAACAACGGGCAGCTCGGCGGTCGGAGGATCGACCGGGGAACGGCTCTCGCGCGGGGGCGGCTCGAAGGGATCGAGCTCTTCGGTGGGGGCGCTCACGGTGGAGTCCATCTCGTCAACGGCGCCAGTATCGGCAAGCGAGGAGGCGCAGTTGTGAACAGTCCGTTATCGCCACGCCACCGGTGGGCGAGCGGGCCTGACAGGCACCAGATTCTTTACATTCTCTACACAGCGCAGTAGGAGACTCTCCGCGTCATGGGCACCGGATGGCGCTTCAAAGGACGCACCGCGGCACAGCTCGCGACGCAGATCAGGTTTTCGCTTCGCTCGGCGCTGCTCGACGATTCCTCCGCAGTCCGTCGGTCCGGCGAGATTCCGATGCCCGCACCATGGGCAGCCGCTGTGGCGCTCCTGGCGCTGCTGGGCTTCGGCGTCTTCGTGGGGTCGGTGTTGAACGGCTCGCCACAGGGTCCCACGCGCGTGCTCCTTGCGTCGAACGCGACTCGTTCCGGAACCTCGGCGCCCGCCACCCCGACGCCGCCTCAAGCCCCATCCGAGGAAGTTGGGAAAGAAGAAGAAACCAGCTCCGAAGAACCGGAAGCGCAAACGACAACAACGCCCACCGCCGCACCTCCGAAAGGCGAAAAGGAAAAACCCGCTCCGTCGGGTGCGAGAAGCGGAGAAGCCTCATCGGGGCCTCAGCTGCCACCCGTGCAGCACGTGTTCCTCGTGGTTCTGTCCGACGAGGGCGAGAGCACGGCGTTCGGTGCTGGCTCCGGGAGCTCCTACCTGGCCAAGACGCTGCGCCCCCAGGGAGAGCTGATCGAGGGCTACTACGCGGTCAGCCGCGGAGAGCTGGCAAACGCGATAGCCCTGATGAGCGGGCAGGGACCCACGCCGCAAACCGAGGAGGACTGCCCCGTGTTCGCCGACCTGACACCGGGCAGCGCGGGCAAGCTCGGCCAGACGATGGGCAGCGGGTGCGTGTACCCGTCGAGCACGCAAACGCTCGCCGACCAGCTCGCCACCGAAGGCAAGACCTGGAAGGCGTATGTGGAAGGGATCGGGGAACAGGGAGCCAGAGGCCCACAGCCCTGCCAACACCCGGCAGCAGGAGCGTCCGAACCCGATCCGGGACCGGCGCCCGGCAGCGGGTACGTCACCTGGCGCGACCCATTCGTGTACTTCCACTCGCTGATCGACAGCAAGTCGTGCGCAGAAGACGTGGTCGGGGTGGGGCAGCTGGCGGGCGACCTGAAGACCGCGCGCGAAACGCCCTCGCTCGCGTACGTGGTGCCCGGGCGCTGCCACGACGGTTCACCGCAGCCGTGCGCTCCCGGCCAGCCGGCGGGCATACCGGCGACGGACTCCTTCCTACGCGAGACCGTCGGCGAGATCGAGCGCTCAGCCGCCTACAGGCAGGGCGGCCTGATCGCGATCACGTTCGACCAGGCGTCCCAGGAAGGAGCCGACGCGGACTCGAGCGGATGCTGCGTGTCATCGGAATTCCCCAATATCGCATCGGGTGCCGGCGAATCTCAATCATCCGCCGCGGCCACGGGAACCACCCCGACCGGCGGCGGCAAGGTCGGTTTGCTGCTGATCTCCAAGTACGTCAAGCCGGGCAGCTTCAACGCAACCGGCGAGTACAACCACTTCTCGCTGCTGCGGAGCATCGAGAACCTGTTCGGAGTGCCCCCGCTCGGGTATGCCCAGGAACCGGGCTTGCTGACGTTCGACTCGAGCGTGTTCAACGCCTGGAAGGGTTGACAGAGCGCCCGGCGGCAGGACGGCTGCTCAGAACAGCCCGAAACGAATGATGCTCAGACCGCCCGCCGCCAGGCAGTAGATGGCGAACGGGGTGAGCGTGCCGGTGCGGAAGTAGCGCACGAGCCAGCGCACCGAGACGTAGGCAGCCAGACCGGTGATCACGAACCCGACAGCAGCCTGGCCGTGGATGTGAGCGCCGGCGGAGCCGAACAGCGCGGGCAGCTTCAGGATGCCGGCGGCGAGGATCACGGGGGTTGCGAGCAGGAAGGCAAAGCGGGCGGCGTCCTCGTGGTCGAGCCCGCGCCAGAGACCGCCAACCATCGTGACGCCAGAGCGGCTGATGCCGGCCAGCAGTGCACTGATCTGCAACACGCCGACGTAGATGGCGTCGCGATAGGGCATCTGCGAGATGCGCACGTCCGACGCGTACGCCTCAGCCAGCTCATCCACCGAGCGCGAGCCACGCCGACCGCTGTGCAGGAGTTCCGCACGGTTGGAGTCGCCCTCTACGTCGGCCTCCTGCGAGGCGCCGGCGATCGGCGCGCGCGCAGCCTGCACCTCGACGCCCACCGTCTCCCCCCGTTCCACCACCCGGCGGCGCAAACGCTCGCCGGCGAGCAGGATGAGACCGTTGATGAACAAGAACACCGCCGCGCCGAGCGGCTTGGCGAGCAGCGTACGGAACGTGTGCTCGAGCGCAAGCCCCGTGATCCCAACAGGGATGGTGGCGAACACGATCATCCACGCAAGGCGCTCGTCGGTGTCGCGCACGCTGAACGAACGCTCGCTCACGCTGCGCCGGGCGCTGCGCACGAAGCCGGTGATGATCCGGATCCAGTCGGCACGGAAGAACCAGAGCAGCGCAAGCGCGGTGGCGACGTGCAGCCCGACGATGAACGCGAGATAGAAGGAGCTCTCGCTGTGGGCGGTCGCCGACTGGGTGACGAGCGTCTGCCAGCTCCCGCCGATCCATGCGGGCACCAGCACCGAGTGGCCGAGGCTCGACACCGGGAACAGCTCGGTGAACCCCTGCACGAGCGCGATCACGATCGCTTGCAGATACGACATCCGCGCGAAGGCTAGCGTCTCGACGGGCGACGGGCGCGCCCCTCGCCACAGATGGCAGCCTTCTCATGGGCGCACGGGTGGCTCAGGGACGCCCCTGCATCCGCCGCGAGCGCTCCTGCAGGAGGATCCACAGCCTGATCCGGCGCTCGACGGGAGTCGCGTGTCCGCGCATCGCTACAGCTCGCCGTCGAGAAACGGGTCGAGCAGCGCCTGGCTGCGCCGCACGCGATCGCCACGCAAGGGCGGGTTGACGCGCACCCGCACGAGCCGGTAGCGCCTGACCTTCGGCTGCTCCGTCCGAGCCGGAGCGCCGGCGCCTTCCTCCGGCAGCAGCAGCAAGAGCGATTTGGATGGGTGTGGGCTCATGGCAGGCATGGTGGCGCGTCGAGCACCCGCCCACATTGGACGACGGTCCCAAATTCACGGGCTGCCGCCTGGACACACGGGGAAGCCGCTCGCCTCCTCCCCGGCGCTCGACACCTCGCCGGGCGCCGGTCCGCCTAGCCGCATCAGGAGCCGACTGCCCGCCTGAGCGAGAGCGCAAGCAGCAAGAACACAACCGGCGGCATCAGCCACCACGCCGCCACGCCGACCGCCGAAAGCGCGGCGACCGCGCCGAGCGACACGACGACTCCCAGCGCCGTGCGCCAGTCGTCGCCCACGACGAACTCCCACACGCCGAGCACGAACGCCCTGGCCCGCCTCACGCGCGCACCGCCTCGGCGCCCTGCCCCGCCAGCTCGGACACGCCGCTGGGCTCACGCTCGCGCACCGAGCGCAGACGCCTCGCCATGCCCCACGACCCCAGCAACGTGAGCGGGACGATCGCCAGCAGCGCGGCGTCGTCGCCCGGCCAGCTCGCGCCGGCGCCCTGCACCCCCCAGAACATCCCAAACGAGCTGAGCATCACGCCCACTGCGAACTTCATCGTGTTCTCCGGGACCGTTGCCAGCGGAGCGCGCACGGCGACTCCGGCGAGCACCACCGCAAGCACAGCCAGCCCGGCGGCGATCGCCGCCAAGCCCACCCGATGCTGATTGGCGCCGAACGTGAGCACTATGAACGCGACCTCCAAGCCCTCGAGCAGAACGCCCTTGAAGGCGATCGTGAACGAGTAGCCATCCAAACCAGCGCCGCGCCTGCCCGCCGCACGGGCGGCTTCGCGCTCTTCGCGATACGCCTGGTTCTCGTCGTGCAGTGCCTTGAAGCCGGCGGAGCGCAGCACAGCCTTGCGCAGCCATTGCAGGCCGAACACGAGCAGCAGCCCGCCGACCACCAGACGCAGGACGTCGATCGGCAGCGAGGTCAATGCAGGCCCGAGCGCGACGACGATCGCGGCGAGCGCCACGATCGCCGCGCCAACGCCGCTCATCGCCGAGGACCAGCTGCGAGTGCTGCCCACCGCGAGCACGATCGTCAGCGCCTCGACCGCCTCGACAGCGCACGCGAGGAACACCGACAGGGCAAGGCCGATCTCCGCGCCGCTCACGTCCAGCCTCCTGCCGCTGCCAGTCGAGCGCTCACACCGCCTGTTGTACCGCGGATGAGCGGCGCGGCTCGACCGAGCCCGTCATCGCACGGCGCGCGCGAGCTGCGCCAGCTCAGCGCCAGCCCCGTTTGAGCCCAACCCCCTCGATCACGTGCGCGACCTTCTCGCACGCGTCGACGGCGGCCTCCAACGACTCGAAGATGTCCTTCCAGCGGATCACCACCATCGGGTCGGCGCCGCCGGCGAACAGCGACGCGACGCCGTCGCGCAGCAGGCGGTCGCCCTCGTTCTCCAGGCGGTGGATCTCCACCAGATGCGGCACGGACTGCTCGCCTTGGCATAGGCGCTCCACAGCCTTCACGATGTGCTCGTCGGCCCCGACGAGCACATCCGCGAAGGCGACAGCCTGCTCCATCGGAGCCTCCACGCCATACAGGTGCAGTTGCGCGGCGGCTTGCTCGGTGTTGTCGAGCACGTCGTCGAGCGCCGTGGCGAGCGCATAGCCCTCCTCGGCGTCAACCGGCGTGCCCCGCCGCCGGCGGGCGCGGGCGAGCCGGTGGATGATGTCGTGCGTGGTGCGATCGCCCTCCTGCTCGCACGCCTTCAGCCGCTCGGCAAGGCTTGCATGCTCCGGCATCGCGGCGATCAGCTCGCGCAGCAGCAACCCGGAGCGCAGCACGTTCTCTGCGGCCTTCTCGAGCAGCAGCTCGAGCTCGGGATCGGCGGAGCGGCGGCGCAAGGGCATCGCGCCAGATTATGGGGCTGCCGGCATGGATGGGGCCTTCACGAGTTGTTCACGACTCGATCACGACTTCGCAACCCATTCGTCGCACGCGTGCGGGCAGGCTGTGCGTGTGCACGTGGACCGGGAGAGCACCATGATCGCCGAGCCTGAGCATCCCGCTGACCAGGACGGCTTCCACGCCGCGAATCACGCGCCGATCTACGTCGGGGACCTGGAGATCAGGCCGGCGGAGGGTTTGGTGCTCGCAGCCGGACGCCCGCTGACGCTGTCGGTGCGCGAGTTCGAGCTGCTCACGGCGATGGCGCAGCGCAGCGGCGCGGTGCTCACCCGCGAGGAGCTCTACCGCATTGTGTGGGGCGGGCCATTGCGCAGCACCGACCGCTCGGTGGATGTGTACGTGAGCAAGCTGCGCAACAAGCTCGAGCGGGCGATGCCCGACCGGAGCTTCATCCACACGCACCCCGGGTTCGGCTACCGCTTCCAGCCGTAGAGCACCTTTCACGAGATGTTTACAACGGCGCGCGAGCGAGCGGGGAGACTGGCGTTGCACTGAGCCGGCGTGAGGCGCTTGGAGCCGCCCGCCGTCTGAAAAATCCAGTCAAGGAGACGTTGTGAACAGGAACAAGTTGGGCGCGCTCGCAAGCTGCGCTCTGCTCGCGCTCGGAGTGGCGGCATGCGGCAAATCGGGGTCCGGCACGAGCTCGTCGGGCTCTTCGACCATCTCCGGCGCCGGCTCGACGTTCGCGGCTCCGGTGTATCAGCAATGGGGTTCGAGCTCCGGCATGACCGTCAACTACCAGGCTGTCGGCTCCGGCGCGGGCATCACCGCCCTGGAGGGCAAGACGGTTGACTTTGGCGCGAGCGACCCGCCGCTGAAGCCGGCTGACTTCCAAGCGCTCGAAAAGGTTGGTTCGGTCCAGCAGATCCCGATGTTCCTCGGCGCGATCACGGTCTCCTACAACGTGCCCGGGTTGAAAGCCGGCTTGAAGCTGGATCCGAAGACGATCTCAGCCATCTACATGGGCAAGGTCAAGACCTGGAACGATCCCGCGATCGCCGCCTTGAACCCGGGCGTGTCGCTGCCGAGCGCCACGATCACGGTGATCCACCGCTCGGACTCCTCCGGCACCACCGCCGGGTTCACCGGCTTCCTGTCGGCGACCGACCCCGAATGGAAGAGCAAGGTGGGCGAAGGCAAGGACGTGCAGTGGCCGACCGGCACCGGCGCCAAGGGCAACGCGGGCGTCGCCGGCGCGGTGGAACAGACCAGCGGCTCGATCGGATATGTCGAGCAGGCGTATGCGCTGCAGCACAAATTCACCTACGCATCAGTGAAGAACGCGGCGGGCAAGTACGTGGAACCCACGCTCGCCTCGACGAGCGCGGCGGCGGAAGGCGTGCAAGTGCCGGCGAACCTCGGCATCAAGATCAAAAACCCCTCGGCGCCGACCGCCTACCCGATCACCTCGCAGACGTTCATAGTCGTGTTCAAGGACATGTGCAAGGCCGGGCTGCCCGGCGGCGAAGGCGCCGCGAAGGGCGTGAAGAAGTTTCTCGAATACGGCCTCGGGGCAGGCCAGGGCATCCTCAAGGAAGCCGACTATGCGGCGTTGCCGAGCCAGATCCTCGAAAAGTCCAAGGCGGCGGTTGCCGCCCTGCAATGCAACGGAGCATCGCTGAGCTAGCCGTGCGCACGTCCGCGAAGAGCCGCGGCCTGCGGAAAACACGCAGGCTGCGCGCTCTTTGCGGCTCAGCAGCGCTTCCGTGCGCCAGCATGGTGTAGACAACCGCGCATGGAGGCAGCAACCCTCACCGCCCGCCCCGCGATCCTCGAGCGCTCGCCGCTCTCGCGCCTGCCGGACCGCGTTTTGCGCTACGGCTTGACCGCCCTGGCGCTGGCGATCCTTGCGCTGATCGTCTACTTCTTCATCCGTCTCGTCGGCGAGGCGCGCCCGGCGTTCGCGCGCTTCGGGGTGCTCGGGTTCACGTTCGACAACAACTGGAACGTGAACGCCAACCACTTCGGCGCGCTGCCGCTGCTGCTCGGCACGCTGATCACCTCCGCCCTGGCGCTCGCGATGGGGGTCCCGGTGGCGGTGTCGGCGGCGATCTACATAACCGAGCTGTGCCCGCGGCGGGTGCGCTCGGCGGCCACGGTGCTGCTCGAGCTGCTCGCGGCGGTGCCGTCGGTGGTGTACGGCCTGTGGGGCATCTTCTTCCTGGCGCCGAAGCTGCAACCGGCGGAGCAGTGGGTGGCGGACCGCCTGTCGTTCGTCCCGTTCATCGGCGGTGGCGTGGTGACGATCCCCAACTACTTCATCGCGGGCTTGATATTGGCGATCATGATCCTGCCGATCGTCAGCTCGATCGCCCGCGAGGT
Source organism: Solirubrobacteraceae bacterium (assembly GCA_051955355.1). Classification (GTDB taxonomy): domain Bacteria; phylum Actinomycetota; class Thermoleophilia; order Solirubrobacterales; family Solirubrobacteraceae; genus Palsa-744. Next base: position 27,863 of record JBQCGU010000098.1, on the reverse strand, counting down.
GATGGCGACGGTGCCTCGCGACCACAAGGAGGCGGCGCTCGGCCTCGGCGCCACCCGCTGGGAGACGATCCGCCTGGCGGTGCTGCCGTACTGCCGTGGCGGGATCGTCGGCGGGGCAATGCTCGGCCTCGGACGGGCGATCGGCGAGACGATCGCTGTGACGATCGTGATCGGCAACGCGCCGCAGCTCGGCAAACACCTCTTCGGCCAGGGGTACACGCTGGCGGCGGTGATCGCGAACGAGTTCGGCGAGGCCCAGGAACTGCACCGCTCGGCGCTGTTCGCGGCGGGCTTGGTGCTGTTCGTGCTGACGCTGCTCGTGAACGTGATCGCGCGGCTGATCGTGCAGCGCGCGTCGCGCGGCACGGGCAGACACCACACCGAGTATGTCGAGGCCCAGACGGTGGTTGGCCCGGTGATCGGGGCGTGAGCGCCTCGGCGGCAACGGTCGACCGGCTGGAGCGCTTCCAGATGAGCGCGAGCCGGCGGCGCAAAGACACGCTGGCTCGCTGGCTGCTCGGCGCGGCGACTGCGCTTGCGTTCGTGCCGCTCGTGCTGATCCTCTACTACCTGCTGAGCAAGGGCTTGGGCTCGTGGAGCGGGAGCTTCTTCACGACCGACCCGACGGGCAACACGTTCTTCGCCAACCAGTCGATCGGCGGAATCAAGAGCGCGATCCTCGGCACGATCGAGATCGTGGCGCTCGCATCCGCCCTTTCGGTGCCGGTGGGGGTGGGGCTCGCCGTGTGGCTCGTGGAGTACGGCCGCGACGGACGCCTGGCGCACCTGGTGCGCTTCCTGATCGACGTGCTCACGGGCGTGCCGTCGATCGTGTTCGGCCTGTTCGTGTACATCGTGCTGGTCGTCGGCACGGGCAGCTCATACGCCGGCTACAAGGGCTCGGTGGCGCTCGGCTTGCTGATGCTGCCGATCGTCACACGCGCCGCCGAGGTGGTGCTGGCGCTCGTGCCGGACGCGCTGCGCGAATCGGCGCTCGCGCTCGGCGCGCCGCGCTGGCGGGTGATCGCTCGAGTGGTGCTGCCGACGGCGCTGCCCGGCATGGTGACGGGGGTGCTGCTGGCGATCGCCCGCGCCGCTGGGGAGACGGCGCCGCTGCTGTTCACCGCGGCTGCCACGCTGAAGACGAACTTCGACCTCGGCCAGTTCATGAACTCGCTGCCGGTGCAGATCTACAACGACGTGACCTCGCCCACGGCGGCGGTGGTGCAGCGAGCCTGGGGCGCGGCGCTCGCGCTGGTTGTGATGATCCTGTCGCTGAACGTGATCGCCCGGCTGATAGCGCGCAGGAGCAGCCTCTAGGATGGCCGAGATGCTCAAGCCAAGCCCCAGCCGCTCTGCGGCAGCTGAGCAGTCCTCGGCGTTCGAGGCAGGCCGCGTCGGCGGTCCCCGCAAAGGGCTTGCGGTCAAGCTCGCCGGCTTGCGCGCCTTCTACGGGCAGGCCGAACGCGTGAAGGGCGTGGATCTCGAGTTCGAAGCCAACCAGGTGACCGCGATCATCGGCCCGTCGGGGTGCGGCAAGTCGACGATGATCCGCTGCATCAACCGCATGCACGAGGAGGTGCCGGGCGCACGCGCCGAGGGACGGGTGCTGCTCGAGGACATGGACATATACGGCCCTTCGGTTGACGTGGTGGCGGTGAGGCGGGCGATCGGGATGGTGTTCCAGAAGGCGAACCCGTTCCCGACGATGTCGATCTTCGACAACGTCGCCGCCGGCCCGCGCCTGATCTCACGGCGCGCGCGCGATTTGCGCCCGCGCGTGGAGGCGGCGCTGCGCTCGGCTGGCCTCTGGGACGAGGTGGCGGACCGTCTCGACGCGCCGGCGGCGGGCCTGTCGGGCGGCCAGCAGCAGCGCCTGTGCATCGCGCGCTCGCTGGCTGTGGAGCCCGAGGTGCTGCTGATGGACGAGCCGTGCTCGGCGCTTGACCCGATCGCGACGCTGAAGATCGAGGAGCTGATCGACGAGCTCAAGCAGCAGATCACGATCGTGATCGTCACCCACAACATGCAGCAGGCGGCGCGCGTGGCGGACCGCACGGCGTTCATGCTCGACGGCGAGCTCGTCGAGGTGGGACCGACGCAGCACATCTTCACGACCCCAAGCGACGCGAGGACCGAAGAATATGTCACCGGAAAGTTCGGCTAGCTCAGGCGCGGGCGGGTTGACCGCCCAGCAGGGGCGCCTGCACTTCCAGCAGCAGCTGCAGGAGCTCGAGACGCGCGCGCTCGGCGGGTTGGACATCGTCGTGGAGCAGCTCGACCGCACCCTGGAAGCGCTCGCCCACCAGGACGTGGAGCTGGCGCAGATGGTGATCGCCGACGACGACCGCCTCGACGGCCGCTATCTGGAAGTGCACCAGGGCATCCTCTCGCTGCTCGCCACGCAGGCGCCCGTGGCTGGCGATCTGCGATTGGTGGCGGCGCTCCTTCACGTGATCGTGCACGTCGAGCGGATGGGCGACCAGTGCGTGAACATCGCCAAGCTGATCCCGCTCTCAGGCCACGAGCCGCCGGTGCGCGAAGAGGTGCTGCAGGCGCTGCTGAAGATGGGCGCGCACGCACGCTCGGAGATCCTGCAGTGCAAGGCGGCGTTCGCAGGCCGCGACTCGGGCCTGGCGGAAGACCTCGCCCACCAGGATCGCGACATCAACCGCCTCAACCGCGAGATCTTCAGGCGGGCGTTGGAGATCGGCGACGATCCGGACACGCGCGAGTGGGCTATGCACATGATCCTCGTGGCGCGCGCGCTGGAGCGCATCGGCGACAACGCCGTGGATGTCGGCGAGCAGATCGCGTTTGTCGTAACGGGCTTGTTTCGCGAGTTCTCGGACTCCTCGCACCCTACTGGGGGTTAGGGGAGGGTCTCGCTGCCTCGGCACGGGCGCGGCGCGCATCGCGCGTCCCGGAGCGCGCTTTCGGCACAGCGCTCGCAAACAGCAGAAAAGCGTGTGAACATCCTGTTACCAGCGCTCGCGCTGCTTGCTTTTGACGTCAGAGCGGCCTATACACTCCGCGGTAGATGACGACCGGCATGCTCGCCAAGGACGACGGTGCGGCCCCGGGCGCTGCGAGCGCCGGGACACCGCGGGTGGCGGTACTCGACCGTGACAGCGGCTTCATACAGGTGCTCGCCAAGCGCATGGAGCGCCTTGGCTGGGAGCACCGCGTGCTGGCGTCGCCGGCGCCGCCCGAGGCGATCGCCTCGATTCGCTTGAGCGCGCTCGTCGTCGACCTGGCGGTGCTCGGCCCGCAGGCGTGGGAATGGTTGGAGCGCCTGTGCGAGGCGCTGCCGGAGCTCGGCGTGATCGTGTGCACCGGCGCCTCCACCGTCGCGCAGCGAGTGCGCGGGTTGCGACTGGGCGCCGACGACTGGGTGACCAAGCCCTGCCACCCCGAGGAGGTGATCGCCCGCGTGGAGGTGCTCGCGCGTCGCCGTCGCCGTTCGAGCACGCGCACGGAGCGCAAGTCGGTGTCGGCTGGTGAGGTGGAGATCCGCACGGACCGCTTCCAGGCGTATGTGCGCGGCACGTCCTTGGAGCTGACGCGGCGCGAGTTCGAGCTGATCGAGCTGCTCTCGGGCGCCGAAGGGCGGGTGCTCGAGCGCGAGGAGATCTACTCGCGCCTGTGGGGCTACTCGATGGTGCGCGGCGATCGCTCGGTGGATGTGTTCGTGCGCAAGCTGCGCCAGAAGCTCGAGAAATCCTCGCCCGACTGGCGCTACATCCACACGCACTTCGGCATCGGCTACCGCTTCGCCGCCGAGCCGCTCGACGGGGCCGACCCGCAGCTGGCGGCGCAGGAGCTTGCGGCACGCGGAATCGAGATGGTGTGCCAGCATGAGTCCGATGAGCACGACCATCTCGAGCGAGACGCAACAGTCCACGCGTGACGGTTGGCACGCGCCTGACGGGCTGGATCTAAAGGACCACGCGCTCTACATCAACCGCGAGCTGTCGTGGTTGGACTTCAACGAGCGGGTGCTGCAGCTCGCCGAGGAGGAGAGCATCCCGCTGCTCGAGCGCGTGAAGTTCTGCGCTATCTACACGACGAACCTCGACGAGTACTTCATGGTGCGCGTCGCGGGGTTGCACGACCAGATCGACGCGGGCGTCGAGAACCCCTCCTCGGACGGTCGCACGCCGTCGGAGACCATGGCGGGCATCCGCGAGCGGGTGCTCGCTCTCGGGGATCGGCTGAGCCGCGAGTTCGAGGGAGAGCTGAAGCCGCGCTTGGCGGAGCACGATGTGCGGCTGGTGTCGGTCGAGAGCCTCGACGAGGAGCAGCGCGCATGGCTGGCGGGTCACTTCCGCCGCGTCATCTTCCCGGCGCTCACCCCGCTGGCGGTTGCGCCCGGGCGGCCCTTCCCCTACATCTCCAACCTGTCGCTCAGCCTGGCTGTGCTCGTACGCGATCCACTTACGGAGGAGACGGTGTTCGCGCGCGTGAAGGTGCCCAGCGAGATCCTGCCGCGCTTCGTGACGATCAAGGCCGGGGCGGGTTCGCACGCCGACGGCGCACAGGCGCACAGCGGCGCGCGGGCGGGCGGCGGCGCAAACCACCGGGTTGTGCTCGTGCCGTTGGAGGAGGTGATCGCCCACCATCTCGACGTGTTGTTCCCGGGCATGGAGATCCTCGACTGGGACGTGTTCCGGGTCACGCGCGACGCCGACCTGGAGGTGTCAGACGACGCCGCCGACCTGCTGCAGGCGGTGGAGGACGAGTTGCGCAGGCGCCGCTTCGGCGAGATCGTGCGGGTGGAGATCGGCGCTGGATGCTCGCAGCGACTGCGCGAGGAGCTGGTGGGCTTGCTCCGGGTGGATGAGGAGGAGGTGTACCCGGTGGACGGTTTGCTCGACATGGGCGCGTTGTGGCAGATCGTGCGACTGCCGGGGATGGGCGAGCTGCGCAATCCGCCGTACGCGCCGATCACCTCCCCGCGCCTGGTGCGGGGAGAGGGCGAGCGCGCGGATGTGTTCGCAGCGATGCGCGAGGGCGACGTGCTCGTGCACCACCCGTACGAGTCGTTTGCAACCTCGGTGGAGCGCTTCGTCGAGCAGGCGGTGGCGGACCCGAACGTGCTGGCGATCAAGCAGACCGTGTACCGCACGAGCGACGACTCCCCGCTCGTGCCGGCGCTGATCGAAGCCACCGAACGGGGCAAGCAGGCGGTGGCGCTCGTCGAGCTGACGGCGCGCTTCGACGAGCGCACGAACATCCAGTGGGCGAAGGCGATGGAGGAGGCGGGCGTGCACGTCGTGTACGGCCAGCCCGCCCTGAAGACGCACGCCAAGTGCGTGCTCGTCGTGCGCCGCGAGGGCGAGGGCGTGCGCAACTACGTGCACATCGGCACCGGCAACTACCACTCGGCCACCGCACGCCTGTACACCGACTTCGGGTTGTTCACGGTGGACGAGGAGATCGGGGCGGATGTGGCGGACATGTTCAACAACCTCACCGGGTACGGGCGTCCGCTGCGCTACCGCAAGCTGCTGATCGCCCCGGCGCACCTGCGCGACGGGATCGTCGAGGAGATCGAGCGCACAACCGCCGCCCACACTCCCGAGCGTCCGGCGCGGATAGCGATGAAGATGAACGCGCTCGTCGACGGGCGCTGCATCCGAGCGCTGTACCGCGCGTCGATGGCGGGCGTGAAGATCGATCTCAACGTGCGCGGGATCTGCTGCCTGCGCCCGGGCGTGGAGGGCATCTCGGAGAACATCCGGGTGGTGTCGGTGGTGGGACGCCTGCTCGAGCACTCGCGGGTGTACAGCTTCGAGCGCGACGGCGAGCACACGCTGTACATCGCCTCCGCCGACCTGATGCCGCGCAACCTCGACCACCGCGTCGAGATGGCGGTTCCGATCGCCAACCCAGCTCTGCGCGCTCAGCTGATGGAGACGCTCGAGCGTGCGTTCGCCGACAACCAGCGCTCGTGGGAGCTTGCGCCGGACGGCGAGTGGCGTCGGCGCTCAGCGGCGCCAGGCGAGCAGCCGCGGGACATGCAGCTCGAGCTAATGCAGCACTTCGCGAGCCTCGCGGGCGAGACGGGTGAGGCTGGCGAGGCTGGCGTGCGCAGCGCCGCAACGATCGCCTGACCGACGCTCAAGCCCGCTCGACTCCAGCCTGACTCCAGCCCGCTCGACCTAGCCCGACGTGCCGCGACTGGGGCTGACAGAGCGGGTGAGCGCGAGGTGAGCCTTGGGCGCACCGGCGGAAGCGCTCGGGCACAGTGGGCGGGAGTCCATCGCAGCGGCGGTGTCCGCCCGTTTGGGCTGACCTGCCGACAGGTCTTCGCACAGCTCCGCGCCAAGCTCTCGAGCAACGTGAAACGCCTTGTCTTTCTTCGTAACCGTGAGCTTGCCGATGGCGAGCGCCACGACATCGTCTCGGCGCAGGGCGATCATTCGCGCAGGCTGGGACACCGATTCGGGGATCCCGAAGTAGACGCGGTCGGATGTTTGGGCGATGAAATAGCCCTCGACGGGAACCCGTCCGTCGATCAGCGCGGCGGCGGGCTCGGCTTGCGCGCTGTCGTGCGTGCGGAAGTAGGTGACGAAGCCGATGTACAGGCCGATGGCGACGAACGCCGATATCGCAAACCAGACGAAACGCTTGGTCTCGGCGTAGATCACCAGGCTCACGGCGATCGTCGCCCCACTGAGCGCCACGACGATCACGTAGTCGTACCAGGCGATCGGGGCGAAGTTCGTGAACAGCATCTCGATGCCGAGAAAGACGAGTCCGAGCAGCGTCAGGCGCGTCCAGTTCTCTCGGCTTTCGCGCTTTTCTCGGGCTGCCTTCGCCTTGCGCTCCAGGCGAGGCATGTGCTCGCGGAAATCGTGCTCGACGCGCTTGAGCTCGTCGGCGGCGGAGGTGAGCTCGCGCTCGGTCGCCGCGCGCCTGCGCTGCTCTTCCTCCACGGCGGCGGAGAACACGCTGCTGTCGGGCGCGGCGGCGGCGGCTTGCAACGCTCCCATATGGGCGCTCGTCGCCAGCTTGACGGCTTCGACGGCGGCGGCGTGTCGTTGGAGGGCGTCGTCAAGGCTCTGCTGTAAGGCTGCTCGCGGCTCTTCGCTGATGCGCTCTTCCTCCTCCTGCTTGCGAAGCAGGCGATCGCGCAGCACCACGTCGTACACCCACAGCACACCCACGCCGAACAGCGCGAGCAGGAGTGCGGCAACCAGGAAATGGGCGCCGGTCGACAACAGCACCGTCCTCGGGACCAGCGCCACCACTTCGCTGGCGGGCAACCCGACGGCGTCGGCTTGCGTCCACAGGATGGCGCCACCGAAGAACACGACAAACCCGATCAAGCCGACGCTCGTCCCAAGCGCGCCAAGCAACGGGGCAACGGTGCCCCACGACGGGCCAACCGACGGCACGCCGCCAGTCGAACCCCCCCTATGCTCGCCCGCGTCCGCCACGAGGCGCGCGATCATAGGGCAAGTCGAGCCCACCCCGCTGCATGGTTCGGCCTTACCGCACAGTTCCGCCTGCCGAATTCACCATCAGGCGGGCCGACTGCGTCCGCCAGCAGGCCACCCAGCGCCCGCGTTCGGGACGCCACCAGGCCACAATAGCTAGCGCGAGGCTGCTTGGCGGTCGACCGTATCGAGCGCGTGCTCCAGCTCGTCCACGGTCTGGTAGTCGAGCCCGAGCCGATGGTCGTGGCGATGGCGCACGATCCCCTGCTCGTCCACCACGATCACCGCGCGCGTCGTCGTGCCGACTCCCGGTGTCGTCGCGCTGTACGCCCTGGCAACGCTCCGGTCGACGTCAGCGAGCAGCGGCACGTTCAATCCGTGCTTCGCTGTAAACGCCTCGTGCGAGTCCAGGCTCTGCGAGGAGATGCCGACGACCGTGGCGTTCAGCTTGGAGAAGTCCTCGGCGCGATCGCGATAGGAGCAGAACTGACGCGTGCACACCATCGTGTTGTCGCCCGGATAGAACAGCAGCACGATCCGCTCGCCACGGTGCTCTGAGAGCTTGAAGCGCCCCGCGGTGCCCTCCAGCTCGAAGTCCGGTGCCGGCTCGCCGACACGGGGGGTCTTGGCCATGTGGCCAGCTTACGACGAACCGGATCGGATTGCCGTAAGCAGCAGCGGTCAAGCCGCCTGATATTCCGTCCGGGCGTGGATCGAGCGCTCGATCTCGCGCCCTCGATGCGTGAGCGTCCAGGCGTTGGGTTCGCCGCGCGCGCCGCTCGTGCCGGCGTTCTCGATCAAACCAACGTGGTGCAACCGGTTCAGCAGCTTTGACATCTGGCCCTGATCGGTGACGTCCGCGGCGATCGCTATCTGGCGGTTGGAAGCCCCCGGACTCGCGGCGATCGCGACGAGCACGCGAACCGTGCGATAGGTGAGTCGCATGTCGAGACCTCGCAGCGGATCGGCAGCGAGGCTGGGGCGGTCCTCAAGGAGACGCGGCAGCGGACGCGCAAGCTCGCGCTTGGAGGCCGCCTGACCGAGGTACGGCAGCACGATCATGCTCATCAGAGGACTTGCGAGGTGCAGGAGGGGCTCCGAGTCTCGCTTGGATACGCGGGCGTGGATCACCGAGAAGACCGCGCCCACCACTCCCTCGGCAGCCAGCGGCGGCGCCTGGGCGACCGCCCTGGATTCACCGCGGCCCTCGTCGACCGCCTCGATGACGCGGGCGAGCGCCCGCTGACGCCGCGCCTGGGCATTCGGTCCGGCGGCGAGCGCCTCCACGACCATCAGACGGGCCATCGCCGGCTCGTCGTCGAGAAACCGCAGCAGCGCCACGAGCGCAGCCCGCACGCGCTCGCGCCAACGCTCCAAGCCCTGACAGGCGGCGTGCATCTGCTCACATGCGCATCGCACCGCCTCGTCGAGCGCCGCAAGGAAGCAGTCTTCGCGATCCTTGAACAGCTCGTAGAAGGTGCGGCGCGACACGCCGGAGCGAGCCACCACGTTTGCCACCGACACGCTCCCGACACCGATCTCGGACACCACGTCGAACATGGCTGCGAGCATGCGGGCGCGTTGGATGTCAGTTACTCGCTCGCGCTCGATCCCGTTGACGTGCTCCGCCCGGCCGATCGACGCTTTCGCGTCGATGGCCGGACGTCGAGAGCGCTCCGCTCGCGCCATCGGTTATTTCTTTCGGTGTCTCTTGTGCTTTCTGTGGCGCGGCTTGTGCTTGCCACATCCGGTCGGCGTGATTTGCGTCGCTTGTTTGAGGACCTGTCCGTCCTGGGCGATGAACAGCGTCGGCATCACCAGCTTCTTGGCGGTGCAGAGGTTGCCGTTGGCCGCCAGCGCGCTGTAGGGACCCTGGGGCAGGTTCAGCTGGAAGCTCCCGACGGGCACGTCGGGCACCTGCTTGAACGTGGTGCTCGTGATGCCGCCCTTGATGAACGTGCTGCCCACCAGGTCGATCGTCACGCCGTAGCCCTGGAGCACGACGACGAGATCGGGGAACGCCTCGCCACCGTGGCTCACGAAGTAGACCGGACCCGTGAGGGGTACCGGCATTACGGGGGTGCTGGCGGTCGCCGTGCCGATCCGCGAGGGCGCAGGACAGGCAGCCGGGTTGGCTTCGAAGGTCTCTGCCGGGCAGGCCTTCTGCAACGTCGTGAGCCTCGAGGGAAGCTGCTTGGGCAGGCTCACCTTGACCTTGGCGATGTTGACGAACTTGCCGAGCACCATTTTGGGGTAGCTCAGCGTGGCGGACAGGCTTGCGCCCTTTGCCCGGCTTGTCTTGCCGCTGGCGGTGACGTGGAACCTGGGCGGGAACTTCAGGGCGGCGCAGTTGGTCACCTGGAACGGGTCTGACACGTTGGCCGATGTGCCCTGAACACCCGTGATCTGACCGGACACTGTCGAGTTGGCGCAGTTGGTGGGATTGAACACGAAGTTCGGCCGGTTGATCGTGACGTTGACCAGCCTCAGGTCGACGGGTATGCCGCCCACGACCTGGGGCAACGGGTCGCTGTCGACCGTCAGCTGCGCAGTGTGCGGGTCGACCTCCACCTTGGCGCGCACGACGACGTTGCCGAGATCGAACGGCCCGGCCTTGGTCGGCACGACGATGCTCAGGCCGTATGGAGCCCCCTTGTAGCCCGCGGTCATGTAGATCCTGCCGCCGGTCACGTAGTAGGGGGTTGGCCCCGTGCCCGCCCCGGCGGTAAGCGTCCCGATCTGCGAGTCAGCCGAGCACGTCCCTGCGTTGGCCTGCGCTTCGGGGCACAGCGGAATCCCGACGAGCGAGCCGAGCAGGCCCTTGGGCATCGTCACCGCGACATTCTGCATGTGCTGGTCGGAGTCGTGGCGGATGAAGGTAGACAGGAACGATGTGAACGCTCCCGCTTCCACATCGCTCACGCCCGCGTTCAGCGACGGGCTGAACGGCAGCACTGCCCCGGGGCATGGCGTGTCGTCCGGCCCGGAGGTCAGCTGGAAGCTGGTGTTGCGCTGAACCGCTTCATCGGGGCGCGCCCACGAGTACAGCGAGGCTTCGGTGGTTTGCACCGTGCAGGTGGCCGGCGTCGACAGCGCCGAGCGGGCGCCCGACTTGAACTGCAGGCTGATGTCTTCAAACGGCAGCTGCGGACTGTCGTCGAAGGTGGTTGTCAGGCGGCCGGTGACGGGATTGGCCTGGATGTGGCCGGGGATCTTGAAGTCGATGCCGTGCGAATCGTCGCGCAGCTCGAACACCACCCGGAACATTTCGCCCGACATCGGGTCGTTGGAGAGTTGCGGACGGATGTAGATCGACCCTTCGATCGGGTTTGAGATCAGCTGCGTGTGCAGCGTCACGTTCCCGAGCTTGGACCCGTCTGGGCATTCCGCTGGCGTGTTCGAGTCGAGGTGCAGCTGGGCGTCCGTGCAGATCTGCAACCCGTCTGCGCTGGCGGGGTTGATCGACATGCCTTCCGGCAGCGTGACAACCGCCTTCTTGAGGTCGCCCTCGGACAGCCCCGCCGGGTTCTTGGACTGCGGCAACGACATCTTCACGCTGACACCCGTCGGGCTGCTGGTTGCCGTGCCGGTCGGGTAGACGGACAGGCTGGGCGCGAACGGCACCATGTCGCAACCGACCATGGTCGGCCCCGGCATGGGGGCTTTCGACCAATCGCCCTCGTCCCCGTAGCTGTTGGTTTCGGCGCCGAACGCCACCGGGGCGCCGCTGCACGAGCTGGGCATACGCAGGAACGCCTGCGGGCGCGCTTTGGAGGGACAGCGCAGGCCGCTCGGGCCTTGGCCCGCGTCGCCGATGCACGCGCCGCGATAGATGTCGTGGCTCGGATCGGCCGGCACGCCCCACGTTTCGATTTCGACGTCGCTGACTGCGATCGTGGTGGTTGTGTCGTGGCTGATCACGTCGATGCCGTGATCGCCGGGCCGCACGTACGCCTGAAGCAGGACGACGGTTCCCTCGACATTGAACCCCAGCTCGGCGGCATACCCGTATGGCGGCACCATGTTGAACAGGCCGGTTGTCCAATATTTTCCGGCAAGGCCAACCCGCGCAACGCCGACCTGGCTGTCCGGTGGGCACGAGGGCACGGCCTGTCCGACCGTCCCCCCTTCGGGCGCAGGTTCCCCAACGTTCAGGAACGTGCCCAGTTCCGCGGTCGTGCACAGAGCGGTGGCAGAGGGGTTGCCGATGAACCCGGGAGCCAAATGCGCGACGACGTCCTTGAAATATTCGGTCGAGGCGGCTGTTTCCGACGTCGGATTCTGGCTGGCGTAGAACGATTTCCACTTCAGCTTCGTGGTGTAAGTCGCCGGCACCGAGCTCGCCAGCACGTCGGCTGAGCCGTCGGCGTTCAACAGTTCGACGGCTGCGCTGTCGAAGCCGAAGGCCCCCGGCGGCCCGATCGCGATCGAGCGTTCTTCCTGCGCCGGCGCGGCTTCGCCGCCGGACACTTCGATGCGATCCGTGATCGTGCCGGTGGCTTGGGAGGAGACCGTCGGTTCAGCGATGATGCCAACCTGGACGCCGGGCTTCAGCGACCCGTTGATTTCGCAAGACATCGAGGTCGTGCCTTCGGGGCAATTGGCTTCGATCGGCGTAGCGGACGACGTGGAGCCGGTGAAGCCGCTGGTCGACGTGACGCTCGTCACCTGCGAGCCGAACGTGTCCACGACGGTGATCGGTCCGCTTGTCGCGCTGTCGCCGACGTTCTGCACCCAAAACCGCAGGAGCACCTTTTCCCCGGCTTGAACAGTGTCGGGGGTGATGTTGCGCACCAACAGCTTCGGGGCGGCGAGCGCCGAGGCGGCGGCCACCGTGCATGCCAGGACACATGCGAGCAGGGCTGCGCTCGCGATGCGAAGCGCGGTCATCGTTTTCCTTGACATCGTCTCGCTCTCCCTCTCTCTAGCGTCCGGCTCGATGGTTGAGTGCTGCCGACCTGCCCTGCCCGTAGCGCTTGCGCGCCAGACGCTCACACCGCGCCTGCCTGCGCTTGGGCTTCTTGCGACAAGCGGCAAGCGCGTGCCGCAACCGCTGGCGGGGAGTGGCCTTTGCCCTCTTTGCCTTGTTCTTCACCGCGGCTTCCGCGAAGGTGGGGTTGCCAAGGCCGGTGAATCCGGAAGCCGTGTTGAACGACGGCGCCGCCGAGGGCGTGCCCTGACACGCGTCCCCGTCGCACGGCACGGCGGGCAACGGCGGTTCCGGCAGCCCACCTTCAACCCGTGCGTCATAGACGTCGACGAGCTTGTCCGGATCCCAGCGCGTCAGTTTCTGGCGCGTCGCCAGGAACGCGTCGTGCCCGTCGGCGCTCGCTTCGACAAACCAGGTGCCGTCTTCTCCCGTGCCGCTTGACAACAGCGACAGCGTGCCGGTGACCGTGTCGTACTCGTATGCATCGGTCACGCCATTGGTGTCCTGCGGCACCAACGCCTCGCTCGTGTTGAAGAACACGTAGCGTCCGTCGCTCGACACGAAGCGTGGCGCGTACGGCTCGGCGAGCTGCGTACCGCCGCTGCTCGCGCTCACACCGGTTTCGACGCCGGTCGTCGGCGCCGCCCCGGTCGAAGGGCAGGAAACGCACTTGGCGGCATTCGTGCCCTCGTTGTAGAGGTAGATCTCGCTGTCGTAGCTGGCGCGTTGACCAACCGCGACATAGGCGGTGTTCAAGATGGTGAGTTGCTTGCCATCCGGCGTAACACGCGCTTCGCGTACGTCGAGCCCCCCGGCCGGTTCCCCGAGCACCTCGCGCGTCTGGCCGGCTTCCCACAGGTTCACCCTCGTATCCGTCGATGTGTCCTGCCAGTAGTAGATGCGCGTGCCGTGGTCGCTCATGCCGAGCACCGTATTCCGGCCCGCGCCGCCCGAGGACCCGATATAGGTGAGGTTGCTTTCGGACTGCGGGTTGGGGCCGTCCGTGTACATGTAGTACCCGCCTCCTTCGGGGGCACTGTCGAGCAGGCGCGTCGTCGTGCTGAACACGATGTGCTGCAGGTCGGGCGTCGCCGCATCCAGTTCCACGTTTTCCGCGCTAACCGGCTGGCTGGTCTCCGATTCGGTCACCTTCACGGTCGTCGTCCCGTTCTTGCGCATGAAGATCTGGCCTGGAAGTTCGTTTACTTCAAACAAGATCCGGGAACCATCGGTCGATACGGTGTCTTTGCGCTCGATCGCCGGTTCGTCCATGTTTCGTTCACTGCCTTCTTCGTAGAGCAGCTTCGACCCTTCAGCCGCGGGAGTGCTTTCGTTGGGCAGGTAGCCCAGCAGTTTCACTTCGCCGTGTTCGTACACATACGCCTTGTAGTTGAACCCTTTGGCTGCGGGCACGAAGTTCACACGGCTCATGAACGTCACCACGTCGAGGGAGGACGACGCGCCGCCGAGCTCCGGCTTCCCGAAGATGTACATAAGCTTGGATTCCGAGAAGAACTGGAGGTAGAAGGGCGGGAACGGAATCGGTTCGCCTTCATTGCTCGCATCGGTGACCGCCGCAAACAGCTTGCCTGCAGGCGTGCTCTCCAAATACAGGTTCTCACTGTTCGGCCTTGCCGCAGCCGGGCCTTCAGGCAGGCTGTAGCCGGTAAGCGCCGCGATGCCCAAGTCCGCCGAGAACTCCATCAACTCCGTTTTGTATTTGAAGATCTGGCCGCCGGTGTTGGTATTGGTCATCGGCGTGATGGCCCTGCTGATCCACCCATCGGGACGCCGTTCGCCGACAAACTGCGTGTAGCCGGCGTTGCCCGACCCTTTGGTTTCGCCGAACCCGGTTTTCGACGTGTACACGACGCGATCGACTTCGCCAGGCAGGTCTCCCCCTTCGGACGCCAACGTCTGACCGAACGCTTCGGCGGCTATGTCCGCACCGTACTTTTCGACCGGGGTGACCATCTCATACGCGCGGCAATCCGGCAGGCCGGCTGAGAAGCCAATGCGATAGGTGGAGTTCGAACACGTGTCTGCCGGCTGCGGCACCGTAGCCGGGAACGTCGTGAAGGTCTCGTCCCCGCTGGTGGTGGTACCGGACGAGTTTGTGGCGACGACCCGGTAGTGATAGGTGTCGCCCGGTTGAAGGCCGGTCAGCAGCTGGCTTACTTCGACACCCGTAGTCCCGGGGCCGAGGTCGCCGTCGGGCACCGGAACGCTCGAACCGTAGGACGCGTCAGGCCCATATTCGAAGTGGTATGTCGTGTCCGCCCCAGACGGGTTGACTTCGGCGTTGACGCGCGCGGTGCTCCTATTGATTTCAGACGCCCACACGCGTTCCGAATTGGAGGGAAATCCGCGTTCTATGACCGGGGCCGAGGCTGCATGCGCGGCTCCCGCCACGAACACCAACCCCGCCATCAGCACGCACGTCAACCCAGCCAACCTCGACAAACCGCGAGCGACCATCACACCCATCCTCTCCTAGACGGCGATCCACACGAAAACGACCCGCGGGACCGCGGGCACGACGAGGCGGCTGCACGGCGCATCCGACGTGCACGGCCTCCCAGCCACATGATTCAAAGAAAACACGCGAAAAAGAACTCCCTCTGAAAACGAGTGACCCGGTCCCTCTCCCAGAACCGCTTGTGGCACTCCGAACCATCTCCACGCGGTGGAGATTCCCCATCGATCTATTCACCTCATGCCGCCCAAGCCCTTGATAAGGCGACACGGCGCACTATACAGTGCTCAACCCGGACTTGTCAACCTCAAACTTTAAGGGTGCTCGAACGACAAGCCCCGCTACTTCAAGGTTGCAGACCGAATGGTGTAGAAGTCGACGAATGAGCACGTCCTGTCGAACGCGCCTCTCTGCGAGCTTGGCCCTATGCGTGCTCCTGGGAGCGTGCGGCAACGCTCCGGCTGACACAGTCGCCCCGCAGCACGCTGCTCCTTCCCGGTCGGTCCATGCCCCCGGGCCGCCTCAGCTGCTCGACTGGCCTGAGTTCGGCCTGAACCCGCAGCGCTCAGACGCGAGCGGGCTTTCAACGGGAATCACGGCTGCCAACGTCGCGCACCTGCACCATGTGAGCGTGACGCTGCCCGGGACGGTGGACTCCTCCCCGATCTACCTGCACGGGGTAAGCGTCGCGGGCATGGCGCACGACACGGCGATCGTGACCACCACGTACGGCAAGACGCTTGCCCTGGACGCGAACAGCGGTCGGGTCCTCTGGACGTTCACGCCACCCGGGTACTCGCACCGGGCGGGCAGCTATCAGATCACTACCACCAGCCCGGTCGCCGATCCTGACCACCGCTTCGTCTACGCGGCATCCCCCGACGGGCGCATACACAAGCTCTCGCTCTCCAGCGGCAGCGAGGCGCGCGGCTGGCCGGTGTCGGTCACGCGCGACCCCACCCACGAGAAGCTGGCTGCCGCGCTCAACCTCAGCGGACGCTACGTGCTCGCGACGACGGGCGGCTACATCGGCGACGCTCCCCCCTACCAGGGCCACGTCGTGGCGATCGACCGTGCCAGTGGACGCGTCGCGAGCGTGTTCAACACGCTCTGCGCGAGCCGTCATCGCGTCATCGTCCCGAGCAGCTGCTCGTCGAGCGACTCGGCGATCCTCTCGCGCGGCGGCGCGGTGGTGGAGCCGGGCGGCGGACGCCTGCTGATCGACACGGGCAACGGCCCCTGGAACGGCACGACAGACTTCGGCGACAGCGTGGTGGAGCTGAAGCTGCCCAACCTGCGCTACCGGCAATCGTTCGCCCCCGCCAACCAGGCGCAGCTGGGCGAAAGCGACACCGATCTGGGGTCGAGCGCTCCGGCGCTGCTCGGCCACGACCGCGTGCTCGTCGGCGGCAAGGACGGCGTCTTGCGCGTGCTCTCCCTTTCCCGCCTCGACGGCCACCGCCCGTCCAGCCGGCGGCGGCTCGGCGGTGAAGTGCAGCGCCTGCCGCTGCCCGGCGGCGGCATGCTGTTCACTCAACCCGCCGTGTTGCGAGAAGGCGCGCGCACGACCGTGTTCGTCGCTGACGAAAACGCCACCGCCGCCTTCGCCCTCACCCGCGGACGGCTGCGCGTGGTGTGGCGGAACGGGACTCCCGGCACGAGCCCGATCGTCGCAGGCGGCCTGCTCTATGTGTACGACCCGGCTGGCGGCGGCGTGCTCGTCTACCGACCCTCCTCCTCGCATCCGATCGCCCGTCTGGCGGGTGGGAGCGGCCACTGGAACAGCCCGATCGTCGCCGACGGCCACGTGATCGAGCCCGAGGGCGACGCCAACGACCACTCGCTCAGCGGCAGGCTCGAGCTGTTCTCGGCGGCGTAGCGCCGCTGCCGCTGCACATCAGCCGGCTGATTCGTCCGCCGAGCGCCGCGAGCCCTTAAGCTCTGTCGCAATGCTCCGCCTCGCACGCTGGTCGACCACCCACCGGCTGTACGTAGCGATCGGGTGGGTGGTGCTGCTGCTGCTCGTCGGCGCGCTTGCTCGCTCGGCTGGCACGAGCTACTCGAACAACTTCACGATCCCCAACTCCGACGCCCAGCGTGCCGCCGACCTGCTGCAGCGCAGCTTCCCGGCGCAGGCGGGCGACCGCGACACGATCGTGTTCAAGACCAGCACGGGCACGGTGCGTGCACCGGCGGTACAGGCGCACATGAGCGCGCTGTTTGAGCGCATAGCGCACATGCCGCACGTGAGCACGGTGACGAGCCCGTATGACCCCCGCTTGGCCGGCCAGGCGATCTCGCGCAACGGGACGATCGCGTTCGCGACGGTGGACTTCGACAAGAGGGCCAACCTGCTGCCTCAGAGCGCGGCGCAGCGCGTGGTAAGCGCCGCCGAAGCGGCGCGCGCCGCGGGCCTTCAGATCGAGCTCGGCGGACCGGCGATCGAGATGACCCAACAGCAGGGGTTCGGGCTCTCGACCGCCGTCGGCCTCGTCGCGGCGATCGTCGTGCTGCTGATCACGTTCGGCTCGTTCGTGGCGATGGGACTGCCGATAGTCACCGCGCTGTTCGGGCTCGGCACCGGCCTCGGGGTGATCGCACTGTTCACGCACGTCGTCGACACCCCCAACTTCTCCTCAGAGCTCGCGGCGATGATCGGGCTGGGCGTGGGCATCGACTACGCGCTGTTCATCGTCACGCGCTTTCGCGAGGCGTACGCCACGCCCGGACACACGTTTGGCGACGTGCGCGAGTCGGTGGTGCAGGCGATGGACACAGCCGGGCGCGCCGTCCTGTTCGCAGGCTGCACGGTGGTGATCGCCCTGCTCGGCATGATGCTGCTCGGCGTGGACTTCCTCTACGGAGTGGCGATCTCGGCGTCGATAGGCGTGCTGCTCGTCATGCTCGCCTCACTCACGCTCCTGCCCGCGCTGCTCACGCTGGCGGGCAGGCGGCTCGTGCGTCCCAAATGGCGCGCCCGCCGCCGCGGCCACACCACCGTGGCGGCTCCGCACGCGCGCGCGTGGCTGCGCTGGAGCGCGTTCGTGCAGCGCCGTCCCGCCCCGGTCGCCGTGCTGGCGACAGCGGTGCTGCTGGTGATTGCAGCCCCGGCGATGGCGTTGCGGCTCGGATCGAGCGACGCCTCCAACGATCCACCCAGCTCCACCACCCATAGGGCGTACAACCTGCTCGCGCAGGGCTTCGGTTCCGGCTTCAACGGACCGCTCACCGTCGTCACCCAGCACGCCGAGGCGGCGCGCCTGGGCGACCTGCGGAGCGCGCTCGAAAGAGCGCCGGGCGTGGTGGCGGTCACACCGCCGCGTGTGAGCCCCAGCGGCGAAGTGGCAACCATCTCGGTCTACCCGAGCTCCTCGCCGCAGGCGTACGCAACCACGCTGCTCGTGCGACATCTGCGCGAAGACGTGATCCCACCGCTTGCAAGCCGCGCGCACATGAAGGTGTACGTCGGCGGCTTCACCGCCGGCGGCGTGGACTTCTCAACGACGCTCGCCCACAAGCTGCCGCTGTTCATCGGTGTCGTTGTTCTGCTTTCGGCGCTGCTCTTGATGATCGTGTTCCGCTCGCTGGTGATCCCGGTGCAGGCAGCGGTGATGAACCTGCTCTCGATTGGAGCCTCGCTCGGCGTGATCGTCGCGATCTTCCAGTGGGGCTGGCTGCCCGGCCTGATGGGAGTCAGCCCCGGGCCGATCGAGGCGTTCATCCCGGTGATGCTGTTTGCGATCGTGTTCGGGCTGTCGATGGACTACGAGGTGTTCCTGGTGTCGCGCATCCACGAGCAGTGGACGCGCACCGCCGACAGCCGCCGCGCGGTCGGCGAGGGCCTGGCGCTCACCGGGCGCGTCGTGACGGCGGCTGCGGCGATCATGGTGTGCGTGTTCCTGTCGTTCATGCTCGGCGAACAGCGCGTCATCAAGGAGTTCGGTTTGAGCTTGGCGGCGGCGGTGTTCCTCGACGCGCTGGTGGTGCGCTGCCTGCTGCTGCCCGCGGTGCTTGATTTGCTCGGCGACCGCACCTGGGTGCTGCCGGGTCGCCTTGACCGAGTGCTTCCGCGCTTGAACATCGAGGGCAGCACAGCGCGCCTCACGCCCGCCGACGAAGCTGAGCTCACGCGCGCCCGTGAGGCGCAGCCCGCCGGCACACCGCGCGACGGGGGACTCGGCTGAAGCTCGCGCTTGGTTGCCTGGCCGCGCTGGCGCTGTGTCCGGCGGCGGCACACGCCACACCGGCGCGCAGGGCGCTCGTCGTGTTCCTCGCGCCCGCCCCCGCCCGCTCGGCGGCGGGTGAAAGCAACGCGTTCGAGAGCGAGCTGGCGTCGCTGCCACAGCTCTCGATCGGCGTCCTCAGCGCGACGCAGGGCGCCTACACGCCCGCCCAACTCGCGCTCGACATGACCCAAGGCGCGCGCGTATCCCCGTCTGCATACTCGCCCCAGACGCCGCCGCCGCTCACACTCGGGCCAGGCGGCACAGGCGGTGCGCGCGGCGCTCCAGGGTCCGCGCAGGTGCGTCCCTGGGACCTGGTGCTGCGCCGGGCGGATGGAGCGCCGCAGCTGCTCGAGCCGGGCTTGCTTGCCCAGCAGATCCCGGGCGGCGCCGCCTACGTTCCCTCCGCGTCCGGCAACCCGACCGGCGTCGACGGCGTGCTCGCCGCCGATCGCAGTGGACGCGTCGCCGAAGCTTGGCCGCCAACCGGCGAAGGCGCACACGCCATCCGCAGCGCCGAGGCGCGCCACGAGCTGGTTGTGGCCGACCTGCCGTCGGGCGCGTCCGGCTACGCCGAGCTGCGCACGCTCGTGGCAAGACGTCCCTCCGGTGAGCTGCTGATCGTCGTGCAGCGGGCGGCGACGCCCGGCCTGGCGGACAACTCGGCGGCGGGCCAGCAGGGACGTGAACTGCTGTGGGTGGGATTCGCTGGGCTGGGAGGCGCGCGCACGCTCACCTCACAGACCACCAACGAGCCTGGCATGGTGGCGGCGATCGACATACCCCCCACGATCCTGCGCCACCTCGGCCTGGCGATTCCGGCGGACATGCGCGGCGAGTCGGTGCGGCTCGACGGCAGCCTCGACGTCCCCTACCTGCGCGGCTTGAAGGCGCGCCTGGGCGTCATATCGAGCCGCAGGCTGCCCGCGCTCGGCTGGCTGCTCATCGCCTGGGCGCTGCTGCTCGGCGCCGTGCGGCAGAGGTGGGTGCTGAGGGTGGGCGGGCTGGCATTGCTCTGGTGCCCGATCGGAGCGCTCGTCACGGCGGCGATCGAGCCCTCGCGCACGGTGGAGTTCGCGCTGCTGGCGCTGATCTGCTTCGGACTCGGGGCGCTCACCGACCGGCTCGTTCGATGGCCGCGTGCGCCGCTCGTGCCGGCGATCGCAGCGGTGCTGGCGATCGTGGCGGATGCGCTCGCGCACACGCAGCTGCTGATGCGCTCGCTGCTCGGCCCCGACCCGCAGTTCGGAGCGCGCTTCTACGGCATCGGCAACGAGCTGAAGTCCGGCCTGACGGTGCTGGTGCTGTGCGCGGTTGCAGCCGCCCTCTACCCGGCTGTGCGCGGACGGCGAGCGGCGCTCTCGATGGCGCTCGCCGGCATCGTGCTGGCGGTGGTGGAGGGCTCGGCGCGCATCGGCGCGGGTGTGGGCGCGGTGATCCTCGTCAGCGCGGGCACCGCCGTGGCTACCGTCATGCTCCTGCCGGGGGCGCTCAGCCGCAGGCGCGCGCTGCTCGTGCTGGCAGCCCCGGTGGCCGGTCTGGCGGTACTCGCCGCGCTCGACCTGGCGACCGCGCACGGCGGCGGACACTTCACGGGCAGCATCCTGCACGCACGCTCGGCGAGCGATCTGCGCGACGTGATCGTGCGCCGCTATGGCGCCGCATGGAATGAGCTGCGCAACCACCTGATGCCGCTCGCCACTGCGCTCGCGCTCGGTGCGGGCGTGCTGATAGTGCGCCGCCGCGAGCGGCTGTGCTCGCCGCTGGAAGGCGACCCGGCATGGGTGGCGGCGCTGTGCGGCGGCTTCGCCGCCGGCCTGATCGGCGCGCTCAGCGAGGACTCCGGTCCTGTGCTGCTCGTCGTAGCCGTGGGCGCGCTCGGTTGCGTGCTCGCATATGTCTGGGGCAAACCACCGTCGACGGATGCGCTTGCGCCGGGCGCGGCTGCCCCGCTGGAGCACGAGCAGCTCGTCCATCACGCGATCGAAGGAGAGCCTCATGCATGAGATCGACCCGAGCGCCGAGGATGTTCACGCCCCGACGTACGCCGCGCGCTGCTTCTCGCACCCGGTGTCCAAGTACCGCCTGCCGGCGCAGGGCATGAGCGCAGACGCCGCCTACCAGCTCGTGCACGACGAGCTGAACCTCGACGGCAACCCGACGCTCAACCTGG
This sequence comes from Solirubrobacteraceae bacterium, assembly GCA_051955355.1. Taxonomy (GTDB): domain Bacteria; phylum Actinomycetota; class Thermoleophilia; order Solirubrobacterales; family Solirubrobacteraceae; genus Palsa-744. The sequence continues at coordinate 6,616 of JBQCGU010000098.1, read as the reverse complement.
CGTCGTTCGTCACCAGCTGGATGGAGCCGCAAGCCGATCGGCTGGCCGCCGAGACGCTCGCCAAGAACCTGATCGACCAGGACGAGTACCCGCAGACGCAGGTGGTGCACGAGCGCGTGGTGAGCATGGTTGCCCGCCTCTTTCACGCACCCTCCGGGGAGCGGCCCACCGGGACGGCGACGATTGGGTCCTCGGAGGCGATCATGCTCGCGATGCTCGCCCACAAGCGCTCTTGGCAGCGCAGGCGCGAGGCGCAGGGCCTGCCGGCGGACGAGCCGAACATGGTGATGGGCGCCGACGTTCACACCTGCTGGGAGAAGTTCGCACGCTACTTCGAGGTGCAGGCGCGGGTGGCGCCGATGGAGGAGGGGCGCTACACGGTTGGCGCCGAGCAGCTCGAGCCGCTCATCGACGAGCGCACGATCGCGGTGGCGGGAGTGCTCGGCACCACCTTCACCGGCCAGATGGACGACCTCGCCTCGATCGACCGCCTGCTCGCACGCCTGCATGACGAGCGCGGATGGCGCATCCCGTTGCACGTGGACGCGGCGAGCGGAGGCTTCCTCGTGCCGTTCTCCCAGCCGAGCCTCGAATGGGACTTCCGCCTGGAGCGCGTGCGCTCGATCAACGTGTCAAACCACAAGTTCGGGTTGGTGTACCCGGGCATGGGCACGGTGGTGTTCCGCGACCGCTCGGATCTGCCCGAGGAGCTCGTGTTCCACATCAACTACCTCGGCGGGGACATGCCCAACTACTCGCTGAACTTCTCGCGCCCGAGCGACTCGGTTGTGCTGCAGTACTTGAGCTTCCTGCGACTTGGGCGAGAGGGCTATGAGCGGATCGTCTCAACCGTGCTCTCCAACGCACAAGCCCTTGCGCACGAGCTCGGGTCGATCGAGGGGCTGGAGCTGCTGAACGACGGCTCGCAGTTCCCGATCGTCGCACTGCGCGCAAGCGACCCGCACGCGATCGACCTGACCCTGCTCTCGCACCGCCTGCGCGAGCGGGGCTGGATCGTGCCCGCATACACGCTGCCCCCGAACGCATCCCACATCAGCGTGCTGCGGATGGTGGTGAAGGAGAACTTCTCCCGCGACATGGTTGACATGCTCGCCCACGACGTTCGCGCGGCGCTGCGCTCGATCGCCCGGGGCCAGAGCATGCACCCGCACCGTCCGCGCACCCGGCCCCACTGCTAGCGCGGGGTGATGACGAGCGAGCGCCTCTTGGCGGCGTCCACCGCGCGAGTGAGCGTGTCCAGGTCATAGACGCCGTAGTGGCGTCGACCGTTGACGAAGAACGAGGGCGTCCCGGACACGCCGCTCGAGTCGGCGCTCTGAACGTCCTCGCTCACGCGCGATGCGCGCGTGTGCGAGCGCAGGTCTTCTCGGAAGCGCTCGACATCCAGGCCGATCTCCTCTGCGTAGCGGATCAGAGCGCGCGGCGCCAACTCCTCCTGATGTGAGAGCAGCTTGTCGTACATCTCCCAGAAAGCGCCCTGCGCGCCGGCTGCCTCGGCAGCTTCAGCGGCTAGCTGGGCGTTCGGGTGCACGTCGTTCAGCGGCAGGTGGCGCCACACGTAGCGGAGGTCGTGGCCCTCAGATGAGAGCAACTGGCGGACGACATCCTCGGCCTGGCCGCAATAGGGGCACTCGAAGTCGCCGTACTCGAGCAGCGTCACCGGCGCATCCGCCGAGCCGCGGATGTGGTCGCGCTCGGGATCGACGTCTTCGAACAGGTCGGGAATGTCTTCGGCGGTGCGCCGGATCTGGCGGGCGCGCATCGCGCTCGGCAGCCGGCGGACGATCGCCAGGGCGACCCACGAGGCGGCGGGCGCAAGCGCGACGGTGGCGAGCGCTCCAAGGCGGGCCTCGTTCAAGCGCTCGCCGGTGAACGCAAGGCTGGAGACGAGCAGCGAGACGGTGAACCCCACTCCGGCGCACGCCCCGCCGGCGGCGAGCGTAGGGCCGCTGAGCGGTGCCCGCGGCCCGCGCAGCTTTGGCCGCGAGGCAATCCACGAGCCGACGTATATGCCGAGCGGCTTGCCGAGTACGTAACCGAGCACGATCCCGAGCGTGATGGGCGAGGAGATGGCGTCGCCAAGCAGGCGGCCTGACAGCGGCACGCCGGCGTTCGCGAGCGCAAACAGCGGCACGATCACGTAGCTCACCCACGGGTGCAGCGCGTGCTGCAGCCGCTCGTTGGGCGAGAGCGCCGACTGCAAACCGCGCTGAGCCGAGCGCGCCAGCTCGGGCGTCGGCTGCTCGCGAAACGAGCGCGTCAACGCAGTGGCACGCTCCAGGTTCTCGCGCGAGGGCGTGTACGCGCTCGTTGCCAAGCCGATCGCCAAACCGGAGACGACCGGGTCGACGCCTGACTCGAGCATTGCCACCCACAGCGCCACGCCCGCCGTCACCCACTGGGTACGGCGCCACTGCAACGGAGCGCGTCGCAGGAGGAAGAGCAAGGCGAACAGCCCGGCGGCGAGCAGCAGCGCGAGCAGCGACACCGAGCTGGTGTAGAGGATGGAGATCACGACGAGCGCGGTCAGATCGTCGAACACGGCGAGCGTCAGCAGGAAGACGCGCATGCGCGGGGCGCCGGGTGGACGGAAGAGCGCGAGCACACCGAGCGCGAACGCCGTGTCGGTGGACATCGCCGCCGCCCAGCCGTGCGCGCCGGGACCGCCGGCGTTGAACGCCAGGAAGATGGCGATCGGGATCGCCATGCCGCCGAGCGCAGCCAGCAACGGCACGGCCAGCCGCCGGCGCTCGCGCAGCTCTCCCAGATCCAGCTCGCGCTTTGCCTCCAAACCGATCACCAGGAAGAACAGCGTCATCAGCCCTTCGTTGACCCAGTGGCGCAGGTCGAGCGAGATCTCGTGCGAGCCCGCGCGCAGCGAGAGCTGGGTGGTCCACAGCGACTCGTAGGAGTGCGACGGCAGGTTGGCCCACACGAGCGCGAGCACGGTGGCGGCGAGCATCGCCGCCGCTCCGCCGGTCTCGGTGCTCAGGAAATCGCGCACCGGCGCTGCGACGTTGCGCGCCCACGCGGTGGCGCCTGCGTACGGGGCGGCGGAGGCCCCGGCGCTCATTACCTGCGCGCCCTGGCTTCCTTGTGGCGCTCGACCTGGCCGAGCACCACCTTGCGCAGCCGGACGCTCTCGGGCGTCACCTCGACGCACTCGCCGTCTGAGACGAACTCGAGCGCCTGGTCGAGCGTCAGGCGACGCGGCGGAGCCATCCGTTCGAGCACCTCGGAGGTGGAGGAGCGGATGTTGGTGAGGTGCTTCTCCTTGGTGGGGTTGACGTTGAGGTCCTCGGCGCGTGCGTTCTCGCCGATGATCATCCCCTCGTACACCTCCTCGCCACCCCCCAAGAACAGCGTGCCGCGCTCCTGCAGGCTCATCAGCGAGTACTGCGCGGTGGCGCCGCGCCGGTCGGCGACGAGCACGCCGTTGCCACGCGTGCGCAGCTCACCCGCCCACGGGTCCCAGCGGTCGAAGACGTGGTGCATGATGCCCGTGCCGCGCGTCTCGGTGAGGAACTCCGTGCGAAACCCGATCAGCCCACGGGCGGGCACGATGTAATCCATGCGCACCCAGCCGGTGCCGTGGTTGGTCATGTGCTCCATGCGCCCCTTGCGCAGGGCGAGCATCTGGGTGACCACGCCGACGAAGTCCTCGGGAACGTCGATCGACAGGCGCTCGAACGGCTCGTGGCGCTTGCCGTCGATCTCGCGAATCAGCACGCGCGGCTGGCCGACGGTCAGCTCGAAGCCCTCGCGGCGCATGATCTCGACGAGCACCGCGAGCTGCAGCTCGCCCCGGCCCTGCACCTCCCAGGCGTCGGGCCGGTCGGTGTCGAGCACGCGCAGCGAGACGTTGCCGACGAGCTCGCGGTCGAGGCGCTCGCGCACCTGGCGGGCGGTCAGCTTGGAGCCCTCCTGACCGGCGAGCGGAGAGGTGTTGATGCCGAGCGTGATCGACAGCGAGGGCTCATCCACGGTGATCACCGGCAACGGGCGCGGGTCCTCCAGGTCGGCGAGCGTCTCGCCGATGGTGATCTCCGCGATGCCCGCCACGGCGATGATCTCCCCCGGCCCGGCTTCCGCCGCCTCGACGCGGTCGAGCGCCTCGGTGACGTACAGCTCCGCCACCTGCGCACGCTGCACGCTGCCGTCGGCGCGACACCAGGCGATCTGCTGGCCGCGCCTGATCTGCCCGTGGCGTACGCGGCAGACGGCCAGGCGCCCGACATAGGGAGAGGCGTCCAGGTTGGTGACGAGCGCCTGCAGCGGGTGCTCGGGGTCGTGCAGCGGCGCGGGTATCTGCCCGAGCAGCAGGTCGAGCAGCGGCTCCAGGGTGCCCTCGCTGGGCAGGTTGGCGGGGTCGTACTCCATCGTGGCGATGCCCGCCTTGGCGTTGCAATAGACGATTGGGAACTCGATCTGCTCCTCGTCGGCGTCGAGGTCGAGGAACAGCTCGTACACCTCGTCCACCACCTCCGACACACGCGCGTCGGGACGGTCGACCTTGTTGATGACGAGGATCACCGGCAGCCGGGCCTCCAGCGCCTTGCGCAGCACGAAACGCGTCTGCGGCAGCGGCCCCTCGGAGGCGTCGACCAGCAGCAGCACGCCGTCCACCATCGTCAGCCCGCGCTCCACCTCTCCGCCGAAGTCGGCGTGTCCAGGGGTGTCGACGATGTTGAGCTTGACGCCCTTGTAGTGCAGCGACGTGTTCTTGGAGAGGATCGTGATGCCCTTCTCGCGCTCGAGGTCCATCGAGTCGAGCACGCGCTCGGCCACGTCCTGGCCCTGGCGGAAGGCGCCCGACTGCCAGAGCATGGCGTCGACGAGCGTGGTCTTGCCGTGGTCGACGTGGGCGACGATCGCCACGTTGCGTATGTCCTCGCGAGGGATGAGCACGGCGGGGAAGGCTAGCGACGTGCGGCGAGTGCCCGCCGTGACATGCTCAACGAGAAGCGCGCGAAGGCGCTCGGCAGACGCTCGGCGCGCTCCACGACGTCCTCCAGCGCCGCGGCAAAACGCCGGATCTCGCTCTCCTCGACCATCAGCGCCGGAAGCGCCTTGATGACGTTCATCCGGTGGCCGGCGACCTGGCAGAGGATGCGATGCTCGTGGAAGAGCGGCACGGTGACCAGTTGGGAGAACAGACCGGGCTGGGAGCGCTCTATCGCGTTCCACACAGAACGGCGCAGCTGTCGCGTGGGCGGCCCGAACTCGATGCCCCACATCAACCCCAGCCCGCGCACGTCGCGGACGACTTCGTAGCGCTCTGCCAGAGGCGCTGTGAGCTCGAGCAGCAGCTCGCCCATCTGCGCCGAGCGCTCGACAAGCCGATCTCGCTCTAGGACGCGCAGCGTGCCGAGCGCGGCGGCGGCAGCGAGGTCGTTGCCGCCGAACGTCGAGCCGTGGCGCACGGCGCGCTCCATCGCGTCGAACACCTTCTCGAACGCCTCGCGCGAGACGAGCAGCGCACCGATCGGGACGAGACCCCCGGACAGCGCCTTGGACAGGCACACCATGTCGGGCTGCAGCTCCCAGTGCTCGAGCGCGAGAAAGCGCCCGGTGCGACCGAGGCCGGTTTGAACCTCATCGCATACGAAGAGCGTTCCAGCCGCTTTGCACAGCCGCTGCACCGCCGGCAGGTAGCCCTCCGGCGGCAGGTTGACGCCCTTGCCCTGCACGGGCTCGACGACGAACGCGGCGACGTCCCCGCGTTCGAGCTCGCGCGCCAGCGCATGCTCGTCGCCGAACGGCACGGGATCGCAGGCGGGCAGCAGCGGACCGAAGCCCTCGCGGAAGATGCGATCTCCGTTGAGCGAGAGCGAGCCGAGGGTCAGACCGTGAAAGGCGTGCTCGGCGTAGAGGATGCGCGGCCGGCCGGTGGCGGCGCGAGCGATCTTGATGGCTGACTCGACGGACTCGGTGCCGGTGTTGGCGGGCACCATGGCTGCCACCGAGCCGGGTGCGCGAGCGAGCAACTGCTCGGCGAGCACGCCGTTGAGCAGCGTGACGCCGAGCTGGGGCAGGTTGGCGGTGCGCGCATCCATCGCCTCTTCGACGGCGGCAGCCACGTCGGGGTGGTTGCGTCCGAGCGCGAACACGCCATAGCCGCCGTACAGGTCGAGGTAGCGGACGCCGTCGGAGTCGACGAGATGCGCACCGTCGCCTTCGACCCAGGTCTTGTCGAAGCCGAGCGTGCGCAATATGCGCCCCATCTGCGGGTTCAGATGGCGTTCGTTGAGCGCCATCTCCTCACCGGTCCTGCTCGCGATGATCTCGCGCACCGACGGAGGAATGCTGGGCATGGGCTAAGCGTACGCAGAGCGCGCGCCGCTCGTCCGACACGCTCAGCGGTCAGCGGCGCTCAGGTCGCGAGCGCCTTGCGCGCACGCCGCTCGGGCGGGACGCGCACGACATCCCAGCACAGGCCCACCCGCTCCATGGCTCGGATGACAAGCCCCGATACGTCGAACTGGCGCGCGCCGAAGCCGTGGAAGGCGGAGGTAGGAAACGCGTGGTGGTTGTTGTGCCACGCCTCGCCGAGCGTCAGCGGAGCGAGCCAGGCGAGATTGCGCGAATGATCCTC
>JBQCGU010000097.1:0-4941 GCA_051955355.1 Solirubrobacteraceae bacterium | reverse complement strand
CCGATCCTCATCGCGGCTCCGGTCGCCGCTCGCCAGGCCAGGAGCCCGTCAGCGCGTTGAAGGTGCGCCGTGCGCCGTGATCGAACAGGCCGCGAACCGCCCTGAAGATGGCTCCTTCGACGAGAAGCGCAGGCACGAGCTTGCGAACGTCTATGTCGCGGAACTTCGGGTCTGGCGCCTCTTCGTCGTCGACGAGGCTCCACACCCCGCGAAACAGCTTCCTGCCGACGAAGCCCGCGAGCAGGCCGCCGGCGATGCTGAACGGGGCGAACAGCACTTTGCTCATGCCGCCCTCGCTCTCGGCGTGTCCTTTGGCGCATCGCGCGACTCGGCAAACGGCGGCGGGTCGGGCGCGCGACCCATGCGCACCTGCCGTTCGCGCTCCAGTTCGGCGTTGAGCTTGGCGCCGAGCAGAACCGCGACGTTGGAGAGCCACAACCACACCAGGAACACGATCACTCCGCCGAGTGCCCCGTAGGTCTTGTTGTAGGAGCCGAAGTTGGCCACGTAGGCGGCAAAAGCAGCCGACACGACGATCCACATGACCACCGCGAACAGCCCACCGGGGCTCAACCAGCGAAAGCCCGGGTGCTTCACGTTCGGCGCCGCCCAGTACAGGATCGAGAACATCGTGCCCACGACGAGCACGAGCACCGGCCACTTGGCTATGTCCCAAACGGTCACCGCCGTCCCCTGCACGCCGAGCAGCTTGCCCACCTGGCCGGCAAGCCCACCTGTGAGCACGACCGCGACCGCGCTCACGGCGAGCAGCACCAGCAGCACGATGGTGGTGAGCACGCGTGTGGGAATCGTCTTCCACACGGGACGCCCCTCCTCCATCCCATAGATCGAGTTGGAGGCGCGCATGAACGCTCCCACGTAGCCCGACGCCGACCAGATGGCTCCGAGCAGCGCCACGACGAACAAGATCCCCGCCGCCCCGCGACCTTTCTGGATGTTTTCGATTGCGCTCGTGAAGATCTGCTTGGCGGGACCCGGAGCAACGCTGCCCAGGTCTTCGAGCAGAGGCTGGGTGGCGGAGTGGCCGATCAAACCGAGCAGCGCCACCACCGCGAGCAGCGCGGGGAAGACGGCAAGCACCCCGTAGTAGGTGAGCGCGGCGGCGAAGTCGGTCAAGTCGTTGTCGCGCACCCCGCGCAGCGTGCGCCATGCCACCCCCGCCCACGAGCGGCGCCCGATGTCGGTGGGCGAGTCTAGTGCCTGCGCGCGCGAATCCCGTGCTGCATCCATCTCGCCCATCGGCTACCCATCCGCGCAACGCGCAAACGAGAAGGTGTCGGGCGACGTGGGCGGGGTAGCGAGTGGATATGAGACAACTCGGACTTACAACACTGCGAATCGTCGTCGGCGGCCTGTTCGTCGGGCACGGCCTGCAGAAGCTGAAGGGCTGGTTCAACGGGCATGGGTTGGAGGCGACGGGCGAGTCCTTCGAGAGCATGGGCTTGCACCCGGGCAAGGCGCACGCCACGGCGGCGGGCCTCGCCGAGACGGTGGGCGGCGGGTTGCTGTGCGCCGGCTTTCTCACTCCGCTCGGCGCGAGCATGGTGAGCGGCTCGATGGCGGTGGCGATTCACAAGATCCACGGCAAGAACGGCGTGTGGGTGAGCGAAGGTGGCTTCGAGTACAACCTCGTGCTCGCCACGGCTGCGTTTGCGCTCGCCGCGGAGGGACCGGGTGCCATGTCGCTCGACGGGCGGCTCGGGACGAAGGCGCGCGGCTTGCCGGTCGCGCTCGCCGAGCTGTCGGCGGCGCTGGTGGGTGCTGCGATCGTCGTGAAGCGTCCACAGCTCGGGCGCTCGAAGAGCGCTCCGTACGGCAGCAACGGGTCGACGCCCGCCGACCGCCCGCAGCCGGCGGTTGTGTCGGCGTCCTGAGCGCGCTATCCGACGAGCAGGTCGAGAACCGCCGACTCGACACGGCGGCGCACGCGCATGTTCGCGAGATCGGGACCGCCGTTGGCGGCACACGAGCGCAACGTCGAGGCGATCGTGACGCCGGCGCGGTAGCGGTCGATCACGCGGGGGTCGATGTAGGAGGCGCGGCACACCGCCGGAGTGTTGCCCAGGTGGGCAGCCACGCCCTTCACCGCCTCGCGGATGGCTCGCTCGCGAGAGCTTCGTCGGCGAGGCTCCACGGCGTAAAGGCCCAGCGTCACGGCGGCGAGCACGGTTGCATTCCAGGTGCGGAAGTCCTTGGCGCTGAACTCCTCCCCGGCAGCCTGCTTGAGATAGGCGTTGATGTCCTCGGAGCGCACATCCACCCACCCGCGCCCGTTGCGGTAGGCGAGCAGCTCCTCTCCACCTCCGTGCCGGCGCTTCAGCGCAGCCACGATATCGCGCACCTGCTCGTCGGCGATCGCCTGCACCCGGCGCTGACCGGACTTGGCGGGGTAGTCGAACACCAAGCAGCCGTCGCTCAGCGACACGTGTCGCGTGTGCCTCGTCGCCAGGCCGTATGACTCGTTGCGCTCGGCGTAGTCCTCCGAGCCGATCCGAAAGAAGCCGAGATCGAGCATCCGCACGGCACACGCGAGCACGCGCTCGCGCTCCAGATCCGAGCGCGCAAGGTCGCGGTTCACTCGCCTGCGCAAGCGCGGCAACGCGTGCCCGAAGTCGACCATCGCGGCGAACTTGCGGCGGTCGCGATGCGTGCGCCAGCGCTCGTGGTAGAGGTACTGCTTGCGTCCGGCGGCGTCGATGCCGGTGGCTTGGAGGTGGCCGAGCGGGTCCATGCAGATCCACACGTCCTTCCACGCCGGCGGGATGCTGAGCTCCTCGATGCGCTCGATCGTCTCGGGATCGTCGACCGGCTCGCCGGCGGGATCGACGTAGCGAAAGCCGCGCCCACGCCGCCTGCGGGCGATCCCCGGGATCGAGCAGTCGGATTTGCGCAGTCGTCGTGGCACAGTCCAGCCTCTACCCGCGCTCGTCGAGCGTCTAGCGACCCCGCACAGGGGTAGGGAACAGGCGGTGATAACCGTTGTCATGGTCACGCGCAACCGCCTGGCGGAGGCACAGCGAACGCTCGAGCACCTGCGCGCGCTGCCTGAGCGACCGGAGATCGTCGTGGTGGACAACAGCTCGAGCGACGGCACAGTCGCCGCCCTGCGAGCGGGCGACCGCCGGTTGAGCGTGGTGTCGCTGGAGCGCGACATCGGCGCGGGAGCACGCAACGTCGGCGTGGAGCGCGCGAGCACCCCGTATGTGGCGCTCTGCGACGACGACTCCTGGTGGGCGCCCGGAGCGCTGAGACGCGCCACCGAGCTGCTCGACGCTCATCCGCGCCTGGGCTTGATCGCAGCCCGAGTCCACGTGGGAGCAGACGAGCGACTCGATGCCACGTGCGCCGCCATGCGCGACAGCCCGCTGCTCGGCAGCTCCTCCCAACCCGGCAAGCCGGTGCTCGGGTTTCTGGCGTGTGCGAGCGTGATGCGCCGCGACGCGTTCCGGTCGGTTGGTGGATTTCGATCGGAGCTCGGAATCGGCGGTGAGGAGCAGTTGCTGGCGGTGGACATGGTGGCGGCGGGCTGGCATGTGGCGTACGTCGACGAGCTGCTCGCCCACCACCACCCTTCTCCACGCCGCAACGGGCGCACGCGCGAGCTGGTGGTGGCGCGCAACGCGCTCTGGTTCTCCTGGCTTCGCCGCCCGCTCTGGAACGTCGTGGCACTCACCCTGGCGGCGGTAGGGCGAGCGGCACTCGACGGCACGCAGCGAGCGGCGCTCTGGCAGGCGCTGCGGGGACTGCCCTGGGTGCTGCGCGATCGCCGGCGGCTTCCGCCCGCGGTGGAGCGGGATCTGCGTCGCCTGGAGCGAACGCAGCTCGCCTGATCTCTGAGGCACACTGTGGAGAGGATGGACTCGCTCTTCGACGCCACGCCCGCCAGCGGAGCGGACAGCAGGGCGGATGGCGCGCCGCTGCCGGCGCGCGTGCGTCCCGCGACGCTGTCCGAGTTCGTCGGACAGGAGCACCTGCTGGCAAGCGGATCGGCGCTGCGCACGGCGATCGAGCGCGGAGAGCCTCACTCGATGATCTTTCACGGGCCTCCCGGCAGCGGCAAGACGACGCTCGCACGGATCGTCGCGGGCAGCGCCGACGCGGCGTTCGAGGCGCTCAGCGCCGTCGAGGCGGGCCGGGCGGAGGTGCGAGCGGTGGTGGCGCGGGCGCTCGAGCGCCACCGCATGGGACGACGGACCATCTTCTTCCTCGACGAGATCCACCGCTTCAACAAGGCCCAGCAGGATGCGCTCCTGCCGGCGGTGGAGGACGGGACGGTGACGCTGATCGGCGCGACAACCGAGAACCCGTCGTTCGAGGTGAATCGCGCTCTGTTGTCGCGCACGCGCGTGTACGAGCTTTCGGAGCTCACCACCGAGCAGCTGGGCGTTCTGCTGCGACGCGCGATCGACGGCGGGGAGTGCGGCGAGGTGGGTGTCAGCGACGAGGCGCTGGACGTGCTCGCATCCGGCGCCGGCGGCGATGCGCGAACCGCGCTGAGCGCGCTCGAGCTGGCGTGCGAGACGGTGTCGGCACGCGCGGGCGCGCGCGTGGAGCCTGCCGACGCCGAGGATGCGCTGCAGCGGCGGATGATCCACTACGACAAGGGCGCAGACCACCACTACGACACGATCTCCGCCTGGATAAAGGCGACCCGCGGTTCAGACCCGGACGCCTCGCTCTACTACCTGGCGGTGATGCTCGAGGGCGGCGAGGACCCGCGCTTCATCGCGCGAAGAATGGTGATCTTGGCAAGCGAGGACATCGGCAACGCCGACCCGCAGGCGCTCTCGCTCGCCACTGCGGCGGCTGCCGCGGTCGAGCACGTGGGCTTGCCCGAGTGCCAATATGCGCTCGCGCAGACTGCGATCTACCTGTCGTTGGCGCCGAAGTCGGACGCCGCCAAGCAGGCGATGGGCAGCG
>JBQCGU010000096.1:0-17028 GCA_051955355.1 Solirubrobacteraceae bacterium | reverse complement strand
TCCCCCCTCTCCGTGCCGCCGGGACGCGGCGCTACGCGCCTGCGCCCCGCACCCGCTGCAGGAAGCCCGCGAACAGCCGCTGCACCGTCTCCGGCGCGTCCGCGAACGGCCCGTGGCCGCTGCCCGCGAGCACGTGGACCTCGGCCGAGGGGAACGCGTCGCGCTGGCGGACGGCGAACGCCGACGGCAGGTACGCGTCGCCCTCGCCCCAGATCACGAGCGCCGGGATGTCGCGCGGGGCCATCCAGGCGGCGAACTCCGCTCCAGCCGCGCCCGGGTCGTCGGCGCTGCGGTACAGCGCGAGCACGGCTTTCCTGGTGCGGCGGTCGTACTGGTCGTACATGCGGTCCATGAACTCCCGCGGCAGCCCTTTGGGCTCGGCTGCAGCGAGCGCGCGCCGGAAGCCGGATCTGAACATCAGCGCCTGCGAGAGCTCGCCGATCACGGGTGTGCGCCAGATGCGCGCCATCCGATGCCAGCGATAGCCCGGCAGGATGCCCGTGTCGATCAGCGTGACGCTCGCCAAACGCTCCGGACGAGTCGCCGCCCACACGAGCCCGAACGGTCCGCCGAAGTCGTGCAGCACCAGGTGCGCGCGCTGCACTCCAAGCGTCTGGAGCGCGTGGTCGAGGAAGGTGGCGTAGCCGGCAACCGTGTGCTCGAATCCGTCGGGCGCAGGTGTCTCTCCGAAGTCGGGCATGTCGGGAGCCACTGCGCGCAAACCCTTCGCCGCGCACGCGAGCGCCAAACGCTCCCAGTCGTCAGCCGACCCCGGGTTTCCGTGGACGAACACAACCGCCTCGCTCTGCTCCTGCGAACCGGCGAGCACCACCCGGTCTTCGATCCCGCTTACGTTCACGCGCGTGCTCATGCGCTCTCCACCTCCGCGCGCGTCCCTTGCGCGCCGCCGCCGCCCCGCCTGAGCTTCGACGCCTGCGTGCGCGCTTCCAGCCACGCGAGCCGCGGAGCGGTGGTGGCGAGCATGCGGGCGGGACCGATGCTGCGCGTGCCAAACGCCTCGAACACCCTCGCAACGCCTTCGTCCCGACACGCGGCGCTGAACAGGGAGCGCTCGAAGCGAGTGAACTTGCGCCCCGTGGCGTAGTCGTAGATCAACGCCGCATGGCCGCGCAGGCGACGCCCGTGGAGCCTGCGGTAGCGCGCCAGCCCCCGCGTCAGCGGCTCCCGTCCTTGCAGCGCTCCGATCGTGCTGTCGGTGAGCCACTCCGAGGACTGGAGCGCCCAGCCGCAACCGATGCCCCAGAGGGGGTCGATCGCGAGCGCCGCATCCCCGACGAGCGCCAGCCCGGGCGCGGATGGCGTGTGGGCGACGTTCGTCATGTCCAGCTTGCCCTGCACCGGGCTGACCGGGCGCGACTCGAGGATCGGCGGTGGGTCGGGGACGCTCGACACGAGCGACACGAGCGAGCCGAGCGGGTCTTTGCGGAAGTCCTCCAGCCGCTCGAGCGCCGGCATGCAGGCGTAGAAGCAGAGGTTGCTGTCCGTGGGGAACGCTCCCACCATGTCCGGGTCGAGCATCCACAGGACGGCGTCAGGCGCGGTAACCGGCGCCGGCCCTTCGAAGTAGGTTCCGTACGCGAAGCGTCCGTGCTTTCGCGTCTTTGCGCCCACGCCCGCCAGCTCCGCAACTCGCGACCCGCGCCCGTCGGCGCCCACAACCAGGCGTGCGCGCAGGGTTGTGCTCGTGCCATGCGAGTCGCGCGCCTTCACGCCGGCGATCGCCTCGCCTTCGCGTACCAGCTCGCCCACCGATTGCCCGAGCATCAGATCGACGCCCGGCGTGTCAGCCGCCGTCTGGCGGATCATCGGGTCGAGCACCTCGCGGCGCAGGTTCACCCCGCTCGGCACCGTGCTGCGCTCCGGCGGCTCGATCCAACCCCAGCGCGAGCGCATGCGTATGCGCGAGCGCACAGCCCCATGACGCATCATCGGCTCGAGCAGCTCCAGCCGTTCGAGCGATCCGATCGCCGAAGCCTGGATGTAGTGCGTGCAGATCCGCTTGAACGCCGCGGGATCGGGCTGCTTCTCCAAGAGCGCCACGCGCAAGCCGGCCCGTCCGTAGGCGATCGCCGCGGCGCAGCCCGCCAGACTGGCGCCTACGATGGCCACGTCGTAGCCATCCCCACCGGCGCAACCGCTGTGCGCGCCGCTCGTCGTTGCTCGTGCCTGCTCTGCCATCTGCCTTCAGCTCCTTCCGCCGAGATCGCCCGGGCAAGACGCATGTCACCCTCTATAGTTCGACACGAACTATACAGACCGAACCATAAGATGCAAGCGGCCAAACCACGCGCAATCCGACTGACAACCACCTCCTACGCGGTGCTCACCCTCGTCGAGCACCTTGGACAGGCAACGCCGTATGACCTCAAGCAGGCGCTCGAGAAATCGGTGGAGAACTTCTGGCATGTGCCCCACACCACCTTCTACGCCGAGCCCGACCGCTTGGCGTCAGGCGGTTATCTGACACTTCAACAAGAGTCCGGGGGGCGCCGGCGCAAGATCTACTCGCTCACCGAGCAGGGCAGCAGCGCGTTGCGCGCGTGGGCGGAGTCGCCCGACACCGCACCCCCGCAGCTGCGCGACGAAGGCGTGTTGAAGATCTTCGCGGGAGCAAACCCGGCGAGCGTGTTCGCGAGCAGACGAGACTGGCATCTGGCGAAGATCGAGGAGCTGCAGGGTTACCTCGACAACCTCACCGCCGAGGACCGGGCGAGCGATGCCTCACGCGCAACGCTGATCGCCGGCTTGACCTACCACCGCATGACGCTCGACGCCATCGACGGCTTCCTCGCAGCCGTCGGGCGGAACGCTCGCTAGGCCGCCACCGGCAGCGGGTAGCCCCGACGGACGTCGTACAGCGTCGTGCGCTCCGCCGCCGGACGCCCGGCGGCGTGCGCCGCCGCCACGAGCTGCTCCGGGTCGAGCTTGGTGCCGTGATAGGAGCCCGCGAGGCGGCTGATCGACTCCTCCATCAGCGTGCCCCCAGGTCGTTCACGCCCCAGCGCAGCGACTCGGTGGCGGCGTCGACGCCCATCTTCACCCAGGAAGCCTGCACGCTGCGCACGCTGCGCCCGAGCGCCAGCCGGAAGACCGCGGTGTGCTTGAGGTTCTCCTCGCGCGAGATCTCCTGCACCCCGTGCGTGCGCCCGAGCAGCGTCTGGAAGGGGATGAACGACAGCGGCACGAACTCGGTGATGCCGCCTGTGCGCTCCTGCAGCTCGCGCACGACGCGCATGTGCTCGGCAAGCTCCCACGGCTCCTCGATGTGGCCGAACATCACCGTGGCGGTGGAGCGCAGCCCGGCGGCGTGCGACGCCTCGATGATCTGCACCCAGCGCTCCACCGGGAGCTTGTTGGGCGAGATGCGCTCGCGCACTCCGTCGTCCAGCACCTCCGCAGCCGTGCCCGGCGTGGAGCCCAGGCCGGCGTCCTTCAACTGGGCGAACACCTCGGCGGGTGGCAGTTTCGAGATGTCGCACATGTGCGCGATCTCCATCGGCGAGTACGCGTGCAGGTGCAGATCGACGCCAGCCTCGCGCGCCGTGCGCTTTGCCAGCCGCAACCAGCCGAGATACCCCTCCAGGTCCCAGTCCGGGTGGATGCCCGACTGGATGCACAGCTCGGTTGCCCCGTAGTCGATCGCCTCGCGCACCCGACGCACGAACTCCGCCTCGTCGTGCTCGTATGCGTCGGGCGAGCGCTTGCCCTGGCCGAAGCCGCAAAACGCGCACCCGACGGTGCACACGTTGGAGATGTTGATGTTGCGGTTCACCACGAACGTCACCGTCTCGCCCGCCAGCCCCGCGCGCAGCTCGTCCGCCGCCAGGCGGATCTCCTCGACCGCCTCCGGGCGCGTCTCGGCAAAGAGCGCCGTCAGCTCATCCGCCGTCAGCCACTCCCCTTCCCGCCCCTTCTCGACCGCCCCTCCCACGAGGTCCGGGCGGATCGGCGCCGGGGGATCGGTGCGCCCGGAGCCTCGGCGGGGGATGAAGCTCCAGTAGCAGCGCTTGATCGTGTCGAGCACACCCTGGCTCACCCACTCCGGGGCGATGTAATGCGAGTACACGCACAGCCGCTCGGTGAGCGCAACGCCGTCTGCCTGCAGCCGCTTGCGCACCTGGTGCGGGGAGGGGAACGGGTGCTCGGGCGATATGTGATCGCCGTTCGCCGACAAGCCGCCCAAATCGGTGGCGCCGGCTGCCACCAGCTCCGGCCACCAATCGGCGAGGTTCGGCGGCACCTGGATGCCGACATCGGGCATCAGGCGGCGCGTCTCGGCGATCAGCAGCTTCATGTCCTCGATCGACACCGGTCCGGCGCCCTGCAGCGCCCACTGGGGCAGCGGCAGATCCGGGCGGCGGTCGCCGACCCCGGTGCGCCAATACTCCGCGGCTGCCGCATCGGCGATCTCGGCGGGCTCCCGTCCGTAGTAGCTCTGGTGCGGGACGAAGTTCTGGAGGATCACCTCCTGAATGTGCCCGTGCTCGGCGTGCGCTTGCGCGATGGCGGCGAGCGACGCCATTCGCTCGTCGGCGGTCTCGCCGATGCCGACGAGGATGCCGCTCGTGAACGGGATGCGCAGCTCGCCCGCCGCCCTGATCGTCTCCAGGCGCCGCGCCGGGTGCTTGGTGGGCGAGCCGGCGTGCACCGTCTCCATCAGGCGCTCGGACGCCGACTCGAGCATCAAGCCCTGTGAGGCGGTCACCTCGCGCAGGCGCGCAAGGTCCTCGCGGGAGAGGACGCCCAGATTCGTGTGCGGGAGCAAGCCCCGCTCGAGCGCCCGCTCGCACACCCACACGACATACGACGTGAAGTCGTCGTATCCGTACCCCGCCAGACGGGCGCGCACCTGCGGGTTGACCTCGGGGTGCTCGCCGGTGAGCACGAGCAGCTCCTTGACCTGCCGGCTGGCCGCGCGGTCGAGGATCGAGAGCACCTCCTCGGGGGCGTGCAGATGCGCCTTGTGCGTGGCGAACGCGCAGTACTTGCAATAACAGCGGCACGTCCGCGACAGCGAGAGCGTCAGGTTGCGCGAAAACGTGACCCGGCGACGCATCATCGTGAGTCTATGCCCTGCCGGCGCATGCGCCGGCAGGCCGAGCGGCGCATGCGCCGCTCGGTGCAGCCGCACATGTGCGGCTGCATGCAGGGCCGCATGCGGCCCTGCACCGGGGCGCGCAGGCGCGACCCCCCCACATCGCATGTTTCGCAAACGCACGGCACGTGCGCGTGCGCGTGCGCGCGCGAGTCATCCGTTTTTGAAATGCACCGCACACATCCGTCCGAGCGCGCGCATAGCCTTCGGCGCCATGTTCGAAGACACCTTGCGACGTGCCGTGGCGGAGTTCGTCGGCACCTTCACCCTCCTGTTCATCGGCATCGGGTCGATCGTTGCCGCCCACCAGATCGAAGACCCGACGCTGATCGGGATCGCGATCGCTCACGGATTGGCGATCGGCGTGATGGTGTCCGCCGTCGGCCATATCTCAGGCGCCCACTTCAATCCCGCGGTGACGTTCGGCTTCCTGATCACCCGTCGCATCAAGCTGGGCATCGCGGGTGTCTACTGGGTTGCCCAGTTCGCTGCCGCGGCGATCGCCACGCTGCTCTTGAAGGGGCTGCTCCCCGGCGGAGTCACTAGCGCGGTGCACCTCGGAGTCCCGGCGCTCGGCGGGGGCGTGAACGCGGCGGCGGGCTTCGGCCTTGAGGCGGTGCTCACGTTCCTGCTCGTATGGGTGATCTTCGCCAACGCCGTCGACCCCGGGGGCGCGTTCAAGTCGATCGCCGGCTTGGCGATCGGGTTGACGATCACGATCGACATCCTCTTCGGCGGCCCGTTCACCGGCGCCGCGATGAACCCCGCAAGGGCGTTCGGCCCGCAGCTCGTGGGTGGCCATTGGGCAAACGGGTGGGTGTGGTACGCCGGCCCGCTGCTCGGAGGCGCTCTTGCGGCGCTCGTATACGAGTTCCTGTACCTGCGTCCCGTCCGCCCGATTCCCGTCGGAACGGCAGAGAGCGGCGTGCTCGAGCCGCGTCCCGGAGACGCCGCCGCGAGCTAGTGGCGAGTGTCTACCTCGCCCGCCACGGGCAAACCGCATACAACAAGGAGCGTCGTTTCCAGGGACGGCTTCCCGTCCCGCTGGATGACACCGGGCGCGCCCAGGCGGCGGAGCTGGCGGAGCGTGCCAACGGCTACGGCTTCGCGGCGCTGTGGTGCAGCCCGCTGCTCCGGGCGCGCGAAACGGCGGAGATCGTCGGCGGGCGCCTCGGCTTGGAGCCCCGCGACGAGCCGCGCCTGGTGGAGACCGACGCCGGCGACTGGACCGACCGCCTGTTCGTCGACGTCCAAGCCGAAGACCCCGAGGGTTTCGCGGGCTTCATCGGCGGCGATCCGAGCTTCGCGTTTCCCGGCGGGGAGTCGTTCGCCGAACAGGGCGAGCGAGTGGCAGCCGCGCTCGCCGACATCGAGCGCGACAGCGAGCTGCCCGCCCTCGTCGTGTGCCACGGCGTCGTGATCCGCATCGCCCTCTACCAGCGCGCCGGCCACATGGTTGCCCTCGCCGAGCGCGTCCCCAACGCCGCCCTCGTCCCACTCGACCCCGCCGAGGCCGAACACGCCGACCTCGGCGGCGGCGAAGCCCTGCCACCGAGCTGAGCCCCGAGAGCCTCATCGAGTTCCAGAGTCCAGACTCGATCTGTCCACCGAGTCGTGCATGATGGCGCGATGCTCGCACCCATAATCATCGTCATCGCGTGCTTTGCAACTGGAGCGGTTGCGTCCGCCCGCTGGCTACCGCCACTACCGGACGGCCCCCTCGGAGGAGTCGCCTTCCTGCTCGTCTGCGGTCTGCTCGCGGCGTCGCTCAGCCTGGTGGGACTCAACATCTACTCGATCGTCAATGCGCGTCAGCACCAATTCGGCAGTGATGTCGCCGAATCGATTGTCGTCGTGGACGGTCTGCGCGAGCTGCTGTACGAGGGAGGAGTGACCGCCGGGCTCGCCGGGCTCATCTACATGCTTGCGCTGCGCCGATCACCCTCCCGCCAGGCGACTGACCAGCAGCGCTCCTTCGCGCGCCATTCTGGAGCGCGGGACGACTAGGTCGAAGCCCGCCTGCTCGGCGCGCTCGCGAGCGGCAGTATCCACGTGGGAGTAGAAGCCAAGCGTCCGCGGCCCTTTCCCCGAGTCCTCGCTCTGCGACCGAACGCGTTCGACGAGGTCCGGTCCGCCCAGCCGCTCGTCCGTGAGATCGACGACCAGCACCTCGGCGCCGTGCAGTCCCGCGCTGGCTGCATCGATGTTCGTGGCGAGCTCGATTCGGTGGCCTGCCGCCGATAGATCGGCCTGCACACGCGAGCCGAACAGCAGGTCGGGGATCAGCGCAAGGACGCGCGACACCGCCAAGCCCTGAGCGCCTATTGGGCGCGCATGCGCGCGAACTCGTCGCGCACCGACTGCGGGCGGCCCCACATCTGGACGGTCTCGACGCGGCCCGAGCGCACCTCGCGCAACGCGAGCTCGCCCTCGATGCCCGATTCGTCGAGCAGTTTGAGCGCGGCGTGAACGGCGGTTGGCGCCGCGGCGTGGCCGAAGCGATGGGCTACGAGCAGACGCCAATGCCAGTCGTGGCGCGAGTACGGCCGGGCGTTGCAGGTGGTCAGGTACACCGCCGCGTCGATGTAGCGCGACTCCTCGGCGATGCGCAGGTCCAGCTCCAGGTCGGTCCAATCGTCGGGCAGCGAGTCGACGATCTGCTGGAAGGTGTCTGCGAGGGCCATCGCCGCACAGCCTACCGTGGCTATGCTCGGATCGATGGCCACGATCGACGCCTCGCCGCATGCCGAGCAGTACCGCGCGCTCACCGAGCGGTGCGGCGTCGTGGATCGCTCAGAACGCGGCAAGCTGGCGCTCACCGGCGCCGACGCCGCCGAGTTCTTGAACGGGCAGGTAACCAACGAGGTGGTTGCGCTTGCGCCCGGGAAGGGCTGCTACGCAGCCTTCCTCACCCACAAGGGCAAGATGCTCGGCGACCTGCGCATCCTCGTCGCAGAGGATGAGCTGCTGCTCGACACCGAGCGCGTGGCGTTGCAGGCGCTGTTCGACATGATCCGCCGCTTCAAGGTGGGCTACCAGGTCGAGCTGCACAAGCGCACCCTGGAGAGTGCGCTCCTTTCGCTCGTCGGCCCCGCGGCGAACGACGTCGTCGAACGGGCGCTCGCCGCCGGGGAGGCGGAGCAGCAAACGCCGGGAGGCGAGGAGCACGATCACCTCGTCGCCCGGATCGGC
The DNA here is from genome assembly GCA_051955355.1 of Solirubrobacteraceae bacterium. Classification (GTDB taxonomy): domain Bacteria; phylum Actinomycetota; class Thermoleophilia; order Solirubrobacterales; family Solirubrobacteraceae; genus Palsa-744. The sequence goes on along the minus strand of JBQCGU010000096.1, from coordinate 8,720 downwards.
GATGCCCGCGTGCGCCTCATCCAAACCGACACCGGTGTCGACGTGCTGTGCGACGCCTCGGACGCAGCCCGCGTCAGCGAAGGCCTGCAGTTCGCCGGAGCCCAGCCGGTGGGCGAGGACGCCGCCGAGGTGGTGCGCGTGGAGCGCGGGCGCCCGCGCTACGGCGTGGACATCGACGACTCCACGATCCCCCAGGAGGCGGGTCTCAACGAGCGAGCGGTGAGCTTCACCAAGGGCTGCTACGTCGGCCAGGAGACGGTTGCACGGCTCTACTACAAGGGCAAACCCAACCGGCTGCTGCGCGGGGTGCGCCTGTCCGAGCCGGTCGATGCGGGGGCGCCGCTCCTGCTCGGCGAGCGTGAGGTGGGCACACTCACGAGCTCGGTGCTCTCCCCCGCGCTCGGACCGATCGGACTGGCGCTCGTGCGCGTGCAAGCGGAGCCCGGCTCGACGCTGTCGGTGGGCAGCCATGCCGCAACGGCGGTGGTGACCGAGCTTCCGTTCGCCGCCCAGTAGGATTGCGGACCCCGTCTCAGACGGTCCCGTCCCCGACACACGAGGTGGAGAAAGCACCGTGGCAATCGATCTCAAGCGCATCACCCAGGTAGACACCGAGCCGGGCGAGCTGCCGGCGACGATGGCGGCGTGGGTCATCCGCGAGGAGCGCCAGGGCGAGACCAAGGACGCTTTCCAGGTCGAGGAGATCGAGGTGCCCGAGCCGGGCGCCTTCGAGGTGATCGTGCGCGTGATGGCGGCGGGCGTCAACTACAACAACGTGTGGGCGGCGCTCGGCGAGCCGGTGTCGGTGATGAAGTACGGCGACCACCCCGAGTACGGCCATCACATCGGCGGCTCCGACGCCTCCGGCGTGGTGTGGAAGGTCGGTCCCGGCGTCACCCGCTGGAAGCCGGGCGACGAGGTTGTCGTGCACTGCAACCAGGCCTCCTACGAGGACCCCGAGGTGCACGGCCTCGATCCGATGGCAGCCCCCTCGCAGAGGATCTGGGGCTATGAGACCACCTGGGGGTCGTTCGCTCAGTTCACCAAGGTGCAAGCCCAGCAGCTGCTGCCCAAGCCCGAGTCCCTGACCTGGGAGGAGGCCGCCTCCTACGGCCTCGTGTACTTCACCGCCTACCGGATGCTCGTCACTCGCTGCAACCTGCAACCCGGCCAGCGTGTCCTGATCTGGGGCGCCGCTGGCGGATTGGGTGTGTTCGCCACGCAGCTGTGCGCCGCCGCCGGCGCCCACTGCGTCGGCGTGGTGTCCTCCGCCGAGAAGGGCGAGCTGGTGAAGCGCCTGGGCGCCGTCGACTACATCGACCGCGGCGACTTCCCGGGCATGATGCGCAAGGGGGGCGAGTCCCCCGAAGAGGAGAAGGCCCGCTTCCTCGCCTCGCGGGAGTTCTCAAAGCGCGTGAAGGAGATCCTCGGCGACGCACCCGACATCGTGTTCGAGCACGTCGGCAAGGCCACGTTCCCGACGTCCGTGTTCACGGTGAAGCCGTTCGGCAAGGTGGTCATCTGCGCGGGCACCACCGGCTACAACCTCGACTTCGACGTCCGCTACCTGTGGATGAAGCAGAAGGAGATCCTTGGGTCGCACTTCGCCAACGCGTATGAGTGCATGAAGGCCAACGAGCTGATCGAGTCAGGGCAGATTCGCCCGGTGCTGTGGCGCACGCTCGGCTTCGACGGGGTCGCCGAAGCCCATCAGCTGATGCTCGAAAACAAGCACCTCGGCAAGATCTCGATCCTCGTCGGCGCGGAGAGCGAGGGCGAAGGCAAGACCGCCGAGGGGCCAGGCGCGATTCACGCGGAGGTGGGTGGCTGATGTCAACCGTAATCGTCCCCTGGTACGCAACCGGCTTTCGCGCCAACGCGTTCGAGGTCGCCCTCGACGAGGTGGCGGCGGTGGCGCTGCGCTACGGCGCCACCTCTTTCGCCGTGTACCGCTCCAAGGAAGACACCTACCGCTTCCAGCAGGTGTCCGAGTTCCCCGAGCACGTCGACTGGGAGCGCTACTGGGAAAGCCCTGAGATGACCGACTTCCGCGTTCGCTACGCGGGCTGGTATCAGGTGCCGGTTCTCTACGGCTGGTGGACCTGCACGAGCGCCGGCGGCGTGCAGGAGCCCCCCGCGGATGGTTCCGCCACCAACGGCGTCAACGGGCACACCAACGGCGCGCGCGCCGGCCTCGAAGCCTGAGCGGTCTCAACCCTGCTCGAGGGGCGCCATCGTCAGCCCCGCGCCCTTGAGCAGCTCCCAGTAGTGCTCAGCCGCCTCCTGGTGGCCGCTGAACACGATTGCCAACCCTGAGTTGTGGATCAGGTTGGCGATCTCGTGGCCCCGCTCGATCGTCACCCCCGGGATGAAGCGGGCGAGCGTGCGAGCCACGTGGTCGAACGTGTTGTGATCGTCGTTTCGAACGATCACCCTCCACGAGTCGTCGAGTCCGCTGCCTGGCGGACCTGTTCTAGGCAGCTCCACGGTGTCCGTCATGGCACTCTCAGGATAAAGCCGGATCGCGCGAGCGCAAGGCCACACCATACAATTGCGCTCATGAGCGACGCCCATCAAGCACGCCTGCCCGAGCGCGATCGTCCGTGGATGATGCGCACCTACGCAGGCCACTCCACCGCAAAGGCTTCCAACGAGCTCTATCGCCGCAACCTCGCCAAGGGCCAAACCGGCCTGTCGGTGGCGTTCGACCTGCCCACCCAAACCGGTCACGACCCCGACGACGAGCTGGCGCGCGGCGAGGTGGGCAAGGTCGGTGTGCCGGTGTCCCACCGCGGTGACATGCAAGCGCTGATGGAGGGCATCCCGCTCGGCGAGATGAACACCTCGATGACCATCAACGCCACCGCCGCCTGGCTGCTCGCCCTGTACATCGTCGCCGCCGAGGCGCAGGGCGTTCCCCAGGAGAAGCTCCAGGGCACCACCCAGAACGACATCGTCAAGGAGTTCCTCGCGCGCGGCACCTACGCCTTCCCGCCCGGCCCCTCGATGCGGCTGATCGCCGACATGATCGCCTACACGGTGGAGCACGTCCCGAAGTGGAACCCAATCAACATCTGCTCCTACCACCTGCAGGAGGCGGGCGCGACGCCCGTGCAGGAGATCGCCTACTCGATGAGCAACGCCATCGCGGTGCTCGACGCCGTGCGCGAGCGCATCCCCCAGGAGCTGATGGGCCGCGTGTTCGGGCGCATCTCGTTCTTCGTCAACGCGGGTGTGCGCTTCGTCGAGGAGCACGCAAAGCTGCGCGCGATGTCGATCCTCTGGGAGGAGCTCGGCCGCGAGCGCTACGGCGTGACCGACGAGCGCCATCTGCGCTTCCGCTACGGCGTGCAGGTCAACTCGCTCGGCCTCACCGAGTCCCAGCCCGAGAACAACGTGCAGCGCATCGTGCTGGAGGCGCTTGCCGTGACGCTCGGGCGCAACGCCCGCGCCCGCGCCATCCAGCTGCCCGCCTGGAACGAGGCGCTCGGTTTGCCGCGCCCGTGGGACCAGCAGTGGTCGCTGCGCATCCAGCAGGTGCTCGCCTATGAGACCGACATCCTCGACTACCCCGACATCTTCGAGGGGTCCAAGGTGATGGATGCGCTCGTGAGCGAGCTGCTCGAGGGCGCCCGCGCGGAGATGGCGGTCGTCGCCGAGCACGGCGGGGCTGTGGAGGCGGTCCCCTACATGAAGGGCGCTCTGGTTGACTCTCATCGCGAGCGCATCCAGCGGATCGAGGCTGGCGAGCAGATCGTCGTCGGGCAGAACCGCTTCGTGGAGACCGAGGACTCACCGCTCACCGCCGACGGCGAGGGCGGGATCCTCGTCGTCGATCCGGCGGTGGAAGCGCAGCAGATCGAGGAGGTGCGCGCGTGGCGCGCCGCCCGCGATCAGCAGGCGGTGGACGACGCCCTCGCCGAGCTCGCACGCGTCGCTCGCGAGGGCGACACCCACCAGAACCTGATGGAGCCCACGATCGCCGCCGCACGCGCCGGCGCAACCACCGGCGAGTGGGCGCGCACGCTGCGCGAGGTGTTCGGCAGCTACCGCGCCCCCACGGGTGTCGGCGAGGCCGCCGGGGCAGCCGCGGATGGCGATCTGGCGGAGCTGCGCGAGCAGGTGGAGCAGTTGCAGGAGAAGCTTGGCCGCCGCCCCAAGATCCTTGTGGGCAAGCCCGGGTTGGATGGGCACTCAAACGGCGCCGAGCAGATAGCCGTGCGGGCGCGCGACGCCGGGATGGATGTCGTCTACGAAGGGATCCGTCTCACCCCCGCGCAGATCGCCTCCTCAGCGCTTCAGGAGGGGGTGCACGTGATCGGCCTGTCGATCCTCTCCGGCTCGCATCGCGAGCTGATCCCGGCGGTGATGCGGGCGCTGCGCGACGCCGGCGTGCAGGCACCGGTGGTGGTGGGCGGCATCATCCCCGAGCAGGACGTCGCCCCGCTCAAGGAGGCCGGCGTAGCGGCTGTGTACACCCCCAAGGACTTCAACATCACGAGCATCATGCGCGACATCGTCGAGCTGGTGGGCGAGCGGGGCGGCGCCCCGGTCTCCGTGTGAGCGGCGCCGAGCTTGGCGAGCGCCTGCGCGGGCGCGACCTCACGGCAGCGCCCGCTGCGCTGAACCTGCTCGAGAGCACAACCGACGTCGACGCGGCGCACGCCCGCGATCTGCTGGCGGAGCTCTCCCCCGCCAAGCTGGGCGGCGAGGCGCCAGGGCACGTCGTGGGCGTGACCGGGCCTCCAGGGGCGGGAAAGTCCACGCTGCTCTCGGCGTTGCTCAGAGCCTGGCGCGCGCAGGGGAGAACGGTGGCGATGCTGGCGGTGGATCCCAGCTCGCGTCTGTCGGGCGGGTCGCTGCTCGGCGACCGGGCGCGCGTCGAGTTCGACCCGACCGATCGCGGCGTGCTGATCCGCTCAACCGCCGCCGGGGACCGTCTCGGGGGGCTCGCGCCCGCGACCCGCACAGCCGCTCACGCGTTGGCGGCGGCGTTCGACATCGTCGTTATAGAGACGGTGGGCGTCGGCCAGGCCGAGACCGAGGTGGCGGATGTCGCCGACACGGTGCTCGTGGTTGTACAGCCCGGCAGCGGCGACGTTCTCCAGTTCCTGAAGTCGGGCATCATGGAAGTGCCAGATCTGCTCGTCGTCACAAAGGCGGACATGGGCCAACCGGCGCTGCGCACCAGGCGCGACCTGAACGCTGCGCTGAGATCGCTCGGCGGCAAAGCGTCGACGAAGGTGCTCGCCGTCTCCTCGCTCTCTCCCCCGCAGGGCGTCGACGAGCTCGTGCAGGCGCTCGAAGAGCATCGCGCCGGGATCGACGTGAGCGAGCGCCGCCTGCGCGCTCGGCGCTCGGGTGCGCTGCTGCATTTCGTCGCCGAGCACGGTGAGCGCGGCTTGCGTGCGGTGGGCGGGCGTCGGGCCGCCGAGCGCGTGCTGGCAGAACAGGCGCCGGGACTGGACGAGCCGGCGCTGCTCGCCGTGCTCGAGCAGGCTGCCGCGGAGGCCGCATGATCCGCGACCTGGCGACGATGCTCGGCGCGTTCGCGCTGGGGAGCGCGCTTGCCGGCGCCCTGGGGGCCGTCAGCCTCGGCACAGCGCTCGCCTTCGGCCAAATCGCTTTCGCGGCGAGCGTCGTGTACGTGATGGTCAAGCGCTAGGCACGCGCCGGCGGGGCATACAATGGCTTGTCATGGACGGACCAGCCCCTGAGACCACCGCCCGAGCCTGGCTGAGGTGCTACCGCTGCTGGTCGCAAAACCTCGAGGTTCAGGTCCACTACGAGGGCATCCACAAGATCGACGCCGAAACCGGCGAGCGCGCCGAAGTCGTCGACGAGCTGCAGGAGGCGGTTGTGCAATGCCTTGACTGCATGCACGACCAGCCCCACCTGGGCTTCTCGAACGGGCGCGTCGAGCCGATCGAGGATCGCTGGGAACGGATGATCGCCGGCACCCCGTGGGTGGCGTCGTGCACGGTCACCGTCGACGCCGACGACGTGGAGAGCTGCTCCGGACCCGAGGCGGGCGACGCCCTCTCCTACGCCGCGTTCGGCGAGTACGGCGTCCGGGAGTTCTTCACGCACGTGCGCTTCCACAAGCACGAGGACGAGCAGATCGTCGTGCACCTGCTCGTCGAGCTGTACGCGCGCTCGCTCGAAGAGGCCACCGACGTGCTCGAGTCGGCGGCGCGTGGAGCGCTCACGATCACATCGTTGGCTGAGGAGTCGCGCCCGCCCGCTTCTGCCGGCGACGCGCACGGGCACAACGGCGACTAGCCCCGCCGCGTGGGGGTCATAGCCGCCAAGCTGCTGCTCGCGCCGTCGTTCGTCATGATCGCCTCGCTTGCCGCGCGGCGTTTCGGCGCACGCGTGGGCGGACTGCTCGGAGGGTTGCCCGTGGTGGCGGGACCGATCCTGCTCGTGTTCGCGCTCACCCACGGCCGCGCGTTCGCCGCGCAGGCAGCCACCGCGACACTGCTCGGCATCGTGTCTCTGTGCGCCTTCATCCTCATCTACGCCCGGCTTGCCCGGCGCGCCGGCTGGGCATTGAGCCTGCTCGCCGGATGGCTGGCGTTCATCGCCGTGAGCGCCGCGTTCAGCCAGATCTCAACTGGCGCAACCGAGGCGGTGCTGCTCGCGCTCGGGAGCCTTGCGGTGACCGTTTTCGCGCTGCCTCGCCCGCTGCCCACGACAACAAGCCCGTTCGACCCGCCCGGCTGGGACCTGCCGCTGCGCGGTCTCAGTGCCCTGGTGCTCGTAATCGCCATCACCGCGCTGTCTGGCCCGCTCGGACCAAAGCTGAGCGGCCTGCTGACGCCCTTCCCCGTCGTGGCAACCGTGCTGGCGACGTTCACGCATGCGCAGCACGGCGAGCATCAGCTCGTGCGGATCATGCGCGGCTTCACCGTCGGCTTGGTGGCCTACGTTCTATTCTGCTTCGCTCTGGCCATCGTGCTGCCTTCGACAGCGGTGGCCCCGAGCTTCGTGCTCGCGCTGAGCGCTGCATTGATTACGCAAGCCCTCGCCCTCATCGTTACTTTCAGGCGCTCCCGAGAAAACGGAGCTACGACTGTTTAGTGCCGCCGCGCACTACCCCACCGGCACCAACAAGCGGAAGTCCCGACGGGGGAGGCACCGGTACCGGTGGTCCCGAACCTGGACGCGGATTTGTTCTCGCGCGCACAGCCTTATAGTAGTCGGCCTGACGACGGCTATCAACAGTCCTACAACGCCCAAGCCGACGACGAGGGTAGCTAGTGCGAAACGTAGGCGCCATGTCTTCCACTTGACCCGGCCAGCGTTGAAGTCAAACGTGTCGTCGAGGTCGGAGAGAAGCTGGGTTCGAGACCCGAGTGGACCTTCGGCACCGAACTGTTCGTAGAACCCCAGAGCCCGAGGCCCGAAAGCGCTCGTCTTCTTGAATACCGACCAAAGACACGGACCCGTTGATACGCCAACCGCTATGAGCGGCATCCACCAGTAGTAGCCAAGCAGAGCCTTAGCCGCCAATGCGCCGCCCAGCAGTGCCCCATTGAACGCCAGCAGGCCTACGGTGCGGCTGTCAAGGCTCGCCTCGTCGGTGACCTGGGCCAAGATCTGCGTATGCGAAAAGGCCAGCATGGCGTCCAGCAACCGCTCTTGATCTCTGGCGCTTCCCGCCGCCTTCTTCTCTTTCCACAGCACACAACCATCCTAAGGAGCGGCTGGGACGCGGCTGCCATCCGCACCACCCCTGTTGCACACGGGTGCACATCCGGCCCGGCGCGGCGCGGCGCCGACGGCTTGCCTCGCCTGGGCGGCAGCCTTATTCGTTGTGACAGCTGTTGGGAGGCTTTATGCCGACAACCGCTGCTCGAGCGCCTGCAGCTGGTCGTGCAGCTCACGCGGAAGGCGCTCGAACTTGCCGAGGTGCTCGTGGAAGTGCGGAAGCTGGCGCTTCCACTCGTCCGTATCCACGCGCAGCAGCTCAGCGACGTCTCCTTCTGAGACGTCCAAGCCGCGTGTGTCGATGCCTTCCACACCCACCGGCGGGATGTGACCGATCGGCGTCTCGTGGGCGGCGCCGTGACCGGCGCAGCGCGCGAACACCCACGCGAGCACGCGCGAGTTCTCGCCGAACCCAGGCCATAGGAAGCGACCGTTTGCGTCCTTGCGGAACCAGTTGACGTAGAAGATCTTCGGGAGCTTCGAAGCGTCCGCCTGGCTGCCGATCTTCAGCCAGTGAGCGAAGTAGTCCGCCATGTTGTAGCCACAGAAGGGCAGCATCGCGAACGGGTCGAACCGCAATTCGCCGACGGTGCCCGCGGCAGCGGCGGTCTTCTCGGAAGCCATCACCGCGCCCATGAACACACCGTGCTCCCAGTCCAGCGCCTCGGTTACGAGCGGGACAACCGTCGAGCGCCGGCCTCCGAAAAGCATCGCGCTGATCGGCACTCCCGCCGGGTCCTCCCACTCGGCGGCAATCGCCGGGTCTTGGGCCGCCGACGCCGTGAAGCGGGCGTTCGGATGGGCCGCCGGCGCATCCGATCCGGGCGTCCAATCTTTGCCGCGCCAGTCGATGAGATGCGCGGGCGGCTCGGAGGTCAAACCCTCCCACCACACGTCGCCGTCGTCGGTGAGCGCGCAGTTGGTGAAGATCGTGTCGTGCGCCACCGTCGCCAGCGCGTTCGGGTTGGTCTCCTCGCTCGTGCCCGGGGCAACGCCGAAGAAGCCAG
>JBQCGU010000095.1:0-38894 GCA_051955355.1 Solirubrobacteraceae bacterium | reverse complement strand
CGGTCGCGGGGGGGCCCCCCCCCCCCCCCCCCCGCCGGGTCACCCCCCGGCCCGGGACCACGCGGCATGCGGCGTGGTCGTCCTAGGAGGAGCGATGTATGTGTTCCGAAAGCGGCTGCCACGCGTGTGCGCGCGCACGCGCGCGTGTCCGGCTTTCGCGCACACACAGCACGCGCCCCCTGCCCGGCTCGCGCTGTCTGGTGAGGCCGCTACGGTTGCCGAGTGACGCTTCCTGCGCTCGACCTCGACCTCGACGTGTTCAGCGGCCCGTTCGACCTGCTGCTCGCACTCGTCCTGCGCGAGGAGGTGGATCTGCTCGAGCTGCCCGTCGCCGAGGTGGTGCTCGCCTATCTCGACCATCTCGAAGCCCGCGCCGAGCTGGATCTGGAGACCGCCACCGAGTTCATCGTGCTGATCGCCGCGCTGCTGGAACTGAAGTCGCGCCTGATGCTCGCCGAGGACGAGGAGGAGCTGCTCGACATGGAGCCCGGGGAGGCCGCCGAGGAGCTGCTCGCGCGGATGCTCCAGGCGCGCCGCTACCGCTCGGCGTCAGCGCACCTGCTCGAGCTGTTCGAGCGCGAGCGCGGCGTGCGCTTCCGCAGTGCTCCGCTGCCCGCGCACCTGCGCCGCACGGTGGTGTACGCCGAGGACGGCTCGCACGACCCCGCCGTGCTCGGCGAAGCGGTTGGCCGGCTGCTGCGGATGCCGCCCGCGATCAACCTGCGCCATCTGTCGATCCCGCGCGTCACCGTCGCCGAGCGCCTGAGTCATCTGCGCGGCCTTCTGCGGCGCGGCAGCTTCAGCTTCGACGAGGCGGTCAAGGACGCTCCCGACCGGATGACCGTCGCCGTCACCCTGTTCGCGCTGCTCGAGCTCTACAAACGCGGTGAAGCGTGGTGGGAGCAACAGGACAGCTTCGGGGCGATCTCCGTGCACGCCGCCACGGCGCCCGCGCTCGTCGCCCAAGGACGGGCGGCTTGAGCGGGGAGGACGAGCCGCCCCGCGAGGCGCTGAATCTGGTTCAGACGATCGAAGCCCTGCTGTTCCTCTCGCCCGACCCGCTCTCTGCCCGGGAGCTTGCCGAGGCGGCGGACGTTGAGGAGTCCGAAGTGAAGACGGCGCTCGAGGAGATTGCGCAGCGCTTTGCCCCGGGTGCCAGCGGCATCCATCTGCGCGAGCTGGCGGGCGGCTTCACGTTCGCCTCCGACCCGCTGAGCGAGGACGCCGCCAAGCGTCTGTTCAGCCGCCCGCGTGCCTCCACGCTGACCCCGGCGCAGGCTGAGACGCTTGCGATCGTCGCCTATCTGCAACCGATCTCTCGTCCGGAGATCACGCGCATCCGCGGTGTGAGCGCCGACTCAGCCGCCTCCACGCTGCTCGAGCGAGGGCTGATCGAAGAGTCGGGTCGCTCGCAGTTCGGTGCGGTGATGTACCGCACCACCACGCAGTTCTTGAAGCTGTTCGGGCTGAACGCCCTCGGCGAGCTGCCCGACGTCACGCAATGGGACCCAACCCCCGAGGAGCAGGCAGAGCTGCGCGATCGCCTGCTGCGAGCGGGAGAGGCTCGCGCGGGCGAAGGGCCAGCGGCGGCCTAGCGGCGCCCTCAGGCGGCGCGTGCCGCCAGCTGGCCGCAGGCGGCGTCGATGTCCCTGCCACGCGTCAGTCGCACGGTGGCCGGTGTTCCGTGCTCTTCGAGTGCCGCCTTGAACGCCGCGATCGCCTCGCGGCTCGATCCGTCGTATGGCGAGTCGGTGGGGTTGTAGGGGATGAGGTTCACCTTGAACATGTGCGGCTCCTCGTTTGCGCGGCGCGGCCCGAGCAGCTTGGCGAGCGCCACCGCCTGCTCGTAGCGGTCGTTGACTCCCGCGAGCATCACATACTCGACGAACACTCTCCGGCGCTTGCGCTCGTAGAAGCGCCGGCAGGCGTCGATCACCTCCGCCAGCGGGTAGCGCTCGTTGACGGGCATCAGCTGGGAGCGCAGCGCGTCCTCGGGGGCGTGCAGCGACAGCGCCAGCCGCAGCGGCATCTCCTGGTCGGCTAGCCGTTCGATGCCCGGTATCCAGCCCACCGTGGAGATGGCGGTGCGCCGGTGGGCGATCCCCACGTCCGGCAGGCGCTCGCACGCGGCGAGCACGTTGTCGAGGTTGAGCATCGGCTCGCCCATGCCCATGAACACGCAGTGGTCGATCTGCTCGATCCGCCTGAAGTGGAGCGCCTGGTCGAGGATCTCCGACGCTGTGAGGTTGCGGGCGAACTTCATCGATCCGGTTGCGCAGAACGTGCACGTCAGCGGACACCCCGACTGCGACGACACGCAAATCGAGCGGCGCCCGTCGCGGTAGCGCATCAGCACCGCCTCCAGCGGGCGCGCGTCGGCGGTGGCGAACAGCGCCTTCACCGTGCCGTCGCTCGCCCGTCGCTCGTCTTGCAAAGCGAGGCTGGAAAACGGAACCTCGGCAGCGAGCGCCTCGCGCAACTGCGCCGGCAGGTTGGTCATCTCGGCATACCCGGCGGTGCCGCGCGCAGCCCACTCCCACACCTGGCGTGCACGGAAGCGCGGTTGCCCGTGGGTGGCGAGCGTCTGCTCCAAGAGATCGAGATCCATTCGCCCTATGGTTGCACCCCATGCGCCTAGCCAAGTACCTGGCCCACGCCGGCGTGGCGTCGCGACGCGCCTGCGAGGCGCTCATCGCCGAAGGACGGGTGAGCGTCGCGGGGGAGAAGGTCGACGATCCGGCGCTCGACGTCGACGAGCACAGCGTCGTGGCGGTCGACGGACGCGCGCTGTGCGGCCCGGAGGAGCATGTCGTGTATGCGGTCAACAAGCCGCTCGGCGTGCTCAGCACCGCGCACGACCCCTACAACCGTCCCACCGTCGTGGCGCTCGTCCCCGAGGCGCGGCGCCTCTACCCGGTGGGAAGGCTCGATGCGGACAGCACCGGGTTGATCCTGCTCACCAACGACGGTGAGCTCGCCCATCGCCTCACGCACCCGAGCTTCGAGGTGCCCAAGACCTATCGCGCCACCGTCGCAGGGGCGCCGGTTTCCGACCGGGCGCTGCGCAAGCTGCGCGAAGGGGTGGAGCTCGAAGACGGGCTCACCGCGCCCGCGCGCGTGCGTCGGGTGACCCGCGACGTGCTCGACATCACCATCCACGAGGGCCGCAACCGTCAGGTCAGGCGCATGTGCGACGCCGTCCGCCATCCGGTGCTCGCGCTTCAGCGCACCGCATTCGGGCCGCTGCGGCTCGGACAGCTGCCCTCCGGCGGGCACCGGAGGCTGTCCGAGTCCGAGCTCGCCAGCCTGCGCGAGCTCGCCCCACACCGGGTTTCGCTGAGCGCTTTGGCACAATCGCCGCCGAATGCAAGAGCGCCTACACGCCCTGCGGGGCGCAATAAGCGTCGAGCGCGATGAGTCCGACGCGATCCTCCGATCCACCACCGAGCTGATGAGCGCGATCATGGAGCGCAACGCGCTCTCCCCGACGCAGGTGGTGAGCTGCATCTTCACGGTCACCGACGACCTCACCGCCGAGTTCCCCGCGGTGGCTGCCCGCGCGCTCGGCTTCGAGGAGGTCCCGCTCCTGTGCGCCCGCGAGATCCCGGTCCCCGGCTCCCTGCCGCGCGTCATCCGCGTGCTGATCCACTACTACGCCGCCAACCAGCATGAGCCCAAACACGTCTACATGGGCGACGCCGCCTCGCTGCGGGTCGATTTACACGCCGCGCAGTAGGCTTTTCTCTCAAGGGTGCACGTGATCGCGCCGATGGGATATCCGTGGCTGGGGACTTGAGAGGACGATGGAAAGCACGCTGGCTGGTGGCACTGCTAGCCGTGCTTCCGATCTTGCTCGCTGGAAGCGCAACCGGTGTCCAAGCGGTGGGACGCTTGCATGTTGCGTCTGCCAGCACCAAGGTGCTCCTGGGGGCCGGTCGCGGCGTGGTTTACCGTCACGACAGGAACGGCCCGAGGGCTGCGCAGCGCCAGGCCGCTAGCAGTTGCGCATTGTCGTGCGCCGGACCGCTCGAATACCACGGGGGAGCCGTGATGCACGCGCATACCACCTACACCATCTACTGGCAGCCTGCCAAAGCCGCCGAAAACGGTCAGCCAGGAACCTCCTTCACGCCTTTCCCGGGCGGCTATGAAGCAACGATCAACACCTTTTTGGCGAACGTTGCGGCGGATTCAAAAAGCCACAAGCTGAGCAACGTCTATTCCACCGATCTGCAGTACGGCGAACCCACTGCCGGTGTCTACGAATCGACGTTCGGGCTATCTCTCAAGGACGAAGACGAATACCCGCCTCGCAACACGCCGCTGAATCCAGAAGAGGAATGCCCGACTTCAAACGAACCGGGGCTGCCGTCTACCAGTCAACCGTGCCTGACCGACTCCCAGATACAGACCGAGCTGACAGCCTTCGTGAGCCTGCACCACCTGCCAACGGGTCTCGGCGCCATGTACTTCGTGGTCACACCGCAGGGCGTCGACAGTTGTGCCGGGGGAGTGGGGACGGCAGCGGAATGCAATACGAACGTGTTCTGTGCCTACCACTTTCAGACCGCTGCTCTTTCCCCGATCGTCTACGCCAACATGCCCTACGACCATGTGCGAGGCTGCGAAACGCCAGCTGAGCCGAATAGCACTCCGGCTGATGATGAGATCAGCACCCTCAGCCACGAGCACAACGAGGCTGTCACCGACCCCACCGGCGCCGGTTGGTATTTCGGGAAATTCGTCGAGGACGGCGACAAGTGCACGTATCCGTTCTTCAATCCTGGCGAAGACGCCAACGAAGTTACGGATGCATATGGCCCTCTGCTCGAAGGAAGCTTCGGCTCCACAGCCTTCAACCAGATCATCAACGGTGGCCACTACCTTCTCCAGCGCGAGTGGAGCAACGCCACAGGCGGCTGTGTAACCCAGGCGCCGATTCCGACGGCGTCGTTTGCCGTGTACTCGACGCCTACCGTGGGGCGGTCGGTCTCGTTCAACGGTGCCAGTTCGTCTCCTGGGGCCGGGTCGCTGACCTCCTATCGATGGGACTTCGGCGATGGGCACACGGCATCGGGCACCGAAGTTACCCACACGTATGAAGCGGCAGGTGAATTCACCATCAAGCTCACGGTAACCAACGATAGCGGGGCCTCCAACATCGTCTCGCATGGCCTGACGGTCAAAGAAGCCGTGCCTGGCGAAACGACAACGGTGACGGTCACTACACCAGCTCCGCCGCCGGAAGTGGTCACCCGGACGATCACGACGCCTGGGCCTTCCACCCCCACCACTAACACTGCGGGCGTTGGGCCTGTGGCGTATACGGTCTCCCAGCTGGCGAGCAAGCTCGGTTTGCCCCCCAACCGGGGCAAGCTGTCTGGGAGTCACCGGATCACGATCGGCCACGCCGCCTGTCCGCCCGCGTGCACGGTGTCTGTGCGGCTGTATGCGCTCAAGCACCTCACCGTCCACGGCCGCCGCGTGGTCAAGCGCGTGTTCATCGGTGCGCTCACCACGAGGGTCGCTGCCAAAGGGTCCAGTGCGCTGACGCTCACGCTCAACGTAGCTGGGCGCAAGCTGCTGCGCAAGAGCCACACGCTGCCCGCTCAGCTGCTCGTGTCCGTCACGGGCAGGGAAGGTGGTTCGTGGCAGATCAGCCGCACGCTCACGCTCACGCGCTGAGCCTGCTCACGCGTCGAGCCGGCTTTCGCCACAATTGCATGCGTGGCGATCGAGTTCTCAGAGCGCATCTCCCGCATCCCGGTCTATCCCGCCGCCGGCGGCTACGCCGAGCGGGCGCCGCGCGTGCGGCTTGCCTCCAACGAGTCCCCCTGGCCGCCGCTGCCGGCGGTGGTGGATGCGATCAACGGCGCGCTCGCGACGCTCAACCGCTATCCCGACCCCACCAACTCCGTCCTGCGCCAGCGGCTGTCCGAGCGCTACGGCGTGCCCTCCTCGCGCATCGCGATCGGCAACGGGTCGTGCGACATCCTGCTCGCCGCGGGCGAGGCGCTGCTCGAGCCCGGCGCCGAGCTCGTCTACGCCTGGCCTTCGTTCTCGGTCTATCCGCACCTGAGCGCAGCCTCGGGGGCGCGCGCGGTGACGGTGCCGCTCGACGCAAACGACAAGCACGACCTGCAGGGCATGCTGCGCGAGATCACCGCCGCCACGCGCCTGGTGATCGTGTGCAACCCCAACAACCCCACCAGCACAGCGCTGCCGCTGGCGAGCATCGCCGAGTTCCTCGCCGAGATTCCGCCGCACGTTTGCGTGATCGTGGATGAGGCGTACTGCGAGTTCAACCTGCTCGAGGACCCCGACGCGTCGATCGAGCTGCTGCACCGTCACCCCAACCTGGTCCTGCTGCGCACCTTCTCGAAGGTGTACGGGCTGTGCGGCTTGCGCGTCGGCTTCGCGCTCTGCGGCTCCGAGGACTTCCCGCGCGCCGTCAACCAGGTGCGCCAGCCGTTCTTCTGCAACACGGTCGCCCAAGCCGCCGCCACGGAGGCGCTCGCCCACCAGGACGCCGTCACCGAGCGGGTCACCCGCACGATCGCCGAGCGCATCTCGGTCGATGAGCGCCTGCGCGCGCTCGGTCTCTCGCCGGCGGAGTCGCAAGCCAACTTCTGCTGGTTCTCGCTCGCCGACGATCCTAACCAGGCCGCCGAGCGCGAGCCCGAGGTGATGCGTGGGCTGGAAGAACGCGGTGTGCTCGTTCGCGGTGGCGCCGCGCTCGGCCGTGCAGGCGCGCTGCGCGTGACCTACGGCAGCTCAGAGGAAAACGAGATTTTCCTCGACGCGCTCACCGAAGCGCTCTGAGGCGGGGTCGGCGTCGGGCGCCCGCCAAGCGGCTCGACATCGGCGCGCCGGTCTGCTACAAACGTCTTTAGACCGATCATGACTGCTTCGATCACGGCATCCACATCCAACCTCTCAGCGCCCACGGGTCGGGCGCTGGCAGATGCCGCTTCCTCGTATCGGTTCTACGCGCGCACCTGGCGATTTAGCTAGGCGCTTCGGCCTGACCCTCCTCGTGTGAGCGGAGGGCGCAAAGGCCGCACCAGGGCTCCGCAGCAGGAGCCGGGCGCCGCTCCAGTCGGCCAGCGTGGCCAGCCAGATGCTCACCCAGGGTGTGTCTCACCGCTCACGAACACAACCAGCACTCAAATGCAACGAGCACTTGAAAGGATGAACCGATGATGATCGTCATGAAGGAGACCGCCACCGAGGACCAGATCGAGGCGGTCATAGACAAGATCGAGCGCGCCGGCGCCGTGCCCCACCGCAGTCGCGGCGCTCGCGTCACCGTGATCGGCGCGATCGGAGACGTGGAGCAGGACGCGAGCGTCGAGAGCCTTGGGCTGGAGGCTCAGCCGGGCGTCGACCGGGTGGTGCCGATCCTCAAGCCCTACAAGCTCGCCTCCGCTCAGTTCCGCCACGGCGAGCGCAGCGTGCTCGAGATCGAAGGGCGCAAGATCGGGGGAGAGCACTTCGCGATGATCGCCGGCCCGTGCACCGTGGAATCGCGCGAGCAGGTGCTCTCCACGGCGGACATCGTCAAGGACGCCGGCGCCACGCTCTACCGGGGCGGCGCCTACAAGCCGCGCACCTCTCCCTACGCCTTCCAGGGACTTGGGCAGGAGGGCTTGCGCCTGCTCGCCGAAGCCAAGGAGCAAACCGGCCTGCCGATCGTCACCGAGCTGATGGACATGCGCGACCTGGAGCCCGTGCTCGAGGTCGCCGACGTGATCCAGATCGGCGCGCGCAACATGCAGAACTACCCGCTGCTCGCCGAGGTCGGCCGCTCGGGGCGTCCGGCGCTGCTCAAGCGCGGCCTGTCCTCGACGCTCGACGAGCTGCTGATGGCAGCCGAGTACATCCTCAAGGAAGGCAACCCGAACGTGATGCTCTGCGAGCGCGGCATCCGTACGTTCGAGACCGCCTACCGCTTCACGCTCGACCTGATGGCGGTGCCGGTGCTCAAGGAGCTCTCGCACCTCCCCGTGATCGTCGATCCAAGCCATGCGGCGGGGCGGCGCGACCTGGTGCTCCCGCTGTCGCTGGCGGCGGCTGCCGCCGGAGCGGATGGGATCATCGTGGAGGTGCACCCGAATCCCGACGAAGCCGTTTGTGACGGTCCTCAGGCGCTGATAGCCGACGAGTTCGCCGAGTATGCGGCAGCCGTCGAGAGCGCCGCGGCGCTGGCGGGGAAGGCGTTCAGCACGGCGTGAGCGCCGCGGTGCCCCGGTGGGCCGATGACTGAGCTCGGCGCGCCCGGCGCGAGGCCGAACCGGTGAACGTCGCGGTGCTCGGCGTCGGGTTGATCGGTGGATCGATCGGCATGGCGACGCGCGGTCGTGCCGGCGCTCACGTCACCGGCTACGACCCCGACGAGCGTGCGCTCGCCGCCGCGCTCGAGCTTGGCGCGATCGACGAGACGGCGCCGAGCGTCTCCGAGGCCGTCGCCGACGCAGATTTCGCGTTCGTCGCCACGCCCGTGGGTGCGATCGCCGAGTGTGCGCTCGCTGCGCTTGCCGCCGCCCCACCCGACTGCGTCCTCAGCGATGTGGGCTCAACCAAGCGCGCGATCCTCTCGGCAGTGGCTGACGAGCGCTTTGTGGGCGGCCATCCGATGGCGGGGGCCGAGTCGGCGGGCGTCGAGCAGGCCCGCCCCGAGCTCTTCGACGGCGCCACCTGGTATCTCACGCCCTCGGTCACTCCCCTGGTCGGGGAGCAGCCCCGCCATGCGTCTGGCGAGCGCGAAAGCGAGGCAGGGTCGTCGTTGCAGCGCTTGAGCGACCTGATCGCCGTGCTCGGGGCGTATCCCGCCCCGATCGACGCCGGCGCGCACGATCGCCTGATGGCGCGCCTGTCGCACCTGCCGCACGTGCTCGCCAACGTGCTCCTCAGCGGCGCCGCGCGCGCTCTGGAGCGCGAGCAACGGGGGCTCGACGGCGGTCTGCTGGGCGCCGGTCCGAGCTTCCGCGACGCCACGCGCGTGGCGGGCGCCAACACGGCGATATGGGTGGACATCTACCTCTCCAACAGCCACGCGCTCCTCGAAGCCATCGATGAGGCGATCGAGGGGCTGGGCGAGGTGCGCGCGACGCTCGCACACGCAGACCGCAGCGCGCTTGCCGCCTGGAACGAGAGCGCTCGCTGCGAGCGTCAGCGGATGATGAACGCCGCCCCGGCGCCTGGCTCGTAGGGTAGACAACCATGGACATGCGCTTTGATCCCGCCCGCGCACTGCAGGGGGAGCTGACCGCTCCAGCCGACAAGTCGGTCTCTCACCGGGCCGCGATCCTCGGCGCCATCGCGACATACCCGACGCGCATCGAGAACTACCTGCATGCAGCGGACACCGACTCCACGCTCGCCGCCATCCAGCAGCTCGGAGCGCTCGTGCAGGAGCGCGACGGCGTAATCACCGTGCGCGGCACCGGCTTGCGCGAGGCGCGCGAGCCGGGGCAGCCGATCGACGTGGGCAACGCGGGCACGCTGCTGCGCCTGCTCCCCGGCTGGCTGGCGGCGCAGGAGGGTCGCTCGTTCACGCTCGACGGCGATGAGAGCATCCGTCGCCGCCCGGTCGATCGCATCGCCGACCCTCTGCGGCTGATGGGAGCCGAGCTGCAGGCACGCGAGGGTCGCTTTGCGCCGTTTCGAATCGAAGGCTCCAGGCTGCATTCGATCTCCTACGAGTTGCCTGTCGCGTCCGCGCAGGTCAAGTCGTGCGTGCTGCTCGCGGCGCTCGCCGCCGACGGCGCAACCACCGTGGGGGAGCCGGCGCGCAGCCGCGATCACACCGAGCGGATGCTGCTCGGCGCCGGTGTCAACATCCACCGCCACGGCCGTCACGTGACGGTGGTGAACGCCGATGAGCTCGTGCTCGAGCGCATCGTCGTCCCCGCCGATCCCAGCTCGGCGGCGTTCGCCATAGCGGCTGCCGTGCTCGTGCCCGGATCGCGCATCCTCGTGCGCAACCTCGGGTGCAACTGGACTCGCACCGGCTTCCTGCGCATCCTCCAGCGGATGCGGGCGATCGTCATCGGAGACCTGGAGCCCGAGAACGCCGAGCTGAGCGCGCACGAGCCGGTGTGCGACCTCGATGTCGCCCACGGTGCTCTGGAGGCCACCACGGTTGAGCCCGACGAGGTGCCGCTGGCGATCGACGAGCTGCCGCTCGTCGCGCTGCTGGGCTGCTTTGCCGAGGGTGAGACGGTTGTGCGCGGCGCCGGGGAGCTGCGCGTGAAGGAGTCCGACAGGATCTCCACGGTCGTCGACGGCTTGGGCGGCCTCGGCGCCGACATCGAGGCGACCGACGACGGTTTCGTGGTGCGGGGCACCGGCGGCCTGCGCGGCGGAACGATCGACGCAGCCGGCGACCACCGCCTGGCGATGATGGGCGCCGTCGCAGGGCTCGCCTCCCGTGAGGGCGTCGAGGTGCGCGGCATGGACGCCGCGGCGGTCTCCTACCCGGGGTTCGTCAAGGACATCGAGTCGCTCACCTCTTGACTATGAGCCGGTTTGCCGCCGTGTCATCCATGTGTATTGCTACGGTTGCGCTCGGATGAGCTCAGTCGCCGCCATCGACCGTCCGGCTCTCCTCTCGCACCACCCGGTTGGGGCTTCCACCGGCTACATGAGCGATTTGCGTGGCGACTGGAACGCGCAAGTCGGACGCGCCCAGCAGATTTCCCCGTTTTCGATAGAGCTTTCGGCGCTGACAGGGGGGGAGCTCGGTGGATTGATCGAATACCTCGACTCCGATCCGCCTTTGCCCTTTCGATACCTCAGCATCCACGGGCCTTCGAAGAAGCGGGCTGCCTCGGAGGCGGAGATGGTGGAGTCGCTGGTTCATCTATCCGCCCGCGCACACGCCGTTGTCATCCACCCGGACACCATCGAAGACGTATCGCTCTATGCGCAACTCGGTCGGAAGCTGGTTCTCGAGAACATGGATGGTCGAAAGCACGACGGTCGCACAGTTGAGGAGATGGCTTCTTGGTTTGAGAAGCTGCCGCTGGCGGGTTTTTGCTTCGACATAGCGCACGCCTGGTCGCTCGACAAAGTCGGGGCCGTGGCTGCTCGGCTGCTCGACGCCTTTGGTGGGCGACTGAGGCATGTTCACCTGAGCTCGCTTTCCAGTGAGCTTCATCACGTGCCGCTTACCGAACGGGACGAAGATCTGTTCATGCCCCTCTTGCGGCGGTGCATCGATGTGCCTTGGATTCTCGAGGCTCCGATTCGGGATTGAAGTCGCGCGTGGAAATCGGTGAGCCCTTGGGCCGGCTTGCGCAAGCGAGTGGTGGGCAGTTTCCCAATCTCATGCGCGCTCGCGCTCTTACGCGTGAGCGTCTGGCGGAGCGTAAGCCGCGCCTGAAGGGGCTTCCTCACGACGAGGACGCCTCCATCGTTCTGATGGGCTCGTGGGGACGCTCTGAGATGACCAGTGGCAGTGACGATGACTACATGGTCCTCGTGGATGGCCGCAAGCGCGACGACGTTCAACCGGAAAAAAGAGAAATCGAGCTTATCCTCGACAAATCGCCTGGCGTCCAAGGGGTGTTTGGGAAACCTGTCGCAAGCGTTGAGATGGTGGGACACATCGGCTTGGAGGACGATTCCAACAGCAACCTCACTTGCCGTATGCTCTTTCTGCTCGAGTCGGTGTGTGCTACGGGTGGCAGCATCTATGCCACAGTCAGGCAGAGGCTCTTCGACCGATATCTAGACGAGTCGGTGAAGGACTTCAGTGTGCCGCGATTCCTGCTGAACGACGTGATTCGCTACTGGCGCACAGTATGCGTGGACTTTGCGGGCAAGGAGCACCAAACCCACGACAAGTGGGGTCTGCGTAACGCAAAGCTCCGGACATCGCGCAAGCTGCTCTTTGCCAGCGGTCTGCTCCCGGTTCTCGAATGCTCTTCGTTAGAGGTGTCCCAGATGCGTGCGTTCCTCGACGAGCGGTTGCGAATGCCCCCAGCGGACAGGGTCGCTGAAGCATTTCTGACATATGACGCCGCCGACGCTGGAGGACGTACGCTGGCAGCGTACGACAGATTTGTTGGCATGCTCGACGACCAAGCATGCCGGGACGAGCTCGAAGCGCTCACCCGTACTGACGCCCCGTCTTCGACTGCGTTCCTCGAGGCAAAGCGGCTTGGAAAGGAAATCGAGAGCGGCTTGCTGGCGTTGCTCTTCGAGTGCGAGCCCTTCCCAAAAATCGTCCGCGACTACGCGATCTTCTGATGTTTGCTCATTGCTCTCCCCGGTCAGGGCGATCACCGTGGTGATCGCCATCGACGGACCCGCCGGCGCCGGCAAGTCCACCGTTGCGCGCGCTCTGGCGAGCCGGCTCGGCTTCACCTACCTGGACACCGGCGCGATGTATCGCTGCGTGGGGCTGCTCGCGCTGGCGCGCCCGCAGGACGAGCCAGCTGCCCTCGCGCGATCCGCCGCGATCGAGCTGCGCGACGGACGCGTGCTGCTGGACGGCGAGGAGGTCACAACGGCGATCCGCACGGCGGAGGTGTCCGAGTCCGCCTCGCGCGTGGCTGCCAACCCGGGTGTGCGCGAGGCGCTCGTGGCCGCTCAGCAGGCGCTCCTGGCAAGCGGCGAGTGGGTGGCGGAGGGCCGCGACATAGCCACCGTGGTGGCGCCCGACGCCGAGCTGAAGGTCTACTTGACCGCCGATCCGTCCGAGCGGGCGCGGCGGCGGGCAGTCGAACTGGGCGCCGACGCCGCCACCGTGCAAGCCGAGCAGGCGCTGCGCGACGAGCGCGACTCCACCCACGGGCGCAGCACGCTGCAAGCCGCCCCTGGTGCGATCGAGCTCGACACCACCGGTCTCTCGGTGGAGCAGGTCGTGGAGCGGATCGTGCAGCTCGCGCCTGCGAGGGTCGTCGGCCCCGGTCGCGCAGACTCGCCGAGCTAGTCGGGCGCCTCGCCTGGTTGCGTGACCTGATCGCAAGATTATGCCTTGGGCCGACGCAGGATAGTCGTGGGCGTTGGCAAGACGGGCCGAGGATTGGCCTGACGTTTACAGCCCGCTCGACGTCAATCGAGGGCGCATCACCGACTTCGAGCTGAAAAAGGCGTCTCTATGAAGGGGGGTCTCTCGCGATGGTGTCGAGAACGCCCCCACGTACTGGAGCCCGAGCGGAGGTCTTCGTGTTGAAGGGTTCCCGATGCCTGAAACATCAGTTGACTAAGCTTGACAGCCGGGCCGATGATATGCAAAGTTAGGATTTGACCGATAGACCAAACCACAACGCAGGGAACGTAGTAGATAGCGAGGTTGATGAGCGGGCTTGAGTTACCGAAAGAGGGGCCGCGTCAGCGAAAGGGTGAGTCTTAGGCGTCACCGTAGCGTAGGCGCCCAGTGGCGAGGGCAAACTCGCATCGCGGTAAGGAGATAGGCAGCAGCGTACCCGCCTTATGGCGATGTATGCCCATGCTGGAACAGGTAGGTGTCAAGTAAGGGTTTACGTGGCTTCAACGTAACTAAGTATGGGGGTTCGGCTATGAAGAAGATCAGGGTCATATGTGTGGCTATTATGGGCGTCGGGCTCAGTGCACTTTTTGTGGCTAGTGCTTCTGCGGGACTCGGCTGGTTAAAGAATGGGGAAGCGATAGCGAAAGCGGAAGCGACTAATAGTGATGTAAGTATCGTCTTACATAAGACTGGTGGTAGTCTTGGTTCTGGTGAAGTGAGGTGCAATCTTGTTTTAAAGGGAACGGTGGGTCCGAGTGCTGTCGACGAAATAGCAGAAGTCACGGATTTAGCAGGGAGCGAAAAAAACTTAGTGAAATGCGAACGTGTTTCGGGTTTCTGTTTTAGTCCTGTGATGCACGCACTTAAACTTCCGTGGAAAACGGAACTCGTGTTAGAAGCGGGCGTGACGTGGGATCAGGTTACTGGTGTTGAATACGAATTCTTATGTACGATCGGTACCGTCTCGTGCAAATTCGGGGAGAAGGTGAAGTTCATCAAAAACGTGTCCAGCGGCGCCGAATTCGAATTCGCCGGTGAAGAATCCGGTTCAGGCCCGTGTAGCGATGGGGGAACATCCTTCATCACAGGCACCAGCACCGCTTTAGGCGTAACGGTCTCTAGCTGAGCGTGGTAGAGCAGTAAATGAGCGTGCGGCCTCGGGTGGCGTTTCGGCGCTGCCCGAGGTGCGCCATTTGTGCCGGCTCGCCGACTGCGCCGAGAGCTAACCGGCCAATGAGCCCAGGATTATTGCTCGGCGACGCCGGTCGGCGCCCGCTGCGATCGCGAACAACGGACATCGCCGGTCGGGCCGATCGAGGCGTTATCACCAGCGGGCGGCAGACGAGGTTTGGCGGCCAAGCGGTATCAACGAGGGCGTTTGCGTCGGGGTTGCGTGGCCGCGCCCGCCAACGCTCCCAGCAATACTTCAGTCCATGAAGGTCGCGATCGTCGGATACCCCAACGTCGGCAAGTCCTCGCTCGTCAACCGGTTGTCGGGCTCGCGCGCGGCGGTCGTGCACGAGCGGCCCGGCGTCACGCGCGACCGCAACGAGGTGGAGTGCGAGTGGAACGGGCGCACGTTCACGCTGATCGACACCGGCGGTGTGGACTTCCACGACGAGGACCCGCTGTCCGGCTCGATCCGCGAGCAGGCGCAGGCGGGGCTCGCGGACGCGGAGGTGGCGGTGCTCGTCGTGGATGCTTCCGCCGGCGTGCGTCCGGGCGACGAGGAGATCGCCGACCTCCTGCGCCGCTCGCCGCTTCCGTGTGTGGTGGCCGCCAACAAGGTGGACAGCGTCAAGGACGTCCCGCTCGCCTCGGAGTTCCACCGCCTCGGCCTGGGCGAGCCGATCCCGGTCTCGGCGGCCCAGGGCCTCGGTTCGGGCGATCTGCTCGACCGGGTTGTCGAGCTGCTGCCCGCCGAATCCGAGCAGGACGCCGTCGAGGAGGAGATCCGCCTGGCGGTGATCGGCAGGCCCAATGTCGGCAAGTCCTCGCTCGTCAACCGCTTCCTCGGCGAAAACCGGGTGATCGTGTCAGGCGTGGCGGGCACCACGCGCGACGCGATCGACACTCCGCTCGTCGTAGACGACCGCCGCCTGCTGCTGATCGACACCGCCGGGATACGCCTTCAGTCCAAGACGGCGCGCGACTCGCTGGAGTACTACACCTCGCTGCGCTCCCAGCGCGCCGCCGAGCGCGCGGACGTGGCGCTCGTCGTGTGCGACGCCTCCGATGGGGTGACCGCGCAGGACCTGCGAGTCGCCGAGCTTGCGATGAAGGCCGGGTGTGCCACCGTGATCGTGCTCAACAAGTGGGACCTGCGCTCCAGCCCCGCGGAGGAGCCCGCACCGGGCGCCGCTGCGGACATCGACCTCGATCACGAGCGCGCGCGCGTGGCGGAGAAGCTGCGCCTGCGCCCGCGCGTGATCACCGCATCCGCCGCCAACGGGCGCAACGTCGCGCGCCTGCTCAGCGAGGCGATCGCGCTCGGCGATCGCGCCCGTGGGCGCATACCCACCGCCGAGCTCAACCGCTTCCTCGCCGAGGTGGTGCAGGCGCGTCAGCCGCCGGTCGGCAGCCGCCGCGGCGCCTCCCAGCATCGCCTGAAGCTGATCTACATGACCCAGATCGGCACGCGCCCGCCGCGCTTTGCCATCCAGGTCAACTCGCGCGCGCGTGTGACGCGCGACTACGCCTATTTCGTGGAGAACCGCTTGCGCGCCCGCTACGGTATGGACGGCGTGCCGCTGATCATCGACTTCGTCGAGCGCGGAGGCCGCGCCCGCCAGCGCGCCGCATAGACTTTCCCCATCTCCGGACCCCCACCCCAAGCCGGAGCACCCCGCCCCCGAACCGTGGAGCCGAGCCGAAAGACATGACCCAGCATTCCGACAGCGAGTTCCTATTCACGTCCGAGTCTGTCACCGAGGGCCATCCCGACAAGATCGCCGACCAGATATCCGACGGCGTGCTCGACGCCGTGCTCGCCGACGACCCCTACGGGCGCGTCGCCTGCGAGACGCTCGTCAACACCGGGCTGATCGTCGTCTCCGGTGAGATATCCACCAGCACCTACGTGGACATCCAGCAGATCGCGCGCGAGACCGTGCGCAAGATCGGCTACGACAACGCCGCATTCGGCTTCGACTGCGACACGTGCGCTGTCATCAACGCGATCGACAAGCAGTCGCCCGACATCGCCCAGGGCGTGGACGCCGCCTATGAGACCCGTCACGAACCGGGCGACGAGGACGAGCTCGACGTGGCGGGCGCTGGCGACCAGGGGATGATGTTCGGCTACGCCAGCAACGAGACCGACGAGCTGATGCCGCTCCCGATCCTGCTCGCGCACAAGCTCGCCAAGCGCCTTGCCGAGGTGCGCAAGGGCGAGGTGGTGCCCTACCTGCGCCCGGATGGCAAGACGCAGGTGACCGTCCGCTACAACGAAGGCCGTCCGGTGGAGATCGAGAAGGTGCTGATCTCCACCCAGCACGCCGACGGCATCGACGCCGAGACGCTCATCAAGCCCGACCTGTTCGAGCACGTGCTGCACCCGATCCTGCCCACCGAGCTCTACGACGAGAAGAAGCTGATGCGCAACTTCCTCGTCAACCCCACCGGGCGCTTCGTGATCGGCGGCCCGATGGGCGACTGCGGCCTGACCGGGCGCAAGATCATCGTCGACACCTATGGCGGCATGGCACGTCACGGGGGCGGCGCGTTCTCCGGAAAGGACCCCTCGAAGGTGGACCGCTCGGCTGCCTACGCCGCCCGCTGGGTCGCCAAGAACATCGTCGCTGCCGGCCTTGCCGACCGCGCCGAGGTGCAGGTTGCGTACACGATCGGGGTCGCCCGTCCGGTGTCGGTGATGGTGGAGACGTTCGGCACCGAGAAGATCAGCCGCGCTCAGATCGCCCAGCTCGTGGACGAGCACTTCGACCTGCGCCCGGGCGCCTTCCGCGAGGAGCTCAAGCTGCACCGGCCGATCTACCAGAAGACCGCCGCCTACGGCCACTTCGGACGCGAAGACCACGACTTCACGTGGGAGAAGACCGACAAGGCGCAGGCGCTGCGCGCCGCCGCCGGCCTGGCTCCGGCGGGCGCAGCCGTATAGGCGCCCGCGGCCCGGATCGCCCGCACGGGGCGGTCCGGTCGCGGCATTAGCCTCACGACGTGTCAGCGATCGCTCAGGTCGAGCCGATGACGAGCACGCGCGCGCTGCGCGGGCCGTTCGACTACCGGCTGCCCGAGGAGCTGCGCGCGAACGTCGGCGTCGGCTCGATGCTCGTCGTCCCCTTCGGGCGCCAGCGGCTGCTCGGCGTCGTCACCGGGCTGGCCGAGCGCACCGACGTGGCGGAGGAGAGGCTGCTCGCCCCTCTGCACGCGCTCGAGCTGGGGGTGCCCGCCGAGCTGGTGCGGCTGGCGCAGTGGGTGGCAGCCGAGTACTGCTCGACGCTGCCGCGCGCGCTCTCGCTCGTGCTCCCGCCCGACGCAGCGCGGCGGTTGAGCGCGCGCAAACGGCGCGTGGCGGCGCCGCTGCCTCCGGTGAACGTGCCGGTTGGGGCACGCCTGCCCACGCCGCCGGCGCTCACCGACGAGCAGGAGCGCGCCGTGCAAGACATCGTGAGCGCGCTCGACCGCCGTGCATCCCAGATGCGCCTGATCGCCGGCATAACCGGCTCGGGCAAGACCGAGGTGTATCTGCGCGCGGCAGCCCACGCGCTCGCCCAGCGCCGCGGGGCGATCGTGCTCGTGCCCGAGATCGCGCTCACGCCGCAGATCGCAAGCCGCTTCGGCGAGCGCTTCGGCGACACGGTGGCGGTGCTGCACTCGCGCCTGACGCTCGCCCAGCGCCGCGAGCAGTGGCGGCGGCTGAGGACCGGGGAGGCGCGTGTGTGCGTCGGTCCGCGCTCAGCCGTGTTCGCGCCGATCGAACACCTGGGGCTGATCGTGGTGGATGAGGAGCACGACGCCTCCTACAAGCACGAAGGCGACCCGCGCTACGACGCGCGCGCTGTCGCCGAGCAGCGCGCGCGCCAGTGCTCGGCGCTGCTCCTGCTCGGCAGCGCCACGCCGCGTCCGGAGAGCATCCATCTGGCGCCGCACACGCTGCGCCTGGCGCGCCGGGTGGACGGGCGTCCGCTGCCGTCGGTGGATGTGCTCGACATGTGCAACCAGCCGCACGGCCTGCACCCATCCACCGCGCAGGCGCTCGCCCAGGTTCGCGCCACCCGCTCCAAGGCGATCGTGCTGCTCAACCGGCGCGGCTGGTCGAACTTCCTCTCCTGCCGGTCGTGCGGGCGCGTGTGGAGCTGTCCGGAATGCGACGTCGCGCTCGTGCTCCATCGTGCCGGCGGCTGCGTCGCATGCCACCACTGCGGGCACTCCGAGGCTGCACCTGTCCGCTGCGAGTGCGGCTCCGCCTCGGTGGCTCGTCACGGTGCCGGCACCGAGCGCGTGCAGCACGAGCTGTCGGCGGCGCTCGACGACGGGTCCTTCCCGATCTTCCGGCTGGACGCCGACACCGCCGACAGCGCACCGGGCGCACAGGGCGGCGTCGGCGCCCTGCTCAGCCGCTTCGAGCGTGCGCCCTGCGGCGTGCTGATCGGGACGCAGATGGTTGCCACGGGCCACGACTTCCCCGCCGTGACGCTCGGCGTCGTGCTCGACGCCGACGCCACGCTGCGCTTCCCGGACTTTCGCGCCGAGGAGCGCACGTTCGCGCTGCTCGCCCAGCTCGCCGGCAGGGTGGGGAGGGGCGGCGAGGGACGCGTGCTCGTGCAGACGATCGCCCCGCACGCCCGCTCGATCGTGCACGCCGCCGCGCACGACCGCGACGGGTTCCTGGCGGGCGAGCTGGAGCGACGCGCCGCCCTGTCGTATCCGCCCTTCTCGAGCCTGATGCGGATCGTGTGCTCCGCCGAGGACTCCTCTCTGGCGCACGCCGCGGCGACGGCGCTGCGCACCGAGCTCTCGGAAGTGCCCGCCGCGGTTCTCGGGCCGGCTGCCCTGTTCCGTTTGCGCGGGCGCGAGCGGTTTGCCCTCGTGCTCAAGACGCCCCCCGGCGGTCGCGGCGAGGTCATCAGCCGTGTGGGAACCGCCGTCGAGCGGCTCGCGCGCGCTCGCGAGCACTCGCAGGTGAGCTTCAGCGTCGACGTAGACCCCCAGTGAGCGCCAACTAGACTTGCGCGGATGAGCAACGAGGAGATTCTGGACGCCGAGGTGGAGCCCGAGGAGGGCGTCCAATCGGCAACGGAGCTCGACCCCGAGACGCGCGCCAGGCGCGACGCCGCCCTGCGCTACGTGCGCAAGTTCGGCGACCCCGTGCTGCGCACCGTCGCGCTGCCCGTAGACCGCTTCGACGACGCGCTCGCCGCCGAGGCGCAGCGCATGGGACAGCTGATGCACGACGCGCTCGGCATCGGCCTCGCCGCCACCCAGCTGGGCGTGCTGCACCGCGTGCTCGTCTACCAGGCCTATGCGGAGGACCCGCTCACCGTGCTGGTGAACCCAGTCGTCGAGTGGAGCTCGCCCGACACCGAGGTGGGCGAAGAGGGCTGTCTGAGCCTGCCCGGCGTGCATGTGGAGGTCGAGCGTCCCGCGCGGGTGCGCGTGCGGGCGCGCGACGCCGTCGGCAGCGAGCTGCTCGTCGAGGCCGAGGGTCTGGAGGCGCGGGTCATCCAGCACGAGATCGACCATCTCGACGGTGTGCTGATCCTCGATCGCGTCTCGCGCGAGCAGCGCAAGCAGGCGATGCGCGACATGCGCGAGGCTCTTGCGGCGGCAAGCCCGGTCTAGCGGTCGGCAAGCCTGCTCGCATGCGCACGGTCTTCCTCGGGACCTCGGAGTTCGCTGCAGCCGTGCTCGAGCGGCTGGCCGCCGGAGCGCATCGCCCGGTGTTGGCGATCACACGCCCGGACAGGCCCGCCGGGCGCGGCCGCAAGCTGCGCTCCCCTGCGGTGGCCGACGCGGCTCGTGCGCTCGGCATCGAGCTTGCGCAGCCGGTGAGCGTCAACGAGCCTGACGCGCGCGAGCTGATCGGAGCAGCCGAGCCGGAGGCGGTGATCGTGTGCGCGTTCGGTGCGCTCATCAAGGAGCCGCTGCTGTCCGATCACGAGCTGCTCAACGTGCACCCGTCGCTGCTGCCGCGCTGGCGCGGGGCCGCGCCGGTGGAGCGCGCGATGATGGCTGGCGACGTCGAGACGGGCGTGTCCATCATGCGCCTCACTGCCGGTTTGGACAGCGGGCCGGTGTGCCTGGCGCAAAAAGAGGGGATCGCAGCAGACGACACGTATGGGTCGCTCGTCGGGCGCTTGGAGCGGATCGGCGCCGATCTGCTCGTGAGCGCGCTCGACACGCTGCAGCGCGGCGAGGAGCTGTCGTTCGCGGAGCAGGACGATCTCGCTGCCACCTACGCCGAGAAGATCCTCGCCGAGGATCGGCTGCTCGATCCCGCGCGCCCGGCGAGCGAGCTCGAGCGCGTTGTGCGGGCGCTGCACCCGCACATCGGCGCGCGCCTTCGACTGCCCGATGGCGAGCTGCTCGGCGTGCTGCGCGCCCGGGCGCACACCACCGGCGGACCGCCCGCGGACAGCGCGCCGGAGCCCGGCGCGATCGATGCCGTCGAGGGTCGCCTGCTGTACGGCACGGCGCAGGGAGCGCTTGAGCTGCTCGAGGTGCAGCCGGCGGGCAAGCGTCCGATGGACGCCGCCTCGTATCTGCGCGGCCATGCCGTCTAGAGCGCGTGTGTGCGCCGACGCGGTCGTGCGCAGGGTGTTCGAGCAGTGCGCATACGCCGATCAGGCGCTCCAAAGCGAGGCACGGGATCTGGACGCCCGCGATCGCGCGCTCGCCATGCGGCTTGCCTACGGGGCGATCCAGCGGCGCGCGACGCTCGACCACCTGATCGAGCGCCTGGCCGAGCGGCCGCTGGCGCGGCTGGACCCCGCCGTGCTCGCGGCGCTGCGGCTGGGGCTGTACGAGCTGCTCTACCTGCAGGGCGCGCCCGACCACGCGGTTGTGGACGACTCGGTCGAGCTTGCCAAGCGCGGCTCGCGCGGCGGGCACGGCCTGGTGAACGCCGTGCTGCGCCGCGCCGCGCGCGAGGGTCGCGAGGCGCTGCTCGGGCGGCTGCGCGACGAGGAGCCCGAGGACGCCGCGATCCTGCACTCGCACCCGCTCTGGATCGCGCGCATGTGGTTCTCCCAGCTCGGCCCCGAGCAGGCGCGGGCGCTGATGGCGGCAGACAACGAGCCGGGAGAGGTGGCGCTGCGCGTCAACACGCTGTGCGCCGACCCGGCGTCGGTGGCGGGCGCGCTCGGCGCTCCCCATCACGGCGACCCGAACATCCCCGAGGCGATCGTGCTCGACGGTCCGCTCGACGTGCACGGCACGCCCGCCTGGCAACAGGGGCTTCTCCTCGCCCAGTCGCGCGCGGCGATGCTCGTCTCGCGCGTGCTCGATCCGCAGCCGGGCGAGCGCGTGCTCGACCTGTGCGCCGCCCCC
The DNA here is from genome assembly GCA_051955355.1 of Solirubrobacteraceae bacterium. Classification (GTDB taxonomy): domain Bacteria; phylum Actinomycetota; class Thermoleophilia; order Solirubrobacterales; family Solirubrobacteraceae; genus Palsa-744. The sequence goes on along the minus strand of JBQCGU010000095.1, from coordinate 17,386 downwards.
GGCGGCAAGACCACGCACATCGCGGCGCTGATGGGTGGCGAGGGGGAGGTGGTGGCAGTGGAGCGCAACGCCAAGCGCGCCTCCAACCTGCAAAGCGTCGCGAGCAGGATGAGCGCGAGCAGCGTGACCGTCGAGGTCGCCGACGCAGCGACGCCGAGGCAGGAAGGGGAGGCGTTCGACCGGGTGCTGGTCGACCCCCCATGCTCGGGTCTCGGCACGTTGGCAGCCCGCCCGGACCTGCGCTGGCGGGCGAACCCGGAGCGGCTGGGAGAGATGGTTGACGAGCAGGCGCGCATCCTCGACGCCGGCGCAGCCGCGCTCCGTCCGGGGGGCGTGCTGGTCTACTCCACGTGCACCATCTCCTGCGAGGAGAACGAGCGCCAGGTCGAGCGCTTGCAGGCGCGTCATCCGCAGCTGGAGCTAGATCCCGTCGAGGGGCTGTCCGGCTATGCGCACCCGCGCCTGCCCGGTGCGCTGCTCACGCTGCCGCATCGCGACCGCACCGCCGGCTTCTTCATCGCCCGTCTGCGGCGATCCGCGTGATCGGCAAGCCCGTGCGCTCGCGTTCCTCGCGCTCGGCTGCTTCGAGGCAGTGGCGCTCCGGCGGTCTCCGCACGGCTAGGCTCTGACGCCATGGAGGGCGAGCGTCCACCAGCCGGCCCAGCCTCGGTCGATCTCGGCCCGAAGTGCCCGCACTGCTCGGAGCCCTGGCTGCGCCCCACGAACCTGGCCGGACGCTACCGCTGCGTCTACTGCCTGCACCGCTTCGAGCTGGCGTCGGTGTGCCCCGACTGCGGCGAGCACTCGACGATCGTGCGCATGTCCTCCACCGCGATCCTCAAGTGCAACTGCTGCGGCGCATCCATGCTCATGCAGATCTGAGCCGTCCGCGGGTTGGGAGAGGATGCGCAGGTGAGCAGCGAGCTGTTGGGCAGCGTGCGGGTCGAGCCCTCGATCCTGTCGGCGGACTTCGCCCGCCTGGGCGAGCAGGTGGGCGAGGTGCTCGACGCGGGGGCGCGCATCATCCATGTGGATGTGATGGACGGGCACTTCGTCCCGCCGATCACGATCGGCCCGCTCGTCGTGTCCGCTCTGCGCGAGCAGGTGGAGCAGGCGCACGGGATGCTCGACGTGCACCTGATGATCGAGCGTCCGGAGCGCCACGTCGAGGAGTTCGCCAAAGCCGGCGCTCACTCGGTCACCTTTCACGCGGAGGCCACGCCGCACGTCGCCTACACCGCCAACCTGCTGCGCGAGTGCGGCGTGGGGGTGGGCGTGGCGATCAATCCCGCCACACCCGTCGGCGCCCTCGCCGAGGTGGCGGACGCGATCGACCTCGCGCTCTGCATGACCGTCAACCCGGGCTGGGGCGGTCAGCCGTTCATCGCCCACTCGCCCCAGAAGATCGAGCGGTTGCGGGCGATCCTGCCCGGCGCAGCGGCGTTGCAGGTGGACGGGGGCATCGATCGCGACACCGCCCGGACGGCAAGGCAGGCGGGCGCCAACCTGTTCGTAGCCGGATCGGCGGTGTTCGGGTCCTCCGACCCCGCCACCGCCTACCGGGCGATCGCCGAGGCCGCCGGGGCGGAGTGACCCAGTGGCGCGGAGCCGCCGCGCCGGTAGACGATCGTGAGCAGCGTGGCGAGCAGCGCGGTGGCGCCGAGGTAGCCGACCTCGGTGCGCAGCAGCTGGTCGTCCACCACGGGCGCCACCATCCACGCCAGGAACGCGGCGGCTGCCACCAGCCAGCAGATCGCGGCTGTGCGCGCCTGGTCGCGCGCGAGCGCCGCCTGGTTGAGCGCGCCGGAGATCAGATGGGTGCCCATGCCCACCCCGATCAGCGCCAGCCCGAAGCGGTTGTAGTCGTAGTGCTGACCGAACAGGTGTTTCATCGCGAACGGACCCACCGCGAGCAGTGCGAGCGCCACCACGAGCGCGAACGCGGCGATCGCCAGCACGGTCGTGCGGATCGCCCGCCCGAACGCCTCGCGCCCGTCCGTCGCCTCCAAGCCGGTCAGGTGAGGCAGCAGCGAGGTCTGGATCGCCTGGAACAGCTGCAAGGGTGCGCGAGCGATCAACAGCACGTTGAACACGATCCCCGCAAGCGCCCTGCTCGCCGCCGTGGCGTCCACCGTGAGCACAGCCGCGTTCAGCAGCGTCTGCTCGGCGAGCATCACGCCCGACACCGCAAGCGCAAAGCGCGATCCGCGCCCGAGCGTCAGCTCGCGCGCCATCACCGCCTCCTCGACCCCCTCGGTGCCCGGGCCGGCGAGCGCCGCGTCCAGCTCCTCGATCTCCGGCGATCCCCGCCGCTCGCGCCCATGGCGCGCGAACGCGGCGGGCACGACGACGAGCGACACGAGCGGCGCCGCCACGATCCCCAGCGCGACGAACGTCTGACCGCTAGCTATCCCGATTGCCGCCGCCAGGGCGAAGCACAGGCGCGACACCGACTCCATCAGCACCAGGGCGCCGAACAGCGCGAAGTATTCGTGGCCCGCCAGCCAACCGCGCGCGAAATAGCTGGCGGCGTAGGCGAGCGTGCCGGCGAACAGCACCCAGTAGAGGGCGGCGTGGTGGTTGAACACGCCGTCGACGAGCGTCCGGCGCAGCGCCAGCGCGGCGATCGCGAACAGCAGCGCGAAGCCGGCTTGGATGGAGATCGGCACGCTCAGCGGCTGCTCGCTCGCGCCCCGCGCCCGGTGCTCGGCGATCGTGCGCGAGAGCAGCTGTTCGATCGGCCGGTAGATCACGGAGATCGTCACGAACATGATCGACCAGAGCAGGTCGATGCGCTTGGCTTGAACTTCGCCGAGCACATGGCTTGCGATGGCGAAGTAGGCGAACGTCAGCGCGCCGGTGCTCGCGATGCCGACAGAGAGAACGCGCGCCCCGCGTGCGTAGCCCCTAGAGCCGGACAAGCAGCATCGTCCAGGGAAACGGCGAGCGGACCTCGAACACGTCCCCGTAGCGCCCGCAGAGCCTTGCGAACGAGCGCTTGGACCAGTGGTTGAGATGGCCCGGCGTGTTGCCCAGGTCGGTGAGGTAGGCGCCGCGCGCCATGTTGAGCGCGCGCCAGAGCGGCTCGCGCGGCACCGACACGAGCAGGTGGCGGCTGGCGCAGCGCGCCATCTCGGCGAGCGTGTGCTCCGGGTCGGGCACGTGCTCGAGCACCTCGATGGCGCTCGCCAGCTCGAACTCGTCCGCGGCGAACGGCAGGTTCTCGGCGCGCATCACCCGGTACTCGAGGTTGGGCGCCTGACGCTCTCCCCACCCCGCCTGGATCGAGGGCTCCTCCAAGTCGATGCCGACGATGCGCGCCCCCGGGTAGCGCTGCGCCCATTCGTGCACGAGCACGCCCTCACCGCATCCGATGTCGAGCACCGACGACGGCTGGGCCAGCTCCAGCAGGTAGTCCAGCGCGCCGTGGAAGCCCGCCATCATCCGCTTGACGAGCGGGTTCTGCGAGCCATACTTGTCGTAGGTGTTGCCGGTGACGATCCCCTCGTGCGAGGTGGTGACGCCGCTGCTCACAGCTCCACCGTCTCGCGATCCGGCAACCGGTCGGCGTCGGGGGTGTGAGCGGGCGCACGAATCTGGCCGGCGGGCTCGCCCGGCTCGTAGTGGGAGGGCTCGATGCCCAGCTTCAGCTCGATCCGCCTGACGCGCTCGAACGTCTTCTGAGTCATCACGCGCTGAGCTGCGAGCAGGTCGCCGATCACCCCGAGCGCCCACAGGACGACCGCGGCGATGAACAGCACCGCCCCAAGGATCAGCGACTGGACATGGCCGCGTCCGTTGCCTTCGGCGAACGTCACCGCGAAGCGAACCCACACCCCGAGGGCTGCCAGCCCGACGATCGCGGCGAGGCTCCAGAAGACGCGCAGCGGCTCGTATTGGGAGTAGATGCGGAAGATCGAGATCGCGTTGCGGCGCACATACGCCCACATCGAGGGAAACAGGCGCGACTCGCGCGTCACCGGGTTGGTGCGCACCGGGACGTGCTCGGTCGCCACGAGCAGCTTGCCGGCTTGGATGATCGTCTCGAGCGTGTACGTGAACTTCGACACGACGAGCATCTGGATCGCCGCCTCGCGGTTGTATGCGCGAAAGCCCGAGGTGGTGTCGGGCACCGAGGTGGACGACGCCTGGCGCACCACCCATGAGCCGAGCCGCTGTAGCGTCTTCTTCAGCGGCGAGAAGTGCTCGATCGTGGTCACCTCGCGGTCTCCCACCACCATGTCGGCGCGACCTTGCACGATCGGGGCAACCAGCTTGGCGATGTCCGGCCCGTAGTACTGGTTGTCGGCGTCGGTGTTCACCACCACGTCGGCGCCCAGCTTCAGGCTCGCATCGAGACCCGCCTGAAACGCCGTCGCAAGGCCCTTGTTGTTCGTCAGGCGCACGACGTGGTGCACGCCGTGGGCCTTTGCCACGGAGATCGTCGCGTCGGTCGAGCCATCGTCGACGACCAGCCACTCCACCGTGTCGAAGCCGTCCACCTCGCGCGGCAGCTCCGCCAACGTGGCGGGCAGCTGCTCGGCCTCGTTGAAGCAGGGGATCTGGATGATCAGCTTCACTGCCGCAAAGCCTATCCCTCGGCATCGCGGCGGCGCGCTCGTGTGCGCCCTGTCGCATCTTCGACGGTTAGGCTCTCGGCCCGGATGGCGAGCGCGACGTCGACCCGCCCCGACTCGGGAGCAATCCAGCGTGCGCGACCTCGCGCCGTCTGGACTGCGAGCCTGGAGAGGCTTGGGCTGGCGGGTGTGGGCGCGCTCGCGCTCGCCTGCTTCTTCGCCTTTCGGACGTATCCGACGTACGACTCGCTGTACGCGCTGCTGTGGGGCCGCGAGCTCCTCCACGGCCAGCTTCCCGACCTGCACGTCTACAGAGCGCCCACCGAGCATCCGCTCGCGCTCGCCTTCGGCGCCGTGTGCTCGCTGTTCGGCCAAGCGGGGGCGCGGCTCGTGGTGCTCGGCTCGGTTGCGTCGTTCGTCGCGCTGCTCGCCGGGATCCACCGCATTGCGCGCCTTTGCTTCGGCCCGCTCGTGGCGTCGATCGCAGCGTTGCTCGTGCTGAGCCGCTTCTTCGTCGAGAACCTCGCGCTGCAGGGATATCTCGACGTCACGTATGCGGCGCTGGTGGTGTGGGCGGCGGCGCTCGAGGTGCAGCGCCCGCGAAGGGGCTGGCCGGTGCTCGCCTTGCTGTGCGCAGCGGGGCTGTTGCGTCCGGAGGCGTGGCTGCTGGGCGGCGTGTACTGGCTTTGGTGCGCAGCATCCGCCCGGTCTGAGGCAAAGACGCGCATGGGCCAGCTCGCGCTCGCCGCTCTGGCTCCTGCGCTTTGGCTGGCGCTCGACGCCGCGCTGACCGGCGATCCGCTCTTCTCGCTTCGCTCCGCCTCGGGTCTCGCGCAACAGCTTGGCCGCTCGCAGGGGATCGTCGGAGTGGTGTCCTCGACATGGACATACGCCGTGCGCATCGACAAGCTGCCGGTCGTCCTCGGCGCGATCGTGGGTGCGGTGGCTGCGCTGCGCCTCGCGCCCCGCCGCTCGGCGGCGGTCCTGGCTTTGCTTGCCTGCCTGCTGATCGCGTTCGTCGCCGAGGGCAGCGCCGGAACCTCGGTGCTCGACCGCTACATGGTTGCTCCCGCCATGGTGATGGTGCTGCTCTGCGCAGTCGCGCTTGGCGGATGGTCGCTGCTCGATCGCGCCAGCGGCGCGCGACGCGGGTGGATGGCGGCTGCCGCTGCGCTGGTCCTGTTCGGCGTCGTGGATGTGAGCTCGACGCTCACGGTGCGCGGCCTGCGGGAGACCCTCGCCTACCACGAAGAGCTGGATCGCGGGCTGGCAGCCGCCCTGCGCGATCGAGCGGTGAGCAGCGCGATCGCGAGGTGTGGGTTGATCTCGCTGCCGAACAACAAGCTGACCCCGGACGTGCGCTGGATACTCCACGACCCGCGCGCCATACAGGTGGTTGCTCGCAGCGATGCACGCGAACGGGCGCACGCGGGACACGACTCGCTGCTGCGCCGACTGCGCGTCGGCAGCGTGGCTGTGTATCCGCACGCGGTCACGCACTTCTTCGACGCGGTCGCCGGAGTCGGCGAAGGTCCGTTTGCCACCCAGCCGCAAGCCGGCTTGCGAGCCATCTACACGAGCCGCACGTACGCCGCCTATGCCAACTGCTGAAAGCGACTCGCTCGCGGGCGCTCCCTCACGCTCGGCAGAGCGTCCGGCTCGCGGCGGATCGCCTGGACGGGTCGGGCGGCAGGGACCCTCGCGCCGGGTGGGGTGGCCGATCCTGGCTGTCGTGCTCGCAGGCGCCCTGGCGCTGCGTTTGTGGGGCATAGGCAGCGGGCTTCCCTACGTGTACAACGTCGACGAGGCCGCCCACTTCGTGCCAAGGGCTGTGGGGATGTCCTCCGGCGGGCTCGACCCCCACTACTTCGTCAACCCGCCGGCGCTCACCTATCTGCTGCACGCGGTGTTCGTGCTCGCGTTCGGCGGGGGAGCGGGCACGACAGGCGAGTTCGCCGCCCATCGCGACACGGTGTTGCTGCTCGCGCGCGTGGCGGTCGCCGTGCTCGGCGTGCTCGCGGTGTGGCTGCTCTACCTGCTCGGCACGCGCCTGTTCGAGGACCGCCGGGTCGGTTTGCTCGCGGCGGCGCTCGAGGCGGTCGCCTTCCTGCCCGTCTTCTACGGGCATTTCGCGCTCAACGACGCTCCCACGCTCGTTCCGCTCACGCTCTCGCTGCTCGGCAGCGCGCTGATCTTGCATCGCGGGCGCAAGCGCGACTACGCGCTGGCAGGGGTCGGGCTCGGTCTGGCGTGCGCGAGCAAGTACACGGCTGGGATCGCGTTGCTGCCGTTGCTCGCGGCGGCCTGGATGGGGCGGCGCGAGTGCGGGTCGGGCGCACGAGCGCTTGGGTGCATCGGGCTTGCGGGCGGGTGTGCGCTGGGCGCCTTCCTGCTCGCCAACCCATACGCGCTGCTCGACTTCCATCGCTACCACGCCGACCTGGTGCATCAGTCCACGCTCAGCCACCAGGCGCAGGGCAAGCTCGGGGCGCCTGCGCAAGGCGGTTTCGTCTACTACCTGTGGGCGGCCACCTGGGGCCTGGGTTGGATTCCGGCGCTCGCCGCGCTCGGCGGGGCGGTCGCGGTCTGGCGCCGACACGCGCGCGCGGGCTGGGTGCTCGTGGCGCCCGTGCTCGCGTTCGCCGTGTTCATGGGCTTGCAGACCCGCTACTACGGGCGCTGGCTGCTGCCGGCGTTCCCGATGCTCTGCCTGCTCGCCGCCTGCTTTGCCGTGGAGGCGGCGCGCGTGCTGACCGCACGCCTGCCTTGGCTGGCGCCGACGCCGCTGCTGGCGCTCGGCGCCGTCGCGCTGTTGGCGCAGGGCGCTCTCCACAGCGTTCACGACGACCTCGTGCTCTCTCGGGCGGACACGCGCGCGAGCGCCCGCGCCTGGATGCTCGCCCACATCCCGCGTGGCGCGCGCATCGTGCTCGAGCCGATCGTTCGAGACGAATGGCTTCAGGAAGACGGCCCTGGCCCGCCATCCACGCATCCGGAGCGCTGGGTGAAGTACGCCGACCTTGGCCCGCTCGTCTCCCCCGACGGGTCGATCGCAGCTGCGGCGCCGCGTGCGAGCAAGATCGAGGAATACGAGCTCACGCTCACGCCGTCGCTGCTCTCGCGCTACCGGCGCGACGGCTACTGCTGGGTGATCGCCGGCTCGATCCAGCAAGCGCGGGCTTTCGCCGATTCGAGTCGCGCACGCTGGGCGATCGCCTACTACCGAGCGCTGGCGCGGAGCGCCCAGCTCGTGTACTCGGTCTCCCCGTACGGGGGGCTCGGCGGCGGCGCCGCGGTCGGCTTCTCGTTCGACTGGAGCTTCGACTACTACCCGCTCGCCTACGAGCGTCCCGGCCCCGAAGTCGACATCTACCGGCTGCGCGGCGGGCGCTGCGGGCGATAGCCACGCTGCCGGGCGCGCGGTCCGGGTGTCAGCCCCCGGACGGTTGTCACACTTGGGCGTGCGCGCCAAGGTTATGCTGGACGGGCAAATGACAATCCGTACCGATACCGACCGCCTGCACCTGGCGCGGGCGATCGAGCTGGCCGAGCGGGGAAGTGGCCGGGTCAAGCCGAATCCGCTCGTGGGTGCGGTGATCGTGCGCGACGGAGAGGTGCTCGGCGAGGGCTGGCACGAGCGCTACGGAGAGGCGCACGCCGAGGTCAAAGCGATCGAGGCGTCCGGGTCCGGGGCGGGGCACGCCGGCGCGACGCCGGATCTGAGCGGCGCCACGCTCTACGTGTCGCTCGAGCCGTGCTGCCACGAGGGCAAGACGCCCCCCTGCACCGACGCGATCCTGCAGGCGGGCATCTCACGCGTGGTTGTCGCCTCCGACGACCCAACCGAGAAGGCGTCGGGCCGAGGGCTTGGCATCTTGCGCGACGAGGGCGTCGAGGTGGTGGTTGCCGACGGAGAGCTGGCTGCGCGTGCGCGTCTGCTCAACCAGCCGTTTCGCAAGCACGCGCGCGTGGGCCGTCCGTGGGTGCTGTTCAAGTCGGCGATGACGCTCGACGGCAAGGTGGCCACGCGCGCAGGCGACTCCCAGTGGATCAGCTGCGAGGAAAGCCGTCTGCTCGCCCACCGCTGGCGTGCCGCGGTGGACGCGGTGGTGGTGGGGATCGGCACGGCGCTCGCCGACGATCCGCAGCTCACCGCCCGCCCGGACGGCATACCCGCCGAGCCCGAGCGCCAGCCGCGGCGCGTCGTGTTCGACTCGCTCGCGCGCCTGCCCACCAACTCCCAGCTGCTCGCCGCCGCCGACCAGGTTCCGCTCACGGTGGTCGTCTCGCGTGCCGCCAGCCGGGCCGACACCGACGCGCTGGAGGCCGCGGGCGCGCAGGTGCTCGTGGCGACCGGCGAGAACGAGCCGGCGCGCGTGCGCTCTGCGCTCGACCAGCTCGGCGCCGACGGGGTCGCCTCGGTGCTGCTCGAGGGCGGCCCCCACCTGGCGGGCGCGTTTCTCGACGCGGGAGAGATCGACGAGATCCGCCTGTTCCTGGCGCCGGTGCTGCTCGGCGGGCGCACCGCGCGCGATCCGCTGGAGGGCGAAGGCGTGGAGCGCATCTCAGACGCCCTGCGCGCCCTCACGTTCGACTGCGACAGGGTGGGCGAGGACCTGCTCGTCTCCGCACGCCTGCGTGAGTGGTGAGGCGATGTTCACGGGTTTGATAGCCGACGTCGGTAGCGTCAGCGCGCTCGAGCGCGACCGGGAGGGCGCCACGCTCACCGTCGACACCTCGTTGGCTGGCGAGCTCTCCCAGGGAGACTCGGTGGCGGTCAACGGCGTCTGTCTGACCGCCGTGCACCCGCGCTCGCAGAGCTTCCAGGCGCAGGCGATGCACGAGACGCTCGCGCGCTCCTCCCTGGGCGAGCTGGAGGTCGGCTCGCCGGTGAACGTCGAGCTTGCGCTGCGACCGAGCGACCGGCTCGGCGGTCACATCGTGCAGGGACACGTCGACGGAGTCGGCACCGTCGAGGACGTGCGCGAGGACGGGTTCGCGCGTGTGCTCGCCATCCAGGCACCCGGGCAGTTGATGCGCTATCTGGTGCGCAAGGGGTCGATCGCCGTCGACGGCGTGAGCCTGACGATCAGCGATTTGCGCGAGGATGGGTTTGCCGTGTCGCTCATCCCCGAGACGCTCACCCACACAAACCTTGGCGCCGCAGCCGTCGGGCGGCGCGTCAACCTCGAGGTGGACGTGCTCGCCAAGCACGTCGAGCGGCTGATGGAGGCACGCGTATGAGCGAGACGAGCACCAGCCCCTTCGCCACCGTCGAGGAGGCCATCGAGGAGATTCGCCAGGGCAAGATGGTGGTGGTGTGCGACGACGAAGACCGCGAGAACGAGGGCGATCTGGTGATGGCCGCCCAGTTCGTCACGCCCGAGGCGATCAACTTCATGGCCAAGGAGGCGCGCGGGTGGATCTGCCTTGCGCTCACGCCCGACCGCTGCGACGAGCTGGGCCTCGAGCTGATGACCGCCAAGAACGAGTCTGCGCTGGAAACGCCGTTCACGGTCACCATCGAGGCACGCGAGGGGGTCACGACCGGCGTCTCCGCGCACGACCGCGCGCACACGATGCAGGTGGCGATCGACCCGAAAACCAAGCCGGACGACCTGGTGCAGCCCGGTCACGTCAGTCCGCTGAAGTCCAAGGCGGGGGGTGTGCTGGAGCGCACCGGCCACACCGAGGCGAGCGTCGACCTGGCGCGCCTGGCGGGCCTGATCCCGGCGGGGGTGATCTGCGAGATCATGAACGAGGACGGTTCGATGGCCCGCGTGGACGACCTGGCGCTCTACTGCGAGCGACACGAGCTGAAGATGATCACGATCGCCGATCTGATCGCCTACCGGCGGCGCAACGACCGGCTCGTGGAACGGGTCGTGTCAACCCGCCTGCCCACCGAGTTCGGCGACTTCGAGGCGGTGGGCTACCGCTCGCTGGTGGACGACAAGCACCACGTGGCGCTCGTCAAGGGGGATGTGCAGGGCCGCAAAGACGTGCTCGTGCGCGTGCACTCGGAGTGCCTCACCGGCGACGTGTTTCACTCGCTGCGCTGCGACTGCGGCGAGCAGCTCGCCTCCGCCCTGTCGATGATCGAGCAGGAGGGGGAGGGAGTTCTCCTCTACCTCTCCCAGGAGGGGCGCGGCATCGGCCTGCTCAACAAGCTGCGCGCCTACCGCCTGCAGGAGGACGGGTTGGACACGGTTGAAGCCAACGAGCGCCTCGGTTTGCCCGCCGACCTGCGCGACTACGGCATCGGCGCGCAGATCCTCGTCGACCTCGGCTTGTCGTCGATCAGGATCCTCACGAACAACCCCAAGAAGATCCGCGGATTGGAGGGGTACGGGCTGTCGGTGAGCGCCCAGATCCCGATCGTGCACGCCCCCAACGAGCACAACGAGGCGTATCTGCGCACGAAGGCCGAGCGCATGGGCCACATCCTGCACCACCAGGGGCTGAACCTCGACGCGGAGCTGCTGCACTCCGAGCGGACGAGGGACAAATGAGCGAGCGCTACGCAATCGCAGTTGGGCGCTTCTACGAGGACCTTGCCGAGCGGCTCGTGTCGGGTGCCCTGCAGGCGTTCGGCGCCGCCGGCCACACCGATGTCGAGATCTTCGATGTGCCCGGCGCCTTCGAGCTGCCGCTGGCGGCAAGCTATGCGGCGCAGTCGGGCCAGTTCGCCGGGGTGGCGTGCCTCGGGGCGGTGATCCGGGGGGAGACCGACCACTACGACTTCGTCTGCGCGGAGGCGGCGCGCGGCATTCAGGACGTGCAGTTGCGCACCGGCGTGCCGTGCGCGTTCGGGGTGCTCACCGTGGAGAGCATGGACCAGGCGCACGCCCGCGCCGGCGGGGGCAAGCGCGACCAGGGGCGTCACGCGGCTGAGGCGGTGCTGCGCATGGCGGCGCTGCGCAAGCAGCTGCTCGGAGAGGTCGCGGCGCCCTCCGGCGTGGCGAGCAGCTAGACTGCCCGCCTTATGGCCAAGGTATGTCACAGCTGCGGGAAGGGTCCTTCGTTCGGGAACAGCCGCAGCCACTCGATGGTTGCCACCAAGCGGCGTTTCGACCCGAACCTGCAAAAGGTGCGGATCCTCGTGGGCAAGGCCCCCCGCCGCGTGTACGTGTGCACTCGTTGTCTGAAGGCCGGCAAGGTCACCAAGGCCGTTTGACGCTCGCGCCGGCCGCCAGGCCCGAGGTGAGCGGGTGAGCGACACCAACCTGCTGCGCTTCCGCTCGGCGGTGGCGGGCGCGCTGGCGCATCTGGAATCCCGCAGGCAGGAGGTCAACGACCTCAACGTGTTCCCCGTCGCCGACGGCGACACGGGCGACAACATGGTGCTCACGCTGCGCGCGGTGCTCGACGAGCTGGATCGGCTGCAACAGGCGCAGGACGGACGCACGATCGACGAGGTGGGTCGCGAGGAGATAGTGCAGTCGGTGGCGCGCGCCGCCCTGCTCGGCGCACGCGGCAACTCCGGCGTGATCCTCTCCCAGCTGATCCGCGGGGCCGCCGAGGAGCTCGCGAGCCGCCCGGGTCAGCTCGTCGACGCGACGCTGATCGGCGCGGCGCTCGTCAAGGCGGCAGACCGCGCCTACACCTCGGTGCGCCAGCCCGCCGAGGGCACGATCCTGACCGTGGCGCGCGAGATGGCTCACCGCATCGTCGCGGATGTCGCTCACGGCGAGGCAGATTTGCGACTGGAGGAGGGCACCGACCCGCACGATCAGGACGAAGCGATCGCCAAGACGCTCGAGCATGCGATCGAGGCCGGTCAGCAGTCGGTGAAGCGTGGGCCGGAGCTGCTCGCGCAGCTGCGCGACGCGGGTGTCGTGGACGCCGGCGGTCATGCGCTCACCGTGATCTTCGCGGGGGTTGTGGCGGCGCTGCGCGGCGAAGATCCGCCTGAGCTCGACCATTACGCGCCGGCGCGCATCACGCATCCGGAGCACACCTCTGGCAGCTATCGCTATTGCACCAACTTCGCGGTCACCGGCGAGCGCCTCTCGGCGTCGCGCTTCACGGCGGACTTGGAAGAGCTGGGCGACTCGGTGCTCGTCGTCGGCGACTCGCGAACGCTCAAGGTCCATATCCACACCGACGAGCCCGAGCGCGCCACCGCAGTGTTCGAGGGCGCCGGGACGGTTTCGCATCTGGATGTCGCCGACATGCGCCTGCAGGTGGCTGAGCGCGACGAGCGGCTGACCGCCCGTGCCGACGGAGGCTCCGGTGGGACACCGGCTCAGGTGCGCTGCGGGGCAGTTGCGGTGGTCAACGGCGAGGGCTTGCGCGGCATGTTCGAGGAGCTGGGAGTGCGCACGATCGACGGCGGTCCGACGCTCAACCCCTCGACCTACGAGCTGCTCGCGAGCATCCACGAGGTGCCAGCCGAGGAGGTGGTGGTGCTGCCGAGCAGCCCCAACGTCGTGATGGCCGCCGAACGCGCCGCCGAGCTGTCCGAGAAGCACGTCGCGGTTGTCCCCTCGCGCAGCCAGCAGGCGAGCCTCGCGGCGGCGTTCGCCCTGCAGGCGGACAGCAGTCTCCGAGACAACGCGCAGGCGATGCGCGACGCGCTCGAGGAAGTGCGCACCGGGTCGGTTGCGCAGGCCGCGCGAGCGGACGCGAGCGGTCGCTTCGACCGGGGCGACGCGGTTGGCTTCGTCGAGGATGAGCTGAACGCCTGGGGCGAGCCGCTTGCGACGCTGCGCGCGGTGCTCGAGCGGCTTTCGCAGGACGCCGAGCTGGTGAGCGTGCTGGCAGGAGCGCAGGCGCCGCTTGGGTTGTCTGACCTTGAGGGCATCATGGATGGACATGTCGAGCTCGAGCTACGCCACGGCGGCCAGTCCGCCTACTGGTGGCTGCTCGCCGCCGAGTAGCGCCGTCGAGGACGAGAGCCGCTGCGCGCTCGGGGGTGCCGGAGCGCTCACCCGCGAGCAGATGCTCGCCGTCGCCGTGCGCACTCCCAAGCCTTCGCGCCTGAGCAAGCCGTTGAAGCGCGCAGGAAAGCTCGGCGCCGCGCTGGCGGAGCTGGGCTTGGACACGGTGGGGGAGCTGCTCGCGCACCTGCCGCGCGACCACCGTCAGGCGTGCACGATCGCCCAGTTGGCGCCCGGCGAGCACGCAACCGTGGCGGTGCAGGTGCGCTCGATCCGTTCGCGGCCCGTGCGCAGGCGAGGGATGCGCGGGGTGGTGGAGGCGACGGTGTTCGACGAGAGCGGGTCGATGAAAGCCACGTTCTTCAACCAGCCGTGGCTCGTCGAGCGCTACCCGCCGGGCACAAACCTCGTCCTGCACGGCAAGGCCGACGGGGCGCGGCGCTTCCGGGTGACCAGCCACGCCTTGGGCTCGGCACCGGGCGCGGCGGTGCAGCCGGGTGCGATCGCGCACTACGCGGTCACCGAGGGCGTCACCTCCACACAGCTGATGACGCTCGTGCGCGAGCACCGTGCGGCGCTCGCCGACGTCACCGACCCGCTGCCCGGGCGCCTGCGCGCCGCCGAGCGGCTGGCTGACCGAGCGGCGGCGCTGAGCGCCATGCACTTCCCGCGCGGCGAGCACGAGTCCGAGCGGGGCCGCGAGCGGCTCGCGTTCGAGGAGCTGCTGGTGGTGCAACTGGAGCTGCTGCGGCGCAAGGCGCGCCGCGAACACGAGAAGGTGGCGCCTGTGCTGTCCGCGGATGGATCGCTCGCCGAGCGCTGGCTGGCCGAGCAGCTCCCGTTCGACCCCACCGGCGACCAGCGCCGGGCGATCGACGCCATCGAGGAAGACCTCACAGCCGAGCGCCCGATGCAGCGCCTGTTGATGGGGGAGGTGGGCAGCGGCAAGACCGTGGTTGCGCTGTACGCGATGCTGCGCGCGGTGCAGGCGGGCTGGCAGGCGGCGCTGATGGCGCCCACGGCGACGCTCGCCGAGCAGCACATCGTGACGCTGCGCGCGCTGCTCGGCAGCGGCGACGGCCTCGCAGGCGCCGCCGGCGAGGGTTTGGGGGTGGCGAGCGAGCTGCTCACGGGCAACACGCGCGCGCGCGCGCGCAGCCGCATCCTCGGGATGCTCGCAAGCGGCGAGCTGCCGATCGTCGTCGGCACGCACGCGCTGATCGAACACTCCGTTCGCTTCGCGCGTCTCGGTGTGGCGGTGGTGGACGAGCAGCACCGCTTCGGCGTGCGCCAGCGCGCGGCGCTCGACGCCAAGGCGCCGGCGGGACTCGTGCCGCACATACTGCACATGACCGCCACCCCGATCCCGCGCACGCTCGCGCTGCTCGACCACGCCGACCTCGACCACACGGTGCTGCGCGAGCTGCCCAAAGGGCGCAAGCCGATAAGCACGCACGTCGCCGACGGCGAGCGCGAGCGGGCGCGCGCGTATGAGCGCATCCGCGAAGAGCTGCGCGCCGGCCGCCAGGCGTTTGTCGTGTGCCCGCTCGTCGAGGAGTCCGAGGCGCTCCAGGTCAAGGCCGCCACCGCCGAGTTCGAGCGCCTGCGCGACGGCGAGCTGCGCGACTTCCGAGTTGTGCTCCTGCACGGCCAGATGCCCGCCGCCGCCAAGCAGCAGGCGATGGCGGCGTTCGCGGGGCGCCAGGCCGACGTGCTCGTGGCCACCTCGGTGATCGAGGTGGGCATCGACGTGCCCAACGCAACCGTGATGCTGATCGAGGACGCCGACCGCTACGGGCTTGCCGCGCTGCACCAGCTGCGTGGCAGGGTGGGACGCGGCGAGCACGAGTCGCTGTGCCTGCTGTTCGGCCCCAAGCACTCGCTGCGCCTGCAAGCGCTCGCCACCCACAGCGACGGGTTCGAGCTGTCGCGCATCGACCTGGAGCTGCGCAACCAGGGCAGCCTGATGGGCGTGCGCCAGCACGGCGACGCCGGCTATGGCATCGCCGAGCTGCCGCGCGACGCGCCGCTGCTGGAGCGCGCGCACATCCAAGCGCGTGCGTTGCTCGGACGGGACCCCCACCTGCAGGCGCCCGAGCACGCCCTCTTGCGCGAACTGCTCGCCCAGGCGCGCGAGCGCCTGTTCGGCGAGGACGCGCCGAGCTCGATACCGGCATGAGGGTGATCGCCGGGCGCCTGGGCGGACGCCGCCTGAAGGCTCCACGCGGTCGGGATACGCGCCCTACGAGCGACCGCGTGCGCGAGGCGCTGTTCTCGATGCTCGCCGACGTGAGCGGCGCGCGCGTGCTCGACCTGTTCGCAGGCACCGGAGCGCTCGGCATCGAGGCGCTCTCGCGCGGGGCTGCGCACGTCGTGTTCGTCGAGCGCTCGCCCGCCGCGCTCGCCGCTCTGCGCGCCAACCTCGCCGACCTGGGCATCGGCGCCGAGCACGCCGAGGTGCGCTGCGGCGAGGCGCTCGCCGCGTTGCGCAGCGCACGAGAACGCGACGAAACGTACGATCTGGTGTTCGTGGACCCTCCATATGGGCGCGCGCGCGAGCTGGGAGAGGCGCTTGCAGGCATCCTGCCGACGCTGCTTGCACCGGACGCGCGCGTCGTCGTAGAGGCCGACCGGCGCAACCCGGCGGAGCTGGCGCTCCCAGAGATCGCGCACAGGCGCTACGGCGACACCACGATCACCATCCACCGTCACCACATGGAAAGCGATGAGCACTGAGCCCCAGCCAAGCAGCAGCACAGAGGAGCGGCTGATCGCCGTCTGTCCCGGCTCCTATGACCCGGTCACCAACGGCCACCTCGACGTCATCCGCCGCGCGGCGGCGCTCTACGACGAAGTCGTCGTAGCGGTGGTCAACCGCCCCGTGCGAAAGGCAAAGACGCTGTTCACGATCGACGAACGCCTGTCGTTCGTCGAGAACGCGGTCGCCGATCTGGACAACGTGCGCGCCGCGCCGTTCAGCACGCTGGTCGTCGACTTCGCCCACGAGGTGGGCGCCAAGGTGATCGTCAAGGGGTTGCGCGCCATCTCCGACTTCGAGTACGAGTTCGAGATGAACCAGCTCAACCGCCGCCAGGACCCGCGCGTGGAGTCGGTGTACCTGATGGCGAGCCCGCAGTACAGTTTCCTGTCGTCGAGCGGCGTCAAGGAGCTGGCGACGTTCGGCGGAAGAATCGACGACCTGGTGACCAAAGAGGTGGCGCAGCGCTTGCAGGAAGAGTTGCAAAGGTGACGAACTCCCACACCGTGAGGTTCCACCCTGCACGACAACTCGCGGGACAATCCGTCCCGCGGAGGTGATCCTTGATGGATGTTCTCGTACTCATAGACAAGCTCGACGACCTGGTGCACAACGCCAAGCCCGTCCCGCTCACCGATCAGGTGCGCGTGGACAAGGAGGAGATCTACGACATCCTCGACCAGATGCGCGCCACGATCCCCGAGGAGATCAAGCAGGCGCGCTGGATCGTCAAGGAGCGCCAGGAGATGCTCGCCGAGGCCAAGCGCGAGGCCGAGCGGATCGTCAAGGAGGCGCGTGAGCGCCAGGATCGTCTCGTCGGCGAAGAGGAGGTCACCAAGCAGGCAGAACGCGCCGCCGAGGACATCATCGAGGACGCCCGCGCACGCGAGCGCGAGATCCGCCTGGGCGCCGAGGACTACGCCGATGAGATCCTCAACACGCTCGAGGTCAACCTCTCGAAGTTCATCGCCGCCGTCCAGCGCGGGCGCGAGCGCCTGCAGGGCAAGGACGAACCGGCAGAGGTCGGCTAGAGAGTCCTCACCCGAGTTTGGACGACCATCCCGCATGCGGGATGGTCCCGACCGGTGCATGCCCCGGTCGGGGGGCCCCGGGGCCCGGCCGCGGGGGGGGCGTGGGGGGACAGCCCCCAACACGGGAGGGGGGTGGTG
>JBQCGU010000094.1:0-19548 GCA_051955355.1 Solirubrobacteraceae bacterium | reverse complement strand
CCGCCGAGGAGACGAACATCCTCGAGCAGAATGTCCAGAGCGGCACCGCCATACGCTCGGCGATCAACTGTCCCACCGCCGCCAAGACCGGGACGACCAGCAACCTGGTGGACGCATGGCTGGACGGCTACACGCCCAACTACTCGACCTCGGCATGGATGGGGTATCCGAAGAGCCTCGTGCCGATGACCGACGTGCACGGAGAGCCCCAGCAGGGTGGTTACCTGCCGGCGGAAATCTGGCATACGTACATGGCGGCGGTCACCGAAAGCCAGCCGTGCGCGCAGTTCGAAAAAGCCAAGGAAGAAATCTCCTACTCGCCCTTCTACGGCAAATTTGCGAGCACGGGAGCGTCTTCGAGCACCAGCTCCTCGGCGGAAGAAAGCTCCGGCGCGACGAGCACCGAACACCACTCGAGCGAACACGGCGAAGCACCGGCGGGCGCGCACCACGTGACACCGCAGTCGCACGCGCCGCCACCCGAACCGCATGCGCCTGCGCCCGCCACAGAACCGCCTGCACCCCCGTCGGGCGGCGCCGGCCCGCACGGACCTGCCGCTGGAGGAGTGGCGCCGCCCGGGCATTGATGCACACGCGGCTGGTACCGTGGCCGGGCAAACCAAACCAAAAGCTCAGGGCTTCGCCGAAAAGCGGGTGCCCGGATGGGAAGCAATCAGTGGCAAAGGAAGACAAGGTCGAATTCGAGGGCGAAGTGGTTGAGGCGCTGCCGAACGCGATGTTCAGGGTGAAACTCGACAACGACCACATGGTGCTTGCACACGTCGCAGGCAAGATGCGCCGCTTCAGGATTCGCATCCTGCCCGGCGATCGGGTTCGCTGCGAGCTCTCCCCGTACGACCTCGATCGCGCGCGGATCGTCTACCGACACCGTTAGGATCCGCAACATTCCCGAGCTGTCGCTGATCGAGTCGATTAGATCCGCGCTCGAGATGCGCGGCGAGCTCATCGTGCGCGGCGTCGGCGACGACGCTTCGGTGGTCAAATCGCTGAAGCTGTGCGTCACGACGGTGGATATGGTGGTGGAGGGCGTGCATTTCCGCCTGGATGACCCCGAGCTGAGCTTTCAAGACATCGGCTGGCGGGCACTGGCGGGCGGGCTGTCGGACATCGCGGCGATGGGAGCTCAAACGGGAGAGGCGTACATCGCCCTGGGTGTGCCGCCGTATGTGTCCGAACGCCAGGCGCTCGAGGTGATGCTCGGCGCCGAGCAGCTCGCGGAGCAGACGCGCACGACGATCGCCGGCGGTGACGTTGTGAGCGCGCCGGCGTTGCTTGCGAGCGTGACGATCGTCGGATGGGCGGAGCGCGACCAGCGCCTGACGGCACGCGAGGGGGCGCGGCCGGGCGACCAGATAGCGGTGACCGGGCCGCTCGGCGGACGGGTGCGACGACCGGTGCCACGCCTGCGAGAGGGCCGTGCACTGGCTCAGGCTGGCGCCCACGCGATGATCGACCTCTCCGATGGGATCGCCACCGACGCCCGCCATCTGGCGGACGCCAACGAGCTGGGTGTGCGGATCGAATTGGAGCATCTGCCCACCGATGACGCCACCGCCCATACGGCAGCCCAACTGGGAGTGCCCGAGTGGGAGGCAGCGGCGACGGCGGGGGAAGACTACGAGCTGTGCGTGTGCGTGCCGCGCAAGCGAATGGACCGTGTCAACAACGCGTTCAAGCAGGTGAGCGGCCGCGATCTCACCTGGGTGGGGCGTGTGGTGGAGGGACCGCAGGGGCTGGTGCTGCGCTACAAGGGCGAGCGCCAGGACATGCACGGCTTCGAGCATCTCCGCGGACGCGCCTGAGCGCTGTCGCCCGGGGCGGGCGGATGCTCAACGGCGCAAAGCCGACTCGGTGCCCCCGAGCGAGCCTGGACCGGCGTAGCTCAGCGGCCCCCGTGTGAGAATCCGGTCGGGTTCGTCGGTGCTCTCGACGCGCGGCGCCTGATCGCGGCCTAGCAAGAGCACCGTGAGCAGGCACCCGAGCGCAAGGCTCCAGAGCAGTGCGGCGAGCAGGTTGATTTGGCCGCCGGCGAGCAGCAGGACGGCGCTCTCGGCGAGACCCCCCGGGCCGAGCCCCAGATCGGTGGCGTAGACGACGAGCAGCGCAGCGAGCGGCACCAGGGCGAGCACGACAGCCAGCGCCCTCACCGCCCGACGCTGGCCGGCGGGGGAGCAGGCAAGCAAGCAGGCGTGGGCGGCGGTGAGGAGCAGCAGGCAGGCAAACGGGTTGAGCAGCCACACGATCAGGCAGACGACAACCAGGACGAGCATCACGGCGACCGCGCCGGCGTCCGGAGCGGGCCGCAAGGGCAGGCCCAGGCGGCGCACGAGCGCAGGCCAGGAAAGCAGGGCGAGCACGAGCACCAAGACGCTGGCGAGCGTCGCGGCGGGCGCGGAGCCGATCGAGGCGAGTGCCTGCGCGGGCGGCTGCCCGGCTGGCGCCGCCACGATGCCCAGGCGGCCGAGGAGCATCGCGAACAGGGCGGCGGCGAAGAGCGGGACGCCGCAGCTGACGGTCCATATGAGGAGGGCTCCAAACGGTTGGCGACGGCGACGAAGCCGGGCAAGCGCATCGATGCACGCCACCAGCACCGGCAGCAGGAGCGCAAAGACGAGCAGCCGCACGGCCCAGCCGGGCATCAGCTTGCGTCCGAGCGTCAAGCGCGCGCCGCTCGGCGATTCCAGGTCGGGGCTTTCGTCGAGCGCGTAAACGGTGCTCAGCACGGCCCGCCCGAAGCCCTGCAGGCGCGATTCGGACACCGCCTCGCCGGCAGCCGGGCCATGTTCGCCGCTGACCTGGATGAGCGCAGCAGGGATGCCGGCGCGCTCGAGCGGCGTCTGCTCGCCGAGCACGAGCGGAAAGGCGAGGTGAGCGAGCTGCACGCCCAACCCCGGTTCGCCCGGGGTGACTCCCACCTCCTGGGAGATGGATGCATCGAGCGTGCGAAGGAGCTGCTCCGGCGCGAGTCGGGAATCGGCGGAGAACCCTGAGACGAACGGCTTCTGAGCCCTTGCGCCGGCGAGATCGCCGAGCACGATGGCGGCGTCGATCGGGCGCTGCGAATAGTGGGCAAACCACGCGGCTCCCGCGTCGCCGCCGCTGCCACCGCTCGTGGAGACGAGCACGATCGTGCGCTGGGTCTCGCTGTGGGCGAACACGCGCGCGAGCTCGATCAGCGCCGCGGTGCCAGACAGCTCGGCGGCGGAGCCGCGACGAGCGGCGTCGCGATGGGCGACGATCGCGATCGGGCTCTGCCCGGTGGACCCGGGCCGCTGCGCCACCACGGTGGTGAGCGTGCGCTCGCCGGCGACGGTGTGGGCGCGGACACTGTGCAGGCTCACCTGGAAGCCGCGCTGAGAGGAGCCGCCGGCGGTGGATATCGCCTGCGCCACGTAGCGCGCCAACCGCCGATCGCCCGAGCTGCCGGGCTGACGATCGGGAAAGCCAGCGGAGAGCGCGTTCAGCGTCGAGAAGGCACGCGCACCGTCGAACGCATCGGGTGCGAGGGTTGAGCTCAGCCGCCCAGGGCGTCCGCTCAACGAAAAGCCGACGATTACGAGGACGAAGAGCAGGGGTAGGAAGGCCGCACGGTAGATGCGTCCGTCGAACATCCCCACAGACCATAGTCCGGACGGCGGCCTTCCGTGCCCGCGCAAGCGCGGGTCGTGTCCATTACTCGCCGCTCTGAGCGAAGCTCTCCTTCCGAGCGGCGGCAATGTATCGTCCGCCCGTGCTCCAGCCCGTAGCAGTAGGACATAAGTCACTCGCCGACTACACGCACATCTGCGGACGCGAGCTGATCGAGGAGATCCGCCAGCTCGCCGAGCCGCTGAAGGGGCAGCGTGTGGTGCATGTGTCCGCGACGGCGTTCGGGGGCGGCGTGTCGGAGATCCTGTACACGCTCGTCCCGCTGATGCGCGACGTGGGGTTGGATTGCGAGTGGCAGGTGATTTACGGGCGCGAGGAGTTCTTCAACGCAACCAAGCTGATGCACAACGCGCTGCAGGGCGCACCGCAGGATCTCGACGAGGAGCAGTGGAAGACGTGGCGCTCCTACAACGAGATGAACGCGCGCGAGCTCGCGGGCGGATGGGACGTGTGCCTGGTCCACGACCCCCAGCCCGCCGGCCTCGACCACCTGGTTCCCGAGAAGGCGAAAGGGTGGGTGTGGCGCTGCCACATCGACCTCTCCACGCCCAACCCCCAGACGCTCGAGCAGCTGCTGCCCTACATCGAGGACTACCCGGAGACGCTGTTCCACACGGCGGGGTACGTGCCGAGTGGGATGAACGGCAACGTCAACGTCGTGCCGCCGGCGATCGACCCGCTGATGCCGAAGAACATGGCGCTCTCGCCCGAGGACGCCGCGTACGTGTGCGACCAGTTCGGGATCGACGTCAACCGCCCGCTGATCTGCCAGGTGTCGCGCTTTGACCCTTGGAAGGACCCGCTCGGCGTGATCGACGCCTACCGCCTGGTCAAGCAGGAGCTTCCCGAAGTGCAGCTCGCGCTCGTGGGGTCGATGGCGAGCGACGACCCGGAGGGTTGGGACTACTTCAACGCGACGATCGCACACGCCGACGGCGACCCGGATGTGCACATCCTCAACAACTTCAACAACGTCGGCGCGATCGAGGTCAACGCGTTCCAATCGCACTCGGACGTCGTCATCCAGAAGTCAACGCGCGAGGGCTTCGGGCTCACTGTGTCGGAGGCGATCTGGAAGGGCAAGCCGTTCATCGGCGGGGACGTGGGCGGCATCCCCCTGCAGGTGGAGGACGGGGTGACGGGCTTTCTCGTGTCAAGCGTCGAGCAGTGCGCACAGCGCTCCATGGAGCTGCTGCGCGACCCGGCGCTCGGGCGCACGCTCGGACTGCGCGGCAAGGAGCACGTGCGCTCCCACTTCCTGACCCCGCGCTACCTGCGCGACTACCTGCGCATCTTCAACCAGCTCGCCGAGCGGTCTTCGTGAGCCAGGCGCCAGCACAGCGCTCGCCGCTCGTGCTGGTGAGCAACCGCGGCCCGGTGACGTTCGGCCCGGAAGGGGAGGTGCAGCGCGGGTCGGGCGGCCTGGTGACAGCGCTCACCGGGCTGGCGTCGCACCGCGACGCCGTGTGGATAGCGTCGGCGATGAACGAGCACGACGCCGAGGTGGCGCTCGCCAACGGCGGCGGCTCGTTCCCGGTGCGCTCTCCGGCGGGTGGCGAGTACCAGGTGCGCCTGGTGGTGAGCGACGGGGAAGCGTATGACCGCTTCTACAACGTGTTCGCCAACCCGATGCTGTGGTTCATCCAGCACTACCTGTGGGACCTGTCCAACGCCCCGGACATCCGCCGCGAGGAGATCGAGGCGTTCGAGTTCGGCTACAACGCCGTCAACGAGGACCTCGCACGGGCGGTGATCGAGGAGATCGACGGCTTGCAGGAGCCGATGGTGATGGTGCACGACTACCACCTGTACACGCTGCCCGAGCTGGTCAGGCGTGCACGACCGGACGCGTTCTTGCACCACGTCATCCACATCCCGTGGACGCAGTCGGACGCCTGGCGCGTGCTGCCGTCGCGGATCCGCGAAGAGATCTTCTGCGGGCTGCTCGCAAACGACATCATCGGCTTCCACACACGCTCATACAGGCGCAACTTCCTGCAGTGCTGCCGCGACCTGATGGACCTCGACGTCGATTTCGAGCGCGGGGTTGTGCACTTCAAGGATCGCGAGGTGTGGGTGCGCGCGTACCCGCTGCCGATCGACCACCGCGCCACCCGCCAGGTGGCGAGCGGACCCCGCGTGGCGGAGCTCGAGCGCGAGCTGCTGCGGCGCAGGCGCGACTTTTTGATCCTGCGCGTCGACCGGGCGGATCTGAGCAAGAACGTGCTGCGCGGCTTCTCGGCGTTCGACCTGTTCCTCGACCAGCACCCGGAGTTCCGCGAGCGCGTGACGTTCGTCGCACAGCTGATGCCCTCGCGAACGGACGTGCCCGAGTACGCCGAGTACCTGGAGCGGATCGAGGCGCTCGTGGCGGTCGTCAACCACCCCCACGGCACGCCCCACTGGATTCCGATCCAACTGAAGCTGCGCGACGACCTCGAGGAGGCGATGGCGGCGTACAAGCACTACGACGTGCTGCTCGTCAACGCGATGTTCGACGGCATGAACCTGGTGGCCAAGGAGGGACCGATCGTCAACCAGCGCCACGGCGTTTCGATCCTCTCCGAGAACACGGGCGCACACGAGGAGCTCGGCGAGTACGCGCTCTCGGTGAACCCGTTCGACATTCAGGAGCTGGCTGACTCGATCCACGCCGCGCTGGACATGGCGCCCAAGGAGCGCCGTCGCCGCGCGGATGGCTTGGTCGAGATCGTCACCTCGCGCGATCCGGGCGACTGGATCGACGAGCAGCTGGCGGACATCCGCGCCAAGCGCACGGCGAGCTGACGCTGTTATCATGCGCCGCCGCGCCCAAGGGCGCCTTCTATGACGCTGCCCGCCATCACATACGACCTCGTCCTCCTGCTCGACCCGCAGGCGGAGGACGGCGTGCGCGCCAAGATCGTGTCGAGCACGCGCGATGCGATCGCCGCGCAGGGCGAGCTCGTCCGTCACGACGAGTGGGGCGAGCGTCCGCTTGCTTATCCGATCAAGCACAAGGCGAGCGCCGAGTACCACCTGCTCCAGTTCCACACGGGCAGCGCAGATCTGATCGTCGAGCTGAATCGCACCCTGCGGATCACCGACGGCGTGGTGCGCTTCCGCATCAACAAGCTTGCCCCGGGCACGCCCGAGGCGCCCGACCTGCGCGCTCAGCGCGGCTTCTCCTCGGAGCCGGTGGGCGAGGCGCAGGACGCCGAGCCGCAGGCTGCGGCGTAGATCTTCGGTTCGCCGCCCGTCCGCCCGCCTGTCTTCGCGAGGCGACCGGGCCGAGCTACCAGTCCGCGCAGTCGCCTCCCCTGCGATGGCAAGTCCTCGCCCGAGCATTCACGGACAAAGCGCTGCGTATTAGACTCGAAAACGTGTCGAGCGGCGAGCAAGTGAGCGACATCGAGTTGCGAGAGGGCGGCGTGCGCAGGACGGATGTGTTGAAGGCGTCTCCGCCGATGTTCGAGTCGCGCCTGCTGGATGCATTCTCGCGCGTTCACCCGGTCGTCCCGATCCTGATCTTCGTGCCGGCGATCGCCGCGATGGCGGCGTGGCAGCTTTCGATGCGCAGCGTCGGCCTCACCGTCGCGCTGGTGGCGATCGGTTACGCGCTGTGGACGCTGTTCGAGTACTGGCTGCACAGGATCGTGTTCCACTTCGAGCCCGAGCAGGGAATCGGCGCACGCATGCACTGGATCATCCACGGCGTCCACCACGAGCACCCGAACGACCCGCTGCGCCTGGTGATGCCTCCCGCGGTGAGCGTGCCGCTGGCGGCGATCATCTTCTTCTTGCTGCGCCTGGTGTTCGGCGCCCACCATGCACCGGGGGTGGCGAGCGGTTTCTATGCGGGTTATCTGATGTACGACATGATCCACTACTACGTCCACCACTTCACGCCGCGCGGGCGCGTCGCCCGGATTCTGCGTGAGCGCCACATGCGCCATCACTTTCAGGACGACACGCGCGGCTTCGGCATCAGCGCTCCCTACTGGGACGAGGTGTTCCGCACCTCCCCGCGCTCGCGCCGGTCAGAAGCCTCCTCGCGATAGGCCGCAAACAGCGGCCTATTTCGCGGCGCCCCAGGTGCGATCGCGCCCGGTCGCCCGTCTAGACTCGCGGTTGGCTCGTGGTGAACACACCGAGCAATGAGATAGACAGCCAGAACGAAAGGAAGCGAGCCATGGCAGCAACGAACATCAACCGCGTCGTCCTCACGGGCAACCTCACCGCCGACCCCGAGCTGCGCTCACTGCCGAGCGGCACCTCGGTGTGCAGCATGCGGATCGCGTGCAACACGCGCCGCAAGAACAACACCGGCGACTGGGAGGACAGGCCCAACTACTTCAACATCACCGTGTGGGGCGCACAGGGCGAGAACGCCGCCCGCTACCTCTCCAAGGGACGGCCTGTGGCGATCGACGGACGGCTGGAGTGGCGCGAGTGGGAGGCACAAGACGGCACGAAGCGCCAAGCAGTCGATATCATTGCCGACTCGGTGCAGTTCCTCGGATCGCGCGAAGATCCCTCCGCAGGCGGAGGCTTCGCCGGCGGCGGGGCTCCCCAGGGCGGCGATGTCCCGGTCGATAACCGCGACTTCCAGCCGGCGCCGGTTTCCGGATCCACCGGAGACGACGACATTCCGTTCTAGCGGCAAACACGACAACGAGGTCTTTTTCAAGTGGCAAAGCGCGGCCGGGGCAAGCCAGTCCGCCGGCGAGACAAGAAGGGCAGCACGGGCACCGGGCGACGCAAGCCCTGCCAGCACTGCCGGGACAAGATCGAGCAGGTGGACTACAAGGACGTCGGGTCTTTGCGCAAGTTCATCTCCGAGAAGGGCAAGATCCGCTCACGTCGGATCACGGGCGCATGCCGACGGCATCAGAGCCAGATCGCACGCGCGGTGAAGCGGGCGCGCGAGGTGGCGCTCCTGCCGTATGTGAGCGACGGCCGCGACGACCACCCACGGCGTGACCGCGGCGAGCGCGGCGAACGCTAGGCCGGCGTTCGACAAGCGAGCACACCAGGAGCTGAACCATGCCCGAAGCCATACTCCTCAAGGACGTCGACCAGCTCGGTGAGAAGGGCGCGGTTGTGGATGTCTCCAAGGGCTACTTGCGCAACTTCCTGATCCCGCGCAAGCTCGCCCAGCCGGCGACCAAGGGCGCGATCGAAGTCGTCCGCCAGCGCCAGGAAGCGGAGGAGCGCGCCGAGCGCGAATACGTCGCCAAAGCGCAGGACAACGCCGAGCTGCTCGGCAGGACGGTGCTGACGATCCACCAGCAGGCGGGCTCGGACGGCCGCCTGTTCGGTTCGGTGACCGCCCAGGACATCGCCAATGCGATCCGCGAGGCGCGCGGGTTGCGTGTGGATAAGCGCAACGTGCATCTGGAGGAGCCGATCAAGAATCTCGGCACCTACATGGTGGTGGTGGAGATCGTGGACGGTGTGACCGCCACGATCAAGACGATGATCGTCGCGCAGAAGTAGACGCCGCGCGCCCGCTCGAAGTCCCCTCGCCACACCTCGAGATCCGTACGTCCTGCGAACATGTGTTCGTGCGTCAGCTCTCCACGTTTACCCGGACATAGCGGGGAAGAAGCCGTGACGGCAGCCGACACCGGACTAGACTCGGCGGACCGATGAGCGCAGTGTCTGCCAGCAACGGCACCTCCAGCACACGCGCCCCAGCCGGGCCGGTCGCCCCACCGCACAACCTGGAGGCCGAGCAGTCGGTGCTCGGCGCGATCCTGCTGTCGGATCGCTCGCTGTATGCGCTGGTGATCGAAGAGGGGCTGCGCGCTGACGACTTCTACCGCGAACGCCACGGGTTGATCTACGAGGCGATGCTCGCGCTGTACAACGAAAGCGAGCCGGTGGATGTGCTCACCGTGACCGACCGGTTGCGCCAGAGCGGAAAGCTCGAGCAGGCGGGCGGCCCGGCGGTGATCGACGAGCTGACGGGCATCGTGCCGGCGGCGGGCCACGCGCGCCGCTACGCGCAGATCGTGCGCGAGAACGCGCTCCTGCGGCGCCTGCTGGCGGCGTCATACGAAGTCCAGTCGGGGGTGCTCGAGCGCAAGGCCCCGCCGCGTGAGCTCGTGGAGCAGGCGGAGAAGACGATGCTCGAGGTGGCGCGCGACGACCGCCAGCAGGACTTCCGCTCGATCGAGGAGGTGCTGCACGAGGAGCTCGACAAGCTGCACCGCCTGTCGATCGAAGGCACCGCGTTGACGGGCACCCCGTCGGGGTTCAAGGATCTCGACGAGATCACGGGCGGCTTCCAGGCGGGCAACCTGATAATCATCGCTGCGCGCCCGGCGATGGGCAAGAGCGCGCTCGTGTGCAACATCGCCGAGAACGCCGCCGTGCAGCACGGACGCCCGGTGGCGTTGTTCTCGCTGGAGATGGCAGAGGCGGAGCTCGCGCAGCGCTTCGTGGCGTCTCAAGCGCGAATCAAGGGCGAGGAGCTGCGCAAGGGGCGCGTCAAGGAGGAGCGCTGGCCGAAGATCCTCGGAGCCTCCCAGCGCCTGGCGGCGGCGCCGCTGTGGGTGGACGACTCCAGCGACGTGGGGATGCTGGAGATCAGAGCGAAGGCGCGCCGCCTGCACAACCAGTGCCCGAACGGCTTGGGCTTGATAATCATCGACTACCTGCAGCTGATGCGCACCGACAGCCGTTATGACTCGCGCGTAACCGCCGTCGGTGAGCTGAGCCGAGGGCTGAAGATCCTGGCGCGCGAGCTGGGCGTGCCGGTGATCGCTTTGTCGCAGCTCTCGCGCGCGGTCGAGCAGCGCCCCGACAAGCGCCCTCAGCTGTCGGATCTGCGCGAGTCGGGGAACCTGGAGCAGGACTCCGATCTGGTGATGTTCATCTACCGCGACGAGTACTACAACGAGGACTCCGAACGCCTCGGAGAGGCCGATTTGATCATCGCCAAGCACCGAAACGGAGCGGTGGGCAAGGTGACGCTCACCTTCCAGAAGGAATATCCGAAGTTCATGAACTACGCGGGCGAGAACCGCTACGCGGCATGAGCGCCGATCTGCTCCCGCTGACCGGCCCACGCAACCCTGACGCGTGTCCGCTGGGTGCGTGCGACGGGAGCGGGTTCGTCGTCGACGAGGACACCAACACCGCCTCGGACTGCCACTGCCGGTCCAAGCGCATCGCGGCGGCTCGGGTGAGGAGCCTGGAAGGCCGCATCCCGCGCCGCTATCAGGGCGTCTCGTTCGACCGCGCGCCGATCACGCTGATCGCCCAACGCGCGCCGGCGCAGGTGGACATGGTGAGGCGCTACGTGCGCAGGATCGACGCCAACCTGGACACCGGCAAGGGTGTCTGGTTCCAAGGGGATGTGGGCACGGGCAAGACGACACTCGCGATGCTCGTATCCAAGACGGCGCTCGACGCGGGGCGATCGGTGGCGATCTACTCGCTGCCGCGCCTGCTCAACGTGCTGCGCGAGGCAATCGACTCCCCGGACGGCAAGCTCGACTTGATCGACCGCCTCACGGCTGTCGATTTGCTGCACATCGACGACCTCGGCGCGGAGAACCGCACCGACTGGGTGCTGGAGCAGCTCTACTCGATCGTCAACGCCCGCTATGAGGCGGAGAAGGCGATCATCGCGACGACGAACCTGATGCCCGAAGAGCTCGCCGAGCGCTTGGGGGCGCGGACGGTGTCGCGCCTGGTGCACATCTGCGGCGACCTGATCCCTCTCTACGGTCGTGACGAGCGCCACCAGCACCCCACCCCCACGCCGACGTCCCCGACCGCGGCGGAGGACGCGCCGCCTCCGGCACCTTCCTGGGGGATCGGATCGGCTGCTGCGCACTCGGCGTGACTGCGCTTCTCCCTAGACTCCATACCTCATGCCAGGAATAGCGATAGTCGGCGCCCAGTGGGGCGATGAGGGCAAGGGCAAGATCACAGACCTGCTCGCCGAGCATGGCGATGCGGTGGTGCGCTTCCAGGGCGGCAACAACGCCGGCCACACGATCGTCCGCGAAGGCGAGGAGTGGAAGTTCCACCTGATCCCCTCGGGCATCCTCTATCCAGGGAAGACGTGCGTGATCGGCAACGGCGTGGTGATCGACCCGAAGGTGCTGATCGACGAGCTCGACGGGTTGCGCGCGCGACGGATCGACGTGAGCGGGTTGCGCATCTCGGCAAACGCCCACCTGATCATGCCCTACCACCTGCTGCTCGACTCGGCGGGCGAGGCGAAGCTCGGCAAGCTGCAGATCGGCACCACCAGGCGCGGGATCGGCCCCTGCTACGCCGACAAGGCTGCCCGCCTGGGCATCCGCGTGCAGGATTTGCTCGACGAGAAGATCCTCAAGAAGAAGATCGTCGCGGCGATGGAGCCCAAGCGGCTGTCGCTGAGACCGTACGAGAAGGACCCGGCGCTCGACCTGCGCGCGATGACCGAGGAATACCTGACGTTCGGCCATCGCCTGGAGCAGCACATCGCCGACACGGCGAAGCTGATGTGGGAGCTGCTCGACGACGGCAAGAAGGTGATCTTCGAGGGCGCGCAGGGCGCGATGCTCGACATCGACCACGGCACGTATCCGTTCGTCACCTCCTCCAACCCGCTCTCAGGCGCCGCGTGCGTAGGAGCCGGCGTCGGTCCGAAGGACATCGACGAGGTGTGGGGCATCTCCAAGGCGTACACCACACGTGTCGGCGCAGGCCCGTTTCCGAGCGAGCTGCACGACGAGATGGGCGATCTGATCCGCGAGCGTGGCGGGGAGTTCGGCACCACCACCGGCCGCCCACGTCGCACCGGTTGGTTGGACATCGTCGCGCTGCGCTACGCCGCCCGCCTGAACACGCTGACAGCACTCGTCCTCACCAAGCTCGACGTGCTCTCAGGTTTCGACCGCATCCAGGTGTGCACGGGCTACCAGGGCCTCGAGGAAGCCGAGTTCGAGGACTTCCCCTACCACCAGACGGTGTTGCACCACGCCACAGCCAAGCTCACCGAGCTGTCCGGCTGGAAGGAGGACCTCGGCGAGTGCCGCACGCTCTCCGATCTGCCGCAGGCTGCCCGCGAGTACCTTCAGTTCATCGAGGAGAGCAGCGGCACCCCGGTGGCGATGATCGGCGTGGGGCCGGGACGTGAGCAGATCGTGTGGGGCGACGCGGGCCGCAGCTCGCTCGTATATCTCGACCGTACGTCCACGGCGGCCACCTCATAGCTGTCTACCTGGCAGCTCGCCACGGCCACCATCGGCAGCTCCTTTAACTTCGGGCCACGCCGTAGCCCTGCGAGTGTAACTCGAGCACCATACTCCGGTGCTCGAGTTACACTGGGCTAGCTTTGGAACAAACGCTGGCCAATATTCTCTATTAGCGAGAGAGCCAGCCCGATCGCTATTAGCGTCCAACTGTGTACGGCCACCGCGGCAATAGCAGTCAGTACTGCCACGCAAGTGGTAGTAAGGCTAACGATACGCCTCATCGACACTATCGGCAATATCCGCCCGCGTAGGAGCCTATTTCGTAAAGCGGACCCAACCACCGGACACCAAAGTAAACACAGCGATTCCTGTTGAACACCCAGTTGGCATACAGACCGTAGGCCGAAAGACCGAAGGCGGCAGCCCTGACCCAAGGATAGGGTATGCGCGAAGCTACCAGGCCGACACCACCTGCCCCGAGGGCAACGTCATTCGTCTCGCCACGATTCAGCAGCACCTGTGCTCCATACCAGTGGAACTGAACTGAAATGGCATGCGCGTTGGGTGCAGACAGGCTCATCATCAGTGCGACGGCGACAATAGCTGCGATGCAGAGCTGTAGGGCCCTTACCGGCAAACTGCCTAACGAATTTCGATAGAGCGATATTGCAGTCATCTGATCTCCTGAATTGGATATAGCTAGAGCCATCGCTTGCCTAGACTTGTCGGCTTGCCAAGTCGCCCGAGCGAATGGAGGCATACTGCCTGTCGGTGTCTGGAGACAAATGCGTCTAGACAATGCACCAGTATGTGCTGTCCGGCGCGCGTAGCCACAAGCGGAATCGGTGTCCGTTGGCGTCGATCTGGCATGCCCTGTACCAGTCGACTCCAGGCCCTCCGGTCACCAGTCCTAGCCATGTTCCGCCTCCTAAGTGGGGTTTGCGAACCAAACTCGGCATCTGGCACACTGCGTCCGGCACTATATCGGCTTCTGATCGAATGTCAAATGCTGATCCCGGTGAGTCGGTTTAGGGTTATGTTGGGAACTGACTCTTCCCGAACGGCGCCTTGTACGCGGCGTATTGGACCTCTGTTCGAGCTAGAGTTGATCTCGTATGGCTACGGAGGGCGCGCGCCGAATCAAACCCAACGACGCAACACGAGGAGCTTCCAATGCCCGTACCGACGGTGCGTAGCTTCGGTCTTCCCTCCGCGCGTGAGGGAAGCGACGTAAGGCTCCTAAGAGCCATCCACCTCCATGGGCTCATGAACGCCGACGGCTGGCTCGACGCGGAATTCGAGGGCCTCAGCCAGGCTGACGCGGCGTCCCTAACCGGGCTGTCCCGCCCGTCCATATCCACGCTAGCGAAGAGCTTCCGTCAGCGCAAGCTGCTCGTTGAGACCAGTGGGCTGGCCTTGAACCCACGGTTGGGGCTCGCCTGTGGCATCGACATCGGCTTCGGCCAAGTCAGGCTCGCGGTATCTGATCTGCATGGGCAGCTCCTCCGGCAAGAGCCCAACGAACACCGAGTGTCGTTTGGCGATGAAGCAGATCGGTCAATCACCTGGATGGCCACGTCGCTTACTGATCTCGTCAAAGAGGCTCGAGAAGTTATCAACGAGGCGACTCCCGTAGTCGGAGTGGCGATAAGCATTGCTGGACCGGTCGACCGCGACACCGGCAAGCTCAAGCGCTCCTGGGGAATTGGCGGCGACTGGCAGTTCCTAAGCGCGATCCGCCAGCTCCAACAGCGACTGGGCTGGAGTACGCACTACACGATCGATCGGGATGCGAATTCGTCCGCAATAGCGGAGGCCCTTTGGGGCATGGCGCAAGACCCTGGAGATGTCCTCTACGTGAAGTGGAGCGAAGGTGGCGTTGCAGCCGCCCTCATCATTCAGCACGAAATCGTCCGCGGCGCCGACGGCATCGCTGGCGAAATAGGCCACGCGATCGTCCGGACCAAGCCGGACAAGGAGGATGATTGCCTCAGAGAGTGGTTTGAGCTCCGTGGCCCTTGTCCGCATTGCCATCGACACGGGTGTCTCCAAACCGTTGCCTCGCTGGCTGCGCTCCGCGACTACGTAAGAGACGACCAGCTCAGCACAGAGCAACTGCTGGCACTCGCTCGCGCCAAGACCGACCAGAGCAGCAAGGACAGCGCCGAGTACCGCACGTGGCACGGCCTCGACGTCGCTGCACGTTGCCTGGGCCGAGTTCTAGCCCCACTCATCGACACGCTCAACCCCAAGCTCGTAATCATTGGCGGCAAGATCGGCGCCCAAGCGTATCCAATGGTCACCCGCGCCCTAAACGACAGCATCAAGGCAGGCGAGGTTACGCCTGCCATCGAATCCCTTGAGACTTCTGGTGCCGCACCCAGGCTCACAGGCAAGACCTCCGTGCTCGGCGCAGTGGCTTTGGCGCTGCTTGAGGGCTCACCCGCGCGCTTCGAGAAGCTCCTCGAAGACACAGAAGATCAAGCCACTAACGGAGCCACGTCCCGCCAAGTCGGTTAGCCCAAGCTGTAAGAAGTTCCGACAGCAACCAGGCGGACTAGCGACGTCACGATGGGCCGTGTAGGAATCGAACCTACAACCTTGGGCTTAAGAGGCCCCTGCTCTGCCAATTGAGCTAACGGCCCGCGAGGGGCGCCGCCCTGGAGGGCGGTGTGCGCACGATTCTAGCCCAGCCCGACCGGGCCTGGAGGGCCGCCCCTGAAGGCCCCGACGGGTCCAGCCCCCGAGCGATCCCCTCAGAACACGATCGTCCGCCCCGCATCGGCTATCACGCGATCGTCGAGATGCAGGGCTACCGCCCGCGAGAGCACCACCCGCTCGATGTCGCGCCCGATCCGTTCGAGGTCGTGCACGCTGTCGCGGTGGTCGACGCGCGCCACATCCTGGTCGATGATCGGCCCTGCGTCGAGCTCCGCGATCACGTAGTGGGCGGTGGCGCCGATCAGCTTGACGCCATGCTCGCGCGCGCGGCGATAGGGCTCCGCGCCGGCGAAGGCGGGCAGGAACGAGTGATGGATGTTGATGACCGGCACGCCGAGCCGATCGAGGAAGTCGCCCGAGAGGATCTGCATGTAGCGGGCGAGCACCACCAAGTCGACCTTGCCGTTCAGCAGATCGAGCATCCGCTGCTCGGCGGCAGGCTTTCCATCGCGCGATACCGGCACGTGGTGGTAGGGGACCCCCGCCCCCTGCGCCTCGCGCTCGAGATCGGGGTGGTTGGAGATGACGCACGCGATCTCCGCGTCGAGCTCACCGCGCCCGTGGCGCCAGAGCAGATCCATCAGGCAGTGGTCGTAGCGCGACACGAAGATCGCCATGCGCTGGCGCTCGCCCCAATAGCGGATCTTCCACTCCATCTCAAACGGCGTTGCAACCCGCTCGGCGAAGCTCTGCTCGAAGCGCTCGCGCGCCGCTTCTTCGAGGAGCTCGGCGAGGATGAACTCGGTGCGCAGGTAGAAGCGCCCGCCGGTGGAGTCGGAGGAGTACTGGTGCGAGGAGACGATGTTCGCCCCGAGCTCATACAGGAAGCCCGAGACGGAGGCGACGATGCCGGGGCGGTCGGCGCAGTCGATCAGCAGGCGCGCCGTGTAGGGGGGGATGTCCTCCTCGACGGCCATCGGCGCACCGTGCGGTCCGTTATTTCTTGGTGGTGGACGTCTTGGTGGTGGACGTCGGCGCCGGCATCCCGGTGAAGTTCTTGCCGTTCTTGGTGGAGAAGTTGTACTTCTTGCCGTTCACGGTGCTCGTGTACTTTTCGTTCGCAGGATTGCCGCTCGGGTTGGCCTTGACCCTTGCGAGTTCCTGCTTGACCGTCGAGCGCTGTTTGGCAGGGGTCAGGTCGAGCGTCTTCTGGGAGGCAAGGTCGCCGAGGTGCGGATTGTTGGCTTGGTAGGCGAACACCGCGAGATCGCCATACCAGGAGGCGCTGGGCGGCTTGTTCGGGATCACCACCTGTTGGAGCACCTTGACGTTTTCGGCGGGTTGGTTGAGGCCCTGTTCGCTGTACACACGGAGCATCTCCTGAGCGACCGTCAGGTTCGGCTTGGAGGGTTTCAATTCCATGTAGTGGCTCCAAGCGCTCGCCACCTTGACGAGCAGCGCCTTGCCGGCGGGCGTATAGCGTTCGGTCGATTCGTCGAAGTATTCGCTCGAGGCGCCCGCTTCGTGCAGCCTTCCGTCAGCCAGCTTGGCCCACGCTTCGGCGTCGTTCGGGTTCTTGCGGATGCGCTTTTCTGCCGCGCTGATCTGACCCGAGAAGCCGGCGGATTTGCCTTCTCCGTTGCCGAACACGTTTTCGAGGATCCCGCTTCCACCGAACCCCCCGCCCACCCCGAAGCCGAGGAAGCCGACCAGGAAGAGCAGCGCAAGCCCGACGTAGACGGCTTGCACGGTGCGGCGTCTGCCGCGGGAACGCAAATCGAACAGCATCAGGTCAAATCCGGGTCGGTGTGGTTGATCTTGTCTTGCACTGGGTCGTTGGCGGTGTCAGCCGCGTCGGCGACCGGAGGATCCCCCCAACCCGCGGCGTGTGCCGCGTCGCGTCGCGCAACGACTGATGCAACCAGGATACTCGCCTCGTAGAGCACGTACAACGGCACGGTCTCGAGGATCAGCGTGAAGAAGTCCCCGGGCAGGAACGCCGCCACCGCCGCGCAGGCGAGCAGCGCGTAGCGGCGGCTGCGCCGCAGCTGGCGCGGGGTGACCAGCCCGGCGCGCACGGCGCCGACGATCGCGACGGGTGCTTGGAAGCAGACGCCCATGGCGAGCAGCGTGGTGGCGGCGAACTTGTAGTACTGCGAAGCCTGCACGAGCACGTTGAACTGACTGCTGTTGAAGTTCTGCAGGAAGCGCACGGCGGCAGGCAGCACAACCACGTATCCGAACGCCACGCCTGCAACGAAGAGCAGCGGGATGGCGAGCAGCAGCGGGCGCACGATGCGGCGCTCGGTGGGCTCGAGCGCCGGCACTACGAACCCATACAGCTCGAACAGGATCACGGGGAGGGCGAGCACGAGCGCGAAGTAGAGGGCGACGGTGAGCGTCGTCGTGAACGGCTCTGCCACGCCGAGCGTCGTGGGGTTGCTCCCGGTGGGAGCGACGGGAAGCTTGGACACATCCGCGCGCAGCCGTGGCAGCTCGGCTGCGAGCTGGGCGCGGGCACCCGCCGACAGACCGCTGCCCGGTGCGCTGAGCGCCCCGGCGATTCGCGCCGTGTCGAGCGCAAGCCGGCGGGTTGCCTGCTGCGCCAACCATGTCTGCCCACCGGGTCCTTCCCCGGCGCGCACCTGATGGCTGGTTTGACGCACGAGCGGCTTGTTGATGAAGTGCAGCAGCCTGTGGTTCTGCCACAGGCAGATCCCGAAGGCGAGCGCGAGCGCGAGCGCGCTGACGATCAGCCTCGCGCGCAGCTCGTCGAGATGCTCGATGACGCTCAGACGGTCGTCGTGTCCGATGGTTCTGATCGCGGTGGCCATCCGCAATGAAGCTATCACCGCCGCCGCGAGCTCCCGGCGGGCGTGCAGGGCTAAAGCGGCGCGACCGAGCAGTCGATGAAGTCGGTGAGAGACGATGCGCGAGCCCAACGGATACCCCACTCCCCCGCCGGCGACAGCCGCAGGCGCAACCCGTGAGGCGCTTCACATCTGCACGAGCTGCGGCAGCACGCATGTGCATCCGCTCGACTGGATGGAGCACTCGCCAGAGCACTGGCAGATCGTGCTGCGCTGCCCGGAGTGCGAGCAGACGCGCGAGGGGGTGTTCGGGCGAACCATGGTGGAGCAGCTCGACGACGAGCTCGACCGCGCGTCGGCGGCGCTGTTGGGCGACTACACGCGCATGGTGCACGCGAACATGAGCGAGGAGATCGAGCTGTTCGTGCGCGCGTTGGATCTCGACCTGCTCGGCCCGGCGGACTTTCAGCAGTAGCGCTCGACCACCGCGTCGGCAACCAGGTCGAGCAGCGCGGCGCGCCCGTCGGGCAGCGCCGCCGGCAGCTCGGCCTTGGCGTCGGCAACCATCGTCAGCGCATGCTCGCGCGCTTGGTCGAGCGCGCCGGTGGCGGCGATCCTGTCGCACAGCGCCTCGGCCTCCTGAGGTCCTGCCAGCGACGCCAGGTCGACCTCGGCGAGCTGAGGATCGCGCTCACGGGCGAGGATCAGCGGCAGGGTGACGGTGCCGTCCAGCAGATCGGTGCCTCGCGCCTTGCCGGTTCGCTCGACCGGGCCGGACACGTCGAGCACGTCGTCGAGCAGCTGGAAAGCCAGGCCGATCCGCCGCGCGAAGCGCCCGAGCGAGTCTGCGAGCGCGGCGCTGCCCTCGAGCGCGACGAGCGCGCCGAGGCGACAGGCGGCCTCGAACAGAGCAGCCGTCTTCAGACGACAGCGCTCGAGATAGCGCTCGACGCCGATGTCGGGCGCGAACAGATCCTCGTGCTGGAGCAGCTCGCCGGCGGCAAGGGCGGAGCTGGCGTTGGAGAGCGCGCACAGCTGCTCGGGATCGCGGTTGAGCGCGAGCTCGGCGAACGCGCGCGAGAAGAGCAGGTCGCCGGTGGCGATCGCCGCAGCCCGCCCGGCTTGGGCGGCCACGGTGGGGCGCCCCCGTCGCAGGGCGGCGCCGTCGATCAGGTCGTCGTGGACGAGCGTGGCGGAGTGGACGAGCTCGACGGCAACCGCTGCGCGCA
>JBQCGU010000093.1:0-64824 GCA_051955355.1 Solirubrobacteraceae bacterium | reverse complement strand
GAATATGAATTCTTATGTGTCATCGGCAACGTGGCATGTAAAGGTGAAGAGGAAACGAAGTTCATCAAAAACCTCTCAACTGGCGCGGAATTCTCGTTCGAAGGTGAAAAATCAGGTGTCGGTACATGTAGTGATGGTGGGAAAGCCACTATCACAGGCAAAGGCACTTCGTTAGGTGTAACGGTTTCGTAGCCGAGCCGTAAG
Organism: Solirubrobacteraceae bacterium; assembly: GCA_051955355.1. GTDB lineage: Bacteria > Actinomycetota > Thermoleophilia > Solirubrobacterales > Solirubrobacteraceae > Palsa-744. The sequence continues at coordinate 64,620 of JBQCGU010000093.1, read as the reverse complement.
CAGCAGAACGCAAGCCTCGGGCGGTGTGTTGGTGCCGCCCGAGGTACGCTACGGGTGGGTCTCGAACTTGGTCCTTGTGGTGACTGGATTTTTACGTTCGGGGTCTCTGACGAGTGCTGTCCGGCTAGATCAGCGTAGACGACGCTTGTACTTAAGCCAAGGTTTCAGTCCGTGAGAAAGGAGCAGGAGTCATGAGGAAGATCCAAATTTGGATGACTTTCATTGCAGTAATCGCGTTTGGTGCCTTTGCTGGGGCTAGCGCTTCGGCGACTCAGTGGTTATTTAAAAATGAACCAATCGGCACGCCGCATGCGTCTAATCACATTGAGACGCTTGAATTAATTAAGGAAGGCGGGTCGCTCGGCAGCGGTTCTGTGAAGTGTAGTAGGGTGTTGGTGGGGACTGTAGGCCCTGGCGCCAAAGATGAAGTCACGGAAGTAACGAGTTTAGACGGAACCGAAAAAAACTTAATCAAGTGCGAACGTGTGACGGGCTTTTGTTTCAGTCCGGTTATGCACGCGCTCAAACTGCCTTGGAAAACTGAATTGTTATTAGACAACGGCGTCACATGGGACATGATAATAGGCGGAGAATGGGAATACTCGTGTGTTATTGGTAGCGTGGCATGTAAAGGTGAAGAGGAGACGAAGTTCCTCAAAAACATCTCGACTGGTGCGGAATTCGGATTTGAAGGCGAAGCATCTGGTGTGGGTTCATGCAGTGACGGCGGGAAAGCCACTATCACCGGTAAAGGCATTTCGTTAGGCGTAACGGTTTCGTAACGGACTGTAGTAGCAGATGTGCGCCTCGGGCGGCGTTTCGGCGCCGCTCAAGGCGCGTTTCGTGTAGACGCTAAACGCGTTTTTGGTACAGCTTGTCCTTGTGCGCTTGACTTTGACGAGTACTGGGTTCAGTTAGACCAGTTCAAATGTTGAGGGCTTGTACGTAAGCCCAGAGTAAGGTATGAGAAAGGGATAGGCAGTCATGAGGAAGGCTCAAATCGTAGGGACGTTTATGGCATCGGAAACGTCGCGTGCAAAGGTGAAGAGGAGACGAAGTTCCTCAAAAAACACCGCGAGCGGTGCGGAATTCGGATTTGAAGGCGAAGCGTCGGGTGTGAGTTCATGCAGCAACTGTGGGTCATTCATCATCGCTGGTAGTGATATTTCGTTAGGGATTACCGTTTCTTAGTAAATGTGTGTCGGATAACGGTGCACCTCGGGCAAGTGCTGAGCCGCTTGCCCAAGGTGCGACTGGGTCGTCTGCCCACCGTGTGCATCTGGGTCAGTGTTCAGCGTTGCCTATGTAGGCAAGTGTCGGGGACGGTCGTGCTCTGCAAGGCGGGTTCGTTTGACTTCAGGCAGCGCTCGATGTCCTCGACCAACAGGCTCGGACCGATTCCCAGCCCGCCCGCGAGCTTGAGGATCGTCCGCACGGTCGGCGGTGCCATGCGCCCTGTCTCGTAGCCATTCGGAGAAGACCGATCGATCTCGGCTTCGAGCGCCAGCCCTTCCTGTGTCAGGCCTGGCTCGGCGCGCTCGCGCACCCACCTGAGGTTGGCGGCAAAGCGCCTGACCGGGTCGTTGTCGTCGCTTGATGGCTTATCGCTGTGCTGCTCTTGCATAGCCAGCCGCAGTCGCCGCGTCGGCTCCTGTGGCCCGATGCCGGCAAGCAGCGCAGCCGGCGTCGTCTTCGCCGCATCGGCCAGCAGCAGCAGCTTGTCGAATTTGGGCGCCCTTTCGCCCTGCTCGATCCGCGTGATCGCTGCGCGGTCGAGCGATGCCGCCGCCGCCAGTTGGCGCTTGCTAACGCCTGCCCGTTCGTAGGAGTCCTTGAGGGTCTGTCCGAACACAGCCAGTTGGCGTTGAAGCTCTTGGGCGCCGAGTCGTTGAGTAATCATAGGGGCATTGTGCGGCATCCGGGACATAAACACCACGGAGAAAAAGCACCATACCCCAGATGGGGTTTGCGGACCGGGCCGGTTGCAGGGCTCGGCTGCGGCTTCGGCGCGTGGGCTATTGGGCTCGGATGCCGCGGGGCGGCGACCCGCCTAGAGATCGCGCAGCAGCGAAGCGGGCTCGACGTCGAGCGCCCGCGCGAGCTTGACGATCGTGCGCAGGTTCGGCTCGCGTCGACCCCGCTCGTAGTTGCTGATCGCCGAGCGATCCACGCCCGAGCGCTGCGCGAGGTCATCCTGGGACACCTGTGCCTGGCGCCTGGTGTCGCGCAGCGTCTGCCCGAACGTCCTCGCCCGGCTCGAGCTCGCGTTTGAGACACGCGTGTTTCGCACACGCTTATTATCAACATCCGCCGGTGCTGCCGAGGCTCTTGGATCGGCTCCCCGGACATCCTCTGGACAGTTTCGGGGGCAGGTTCGCGGCGTCCCTTCGCCGGAACGCCCGCCGATACGCCTCCGCGCGCTCGTTCTGGAGTCGGAAACAATTGACCATGGAATGGGAAACACCCCCGCTCTCATCGGCGATGCTCTGACACGATGGCCTGCAAGCGGGGGCGGCCGCCGCAAGAGCTCTCGTCAGGGCGTGTGATCGAGTGGAGGGAGCTGCCGTGCGAGGTGGAGTTGTTCTGAAGGATGTCGCGTATGAGGAGCTCGAGGACGCCTACACCCGGCTGATCTCGCCCAAGGACACCGGTTGGATCGACATCCACGCCGGGCGGGAGGCGCGCTGGCACCCGGTGGATGTCGTCGGCGCTCGCCCGATGGTGGTGTTGAGCATGCTCAAGCGCGTGCTGGGCGCCCACGGGTTCTCCACGCGCCTGATCTGGGGGCGCCCGGACATGCGCAGGCGCGCCTTTCGCACCCCGCGGCCCGAGCGCTGCTCGCTGGAGCGCCAGCAGATGCTCACCCTCGCCGACCTCGACGCGCTCGGCTTGGAGCGTCCGGACTCCGAGCCGCTCATGGGCCGCTGGACCACCTCCGCCTGCCATGTCGCGGTCGTCGACGCCTCCCACTCCAGTGAGCCGTGGGTGCACGGCTGGGACGCCGAGCATCCCAACCTGCTCGCACAGCTCTACGTCGAGTGGGAGATCCCGAGTGGGTGCGGACGCTCATACATGAACCTGCACCGCGCGCTGAAGTCCGCCGGCAGGCAGGCTGTCGTGATGTATCTCCTGTCCACCCGCTACGGCGAGCTGCTGCCCTCGCTCGAGGAAGGGCTCGGCATGGCCAAGGAGCACGTCAAGCGGATCAACTCGGTGGTGCGCCGCCTGCACCCCGACCAACCGAGCCCGCCCGAGTTGGGTGTGCACGTGCAGGCGTTCGAAGATGCGCTCTCCAACGACCTCGACACGCCCAACGCCTTCCTTGCGCTGTTCGACTGGATACGCGAGGTCAAAGCAAGCCGCTGCCGCATCGGCGACGGCGATATGCGTCGCATGCTGTGGCTGCTGGGCATGGCGCCCGCTGAGCAGCACCCGCCCCGGCGATCCTCAGGCGGACGGGCGGTGGGCGATTCGGCTGGCCCGTTGCTCGGTCTCAGCCAACCGCACGCCCACGAACGGCGCAAGCGCGACATGGGTGGCTAGGTCGAGCAGCACCGACATCTCGCGCGCTCGCTCGTTCGCCGCATACACGTAGCAGAGGTCTTGCAGCGCGGTCACGGTGCCCTCCACCATGATCTCCACGCGCTGAACGCCGTCGTGGCTGAATTGCAGCCCGGGCCTGACGATCTCGGCTAAGCGTTCGTCGCCCGCCCGTGAGAGCTGATCGATCTTCGCGCCGCACGTCAGCGAATCCACGAGCCCGATCCGCGCGAACGAAGGCTCCGACGCGTAGAAGTCGAGCATCGCTCCCAACCCCGAGCGGATCGCCGACGGCCAGTCGATGTGCGATTCGTAAGCGCGCTCTGTGATCGCCAGCAGCTTGCGCTGCCCGAGCTCATACGCGACGCAAAACGCGTCGTCCTTGCCGGAGAAGTGCTCGTAGAACGCCTGCACCGACACCGCCGCCTCGTGCACCACCTCGGGGATCGTCACCTCGCCGTACCCCTCCGCCGCCGAGAGGTTGGCGAGCGCGTCGAGCAGGCGCTCGCGCTGGTTGTGCACCACGAAGCTGTGCGACACGGCGCTCTCCCCGCGTGGCAAACCGCGGCGCTCGCTCGCCCGCGACTCCAGCGAAAGCGTTCCCGGCGCTCGTCCGCCGATCGGCACGAACGCGTCGCTTGCGAACGCCATCACCTCCGGCTCGGGGATGAAGCGGAACGACGCCATCCAGCGCGCCACGTCAGTCGTCAGCGGCGCAAGCTCCGAGCGGCGCAGCTTGCGAGTACGCCCCCCCCGGTGTGCGCGCGAATACAGGCGGCGCAAGATCGCCCCCGTGAGCGCCCTCGCCAGCAGTGAGCCGGTCGGATCGTCCGCCGGCAGGCGAAAGCCGTTCTTCACCTTCTCGTCCTGCTCCGCCAGTCCCTCGAGCGCATCCCCGAGTATCTGCCCGAGCTCCCGCAGGATGCGCTCGCGCCGCTCTATCCCCGGGCGTCCCACCGCGGTGAGCTCCACCGCGATCATCCGCAGCCCGGCTGGGCTCCCCAGCGCCAGCTCGAACAGCGTCCCGGCGAACGCTTCCATCGCCTCGCCTGCGTCGTCCGCGTTCGCCGTGGCGGCTTGCGCGCGATCCATCCACTGGCGCGCCACCTCGTCGCCGCTCGCCAAGAAGCAGGCTTGCTTGTCCTCGAAGTGCTCGTAGAACGTCTTGCGCGACGCACCCGCACGCGCGATCACATCCGCCACGGTCGTCGCCGCGGCTCCCTGCTCCCCAACCAGCTCGAGCATCGCCGCCGTCATGCGGCTGCGCGGGTCTTCCTGCGCGTGTGAGCTCAACCGTTTCGAGCCCTCGCGCCCGGGCGCGCTCGCCTTGGACCGGCGTCCGCGCTTTGCGCCCTCGGGAGGATCCACGAGACACATTGTGACTCTTCTTCGCCCGTTTTGTACGTTCCGTCGCCCGGAATCGCCGCGCATATTCGTTATCGAGGGCTTTCCCCTCACGCGTCGCGTGGCGTTCTACTGAGCTTGCTGTCCCGTTTCGCCTGCGGATGTCGGATGAGTGTGTGAAGGAACTTCCACACCCATGGCAGCGTCACCTCACATCACCTACGCCGACAGCGATGGACGCGCCCGCGAGCTGGTCCTCTGCCCGGGCGCCTTCGGGTCGCTGCTGGTGGTGGATCGCGACTCCGCCACACGTGGCGATCGCCGGCTGCTCGCGCACATATCCGCCGATGAGCCACTCGACAACGCAGAGCTCGTCTGTCGCCTCTACCTTCAGGAGCCAAGTCGGCGACCGGGCCGACCGCTCGTACCGGAGGACTTTCAGCGCGCCCCCCTCGCTGCCCCCGGGCAATCCAGCCACGGGCAGGGCGGACGGGAGCCGGCGGACGGGCAGATCGTCAACCGCCGCCAAACCTTTTGCATTCGTGCGCACCGCGGTCGCGACGAGGGTCTTCCCGAGCTGCGCTGGAGCCTGCGCACCGACGATCGCCCTGACGAGCCTTGGGCGCCGATCACGCTGCGCGAGACGGTCGCGGCGCTCGAGAGCTATGAGCCGATGTGCGCGCTCAGCGCAAACGCGCTCATCCGGCACGAGGGCGATCCCACGATCTCCACCGAGGTGCTGCGTCGCGAGCTGACGCGTCTGCGGGAGAGCGCTCTGGTGCTCAATCGCGGGTTGCGCGACGCGGTCGTCGATGCGGTCGAGCGGCGCGGCGTCGTGTCGATGAGCGAGCTGGCGCTGCGCTGCGGCATGGTCAAGCGCGACCGGCGCGGAACGTTCGTCGGGGACACGACGTGGCTCGCCCGTCGCGTCGGCCTGATCCCCGACGGCGGTCGGCGCAAGCCCACCCGCTGGATACACAGCGACGTGCTCGCGCTCATCGCTCGCCACGGCCTGGGCGTCAGCCCACGCGAGGTGGAGCTCGAATGAGCTCGCTGCTCAGGTTGCTCGGCGTGGAGCTGGTGGCCTATGTGGCGCAGGCGCTCGCGCTCGGCTGGGGCGCGGCGCAGTTGATGCGACGCTCTCACCTGCACTGGACGTGGGCGCTGCTGGCGATCGGCATCGTCGCTTTGCTTCCAGGTCTGTTCGGCAAATGGGCGCTCGTGCTGTCGCTGGCCTGTCTCTGCGCCGTGCTGAGCAGCCGCTCGGCTCACCACGCCGACCTGCGCGCCGGAGGCGATCTCGGGCGCATCGCCGCCGAGCGCTACAGCCCGCTGGACGCCGCCGGCGCGCTCTGGGCAGGCGTGTCGCTGCGGGTGCGCGCCCGGCAGGCGGACGCCGTGCGCGCGAGGGGCGCGCGCACCCCCGCCGGCGGCTCTGCGGCGGATGGGTCCTCGGCAACCGCCTGGCAGCGCGACGGCAGGCTCCTCGTGGGACGCTCGCGCACCGGGCAACCGGTCGGCATCCCCTTCGCGGACGCGAGCGGCGGGCGGCACACGCTCGTCGTGGGCGCCACCGGCAAGGGCAAGACGGTCACCGAGACGTGGATCGCCGCACGCGCCGTGGAAGCCGGCCTGGGCGCGGTGGTCGTCGATCCGAAGGGCGACCCGCGCATGCGCGAGCAGCTGCGCATCGCCGCCGAGCGAGCCAAACAACCGTTTCTGGAATGGACACCTTCGGGACCTTCGGTGTACAACCCGTTCGCCTCGGGCTCTCCGACGTCGATCGCCGACCGGGCGCTCGCCGGCGAGCGCTTCACCGAGCCGCACTACCTGCGACAGGCGCAGCGCTACCTCAGCCACGCCGTCGGCGTGCTGCAGGCGGCGGGGGAGACGGTGTCGCTGCGCACGCTCGTCGAGCACCTCGATCCGCCGCGCCTGGAGGGTCTGGCGCGCACGCTCTGCGACGAGGACGCGCGGGCGACGTATGAGTACCTGGACGCGCTCAGCGGTCGCCAGCGCGAGGGTCTCAGCGGCGTGCGCGACCGGCTCGCCATCATGGCCCAGTCCGACGCCGGGCCGTGGCTTGACCCTTTGACGCCCGGCGCCCCCGCATTTGACCTGCTCGGCGCCGTGCGGCGGCGCGCCGTCGTGCTCTTCAGCCTGCACGTCGACCGATATCCGCTGCTCGCGCCGATGATCGCGGCGGCGATCGTGCAGGACCTGCTCGCCGCCGCCTCCCAGCTCCAGGGCAGCCCGGTCCCCACCGTGGTGGTGCTCGACGAGCTGTCCTCGCTGCAGCCCGAACGCCTTGCCGACGTGTGCGCAAAGGCGCGCGGAGCGGGCTTCAACGTGGTGCTCGGCACGCAGGAGCTCTCCGACCTGCGCCTGCCCGGTCGCGAGCATCTGCTCGAGCAGGTGCTCGGAACGCTCTCCTCGGTGATCGCCCACAGCCAGGTGGTGCCCGACTCGATCGACCTGCTCGCGCGCATCGGCGGCGTCCAGGGCGCCTGGCGCGGATCGCAGGGCGGCGATCGCACGTGGAGGAGCACACGCGTAAGCCAAACCGTGCTCGACCCCGAGCAGCTGCGCAGCCTGCCCGCGGGCTGGGCGGCGGTGATCGAGCTGGGCGAGCACGCGGGCGCTCGCCTCGCGCGCATGTTCTCCTCGCCCGAGCACGCCCTCGCGAAGCCGTGGGCCGCATGAGTCGGGACGCGCCGTTGCAGGTCTCACGCGCCGCCTGCGCCAAGCGTCGGGCGGGCGAGCTCGCCGACTCGCGCCACTTCGCCGAGTGCGCTCGCGTGGCCGCCGTGCTCGAACGTCGCTACCCGCACTGCCGCGTGATCGGCGAGGGGGAGCTGCGCCGCGAAGAGAGGCTTCGCGGCGGTCCGCTCGCCAGCGCGTCGCTCAGCCACGACCAGCGCACCCGGCACAGCCTGCACCGCCCCGATCTGGTCGTCTGGCCGCCCGCCTGCCAACCCGGATTGCCGGTTGCGATCGAGGTTGAGCTGTCGCCGAAGGCCGCCAAGTACCTGTCGCGCATCTGCCGCGCGTGGAAGCGCTGCCAACTGGTCGACTGCGTCCTCTACGTCGCAGCGGCGGCGGTCGAGCGACCGCTGCGGCGCACGATCGCGGCAGTCGACGCCGGCGAGCGGGTGATTGTCATACCGCTCGTGGAGATGGTGGGGCGAACAACGAGGCAAAGGAGACACCCATGCCGCACACCAACATCAACCGCGTCGTCCTCGTAGGGCGGCTCACCCGCGACCCGGAGCTGCGTGCGCTGCCCAGCGGAGCGGTGCTGTGCAGCCTGCGCGTCGCATGCACCACGATGCGCAAGGAGCCCGACGGCTCCTATGTGGAGAAGCCCAACTTCTTCAGCGTGAGCGTGTTCGGCTCGAGTGCCGAGAACGTCAGCCGCTACACGCAAAAGGGCAGTCGCGTCGGCATCGACGGGCGCTTGGAGTGGCACGAGTGGGCCGTCGGCGATGGCGCCAAGCGTCAGGCGGTGGACATCGTCGCCCACCGCGTCGAGTTCCTCGACAGCGCCACCGCCCAGGATGGCGAGGGAGCACCCGGCGGCGACCCCGGGGAGGGCGATCCCGGCGAGGAGGCAGGGCGCGAGCTCGCCGGTGTCGGGATGGGCTTGGACGAGCTGGCGTTCTAGGGCAGGGCGGGCGCCTGCGCACCGGAGAAGGGCGGGGGAGGGCGTGAGCCTGATCTCCCGCGTGTGCGCGTAAACTGCGCCGCCGCAGCCGCTCAGCGGGCGCCCGCCACCCTCACAGCCACAAGGAGCCGTCCAGGTGCCAGTCAACACGCAAGCGATCGGAAAGCAGTTCGAGCCCACGCACTATGCGGTGGGTCGCGAGAAGATCAAGGAGTACGCACGCGCGGTCGGCGAGACCAACCCGCTGCACCTCGACGAGAACGCCGCGCGCGCCGCCGGTCACGCCGACGTGGTCGCCCCGCCGATGTTCGCCGTCGTATACAGCTCGCCGTCGGTCGCCCCGGCGCTGTTCGACCCCGACGTCGAGATGAACTTCGCGATGATGGTCCATGGCGGCCAGCAGTTCGAGTGGGGGCCGCTCGTCGTCGCCGGCGACGAGATCACCACCGCCACGAGCGTCAAGGACATCTCAGAACGCGACGGTCGCGGCTACTACGTGTTCGAGTCGGTCTCCGTCAACCAGCGCGGCGAGGAGGTCTGCCGCGGGACCTGGACGAACATCGTCCGAGGAGTGTGAGCATGGCCACCTTCACAGCAGGCGAGCAGATCCCCGAGCTGCGCGTCACCCCCGACAAGTACCTCACCAATCGCTACGCCGGCGCATCCGGCGACTTCAACCCGATTCACATCGACGAGGAGTTCGCCAAAGCGGTGGGCCTGCCCGGTCGCATCCTGCACGGCCTGTGGTCGATGGCGCAGGTCGCCCGCGCCAGCACCGAGGCCGCCGGCGGACCGCAAACGCTCAAGCGCCTGTCGGTGCAGTTCCGCGGCATGGGCGTGCCCGAGCAGGAGGTGCTCGTCACCGGCACGGTGCGCGAGGTGTCAGACGGCAAGGTGCTCATCGACACGGTCGCCGAGCAGTCCGGCACGCAGATCATCCGCAACGCCGAGGCCGAGCTTCAGGTCTGATGGCCGGCCCGTCGCCGCCGGCGAGATCCGGCGGCGGCGCGGCGGTCCCTGGGGCGTGCGAGCGCTCCCTAGAATCACCACCATGCTGACGCCCCGTCAGGAGCTGATCCTGTGCAAGGTGGTCGAGCGCTACCTGGAGAGCGGTCAGCCGGTGGCGTCCAAGACGATCGCCGCCGACCCCGGCCTGGACTGCGCGGCGTCCACCGTGCGCAACGAGCTTGCGCTGCTCGAGGAGCAGGACCTACTCGCGCATCCCCACACCTCCGCCGGGCGCGTGCCCACGGACGCCGGCCACCGCTATGTGGTGGATCGCATGCTCGACGACAACAGCGATCGCTCCGCCGTCGCCGCGCCGCCGCTCGAGCTGTCGCTCACGCGCAGCGAGGTCGAGGAGGCGATGCGCGCCACCTCCGAGGCGCTCTCGCAGGTCACCCAGCTGCTCGCCGTCGTGTCGGCGCCCTCGCTCACCACCGCCACGATCCGCCACGTCGAGGTGCTCGCACTGCAGCCGCAGGTGGTGATGCTCGTCGTCATCACCTCCACCGGCGGCGTCTCCAAGATGCTCACGACGTTCACCGACCCGGTCGACCCCGGCCTGGTGAACTGGGCCGGGGAATACCTCAACGAGCGGCTCGTCGGCTCCGAACTGGGCGCGCGCACGCTCAGCAAGCGCCTGGCCGACCCCTCGATGGGCATCAGCGAGCGTGCCTTCCTCGAGCGCCTGGCGCCCGCTTTCTCGACGTTGGCGTCGGAGGCGCAGGACACGCTCTACGTAGACGGCGCCGCCCACCTGCTCGCCGACCGGCGTCTGCACGACGTCGATCAGATCAACCAGCTGATGGGACTGCTCGAGCGCCGCGCGGCGCTGCTGCGCGTGCTGCGCGCCGCGCTGTCCCAGTCCGACGTGTACGTGCGCATCGGGCGCGAGAACGAGCATCCCTCGATGCGCTCGCTCGCGCTCGTCGCCGCCGGCTACGGCATCGCCCGGCGCAAGCTCGGAGCCGTGTCGGTGATCGGCCCCGTCCACATGGACTACGGCGTCGCCATCCAGGTGGTCAGGGAGGCTGCGCACGAGCTGTCGCGCTTCGTCGAACACACCTACGCCGAGCATTGACGATGTCCAGCGAGCAGCAGGGAGCGAAGCGGTGAGCCAGACGATGCCACGCGATCCGTATGAGGTGCTCGGCGTGTCACGCGACGCCTCCGAGCAGGAGATCAAGAAGTCGTTTCGCAAGCTCGCGCGCGAACTGCACCCCGACGTCAACGCCCACGACCCCGACGCCGAGGAGAAGTTCAAGGAGGCGGCGGAGGCGTATGAGATCCTCTCCGACGCCGAGCGCCGCGCCACATACGACCGCTATGGCCACGAAGGGCTGCGCTCCGGCGGATACGCCCCCAACTTCGAGGGCTTCGGGTCGATAAGCGACCTGTTCGACGCCTTCTTCGGCTCGGGCAGCCCGTTCGGGGGCGCGTTCGGCGGTGGCGGGGGGCCGGCGCCCGGCGGCGACGTCGCCGTGGCTGTCGAGGTCAGCCTCGCCCAGGCAGCCGCGGGTGAGAGCGTCGAGGTCTCGTATGAGGCGATCGACCGCTGCCAGCACTGTCAGGGCAACGGCGCCGAGCCGGGAACTCCGATCGAGCGCTGCGAGCGCTGCGGCGGAGCGGGCCAGCTTCAGGGCGTCACACGCACGCCCTTCGGCCAGATGGTCCGCACGGTCGTCTGCGACGCCTGCCACGGCGACGGGCGCGTCGCCAAGCAGCCCTGTCAGCAGTGTCGCGGGCGCGGGCAGCAGGCGGTGCGGCGCAGCGCGCACATCAGCGTGCCGGCGGGGATCGCCGACGGCCAGCGCATCCGCGTCGGCGGGCACGGCCACGTCGGCACCCCCGGCGCGCCGACGGGCGACCTGTATGTGCTCGTGCGCGTACGCCCCGACGAGCGCTTCCTGCGCGAAGGCGACGATTTGATCACCACGCTCGACATATCCGCCCCCAAGGCATCGCTCGGGGCCACGCTCGAGGTGCCCACGCTCGACGGCCCCCACCCGCTCGAGGTGCCTGCGGGCACGCAGCCGGGCGAGGCGATCGTCATGCGCGGGCAGGGGATGCCCAGCCTGCGCGGAGGCCGGCGCGGCGATCTGCGCGTGATCGTCAACGTCGTCGTGCCGCGCCACCTGAGCGAGGAGCAGCGCGCGCTCGCCGAGCAGCTGGAGCAGACGCTCACCGACGCCAACCTGCGCTCCGACGGCTCGCTCCTCTCAAAGCTCAAGCGCGTCCTGCGCCATCAGGCTGGCTAGCGGCGCGATGTCCCCGCCCGCAGCGCCCCCGCTCGCGTGATTCGCCTGGCCCTGCGCGTGCCCGCCGAGCACGCGGACGTCGTGCTCGCCGAGCTGCTCGAGCTGGCGCCGGCGGGCGTGGAGGAGAGCCGCCTGGACGGCGGGGTGGAGTACGCCGTGTACGGGGCACCCGGCGAGCTGCCGGAGCTGCCGGATCTGCAGGCGGCTGTCGGCGGCGTGCCGATCGAGGTGAGCACAACCGAGGTCGCCGACGACTGGTCGGAGCGCTGGAAGCAGTTTCACCGGCCCGTGCTCGTCGCCCCGCCCGCCGAGGCGGGGCACAACGGACAGGCACGGCTGCCGGCACTGCACGTACGGCCTCCGTGGCTGCCCGCCAGCGAGGTGCAAGGCGCTCAGGAGATCGTCATCGACCCCGGACAGGCGTTCGGCACCGGCGCGCACGCCACCACCCATCTCTGTCTGGAGCTGCTGCTCGCGGTCGCACACGCCGACCCCGCTCGGGGGGCGGTGCTCGACGTGGGCGCCGGCTCGGGCGTGCTCGGGATCGCCGCCGCCAAGCTCGGCTACGCACCCGTGCTCGGGCTCGACAACGACCGCGAGAGCATCGCCGCGATCGCCGGCAACGCCGCGGTCAACGGAGTCGAGATGGAGGCGCGGCGCTTCGATCTGCGCCGCGAGTCGCTGCCCGGCGGCTCCCCGCTCATGCTCGCCAACCTGCTGCGCCCGCTCCTGCTCTCGCTCGCCAGCTCGATGACTCGCCCGCCGCGCCATGTGATCGCAAGCGGGCTGCTGCGCGCAGAGGCCGACGAGGTCGCCGCGGCGTTCGCCGAGCGGCTCAGCCTGCGTGAGCGGGAACGGCGTGAGCGGGGCGATTGGGCGGCTCTGTGGCTGGCCCCTGGATAGGACGTATTACTGAGGCGTATACGTCTCGGTAATGCTCTATGCTGGCGTTCATGCGCGTCACAAGCAAGGGACAAGTGACAATCCCGGCGGACGTGCGGCGACGCTTGGGGATCAAGCCTGGCACCCAGGTGGAATTCCAGTTGGACGAGCTTGGCGCTCGCTTGGTGCGGGCCAAGACAAGCCATGGAGAGTCGATCGTGCGCCAGATGGTTGGCCGGGGCGATGTCCCCATGACAACCGCCGAGATCATGGCTCTCACGCGAGGAGATGAGTAAGCCCATCGCTGGCGGCGCCGGCACCATCGTCGACTCGAGCGTCCTGCTCGACATATTCACCGAAGATCGAACATGGCTGGCTTGGTCTCAATCCGCCCTCATCAGCGCCATGGACTCGGGACCGGTGCTCATCAACCCGGTCATCTATGCCGAGGTCTCGGTTCGGTTCACCAAGGTGGAGGATCTCGACGCCGCCCTTCCAACTCAGATAGAGCGTGAGGATCTGCCGTGGTCAGCGGCGTTCCTCGCCGGGAAGTGCTTTCTCGACTACCGCAACCGGGGTGGCGTGAGGCGCTCTCCATTGCCCGACTTCTACATCGGAGCGCATGCGGCGATGACAGGCCGATCGCTCCTCACGCGAGACGGCAATCGCTTTCGCACCGCGCTGCCAAAGCTGAAGCTCATCGCGCCGACGTAGCTCTCGTGCGGTGTAGATCGTCAGACGTCGCGCCGTGTGGCGGCAGACCGAGCGGCTCGGTCGCTGCGAGCGCCATCGAGCGGTAGAGCAGGTCGATCGCCGCCGAGGTGCCGCCGTCGGCTGCAAGCAGCGTGCGCGCGGCGATGAGCGCCGCGCCGATCTGGTCGAGCGCCTGGGCTTCCTCGCCGGGGTTCGGGTCGCGGCAAACAGAGATCGCCAGGTCGAGCATCGCCTGCGCCTGCTCGTGTGCGCCCGCGAACAGGGCGGGGCCGGCGAGGCTGCCGTATCCGTACACACGAGCCAGGCGCGCCCCGAGCCTCACCTCGCCAGCGCCCCGCGGCCGACTGGCGGCTGGCAGCCCGCGCCCGTCGATCAAGCTCGCCATCGTCTCACCGAGCAGCGCCTGCGTCGCGCGCTCCTCCAACCCAGCGTGCGCCGCCATGCGCAGCGCGAAGTACAAGCCGGACGACGTCAACCCATACGGGGGATCGGACGCGAACACCACCCGCTCGGGTGCAACGCGCGCGAGCAGGGCGATCACATCCACCGGGAAGAAGCACGAGGTGTCGTACAGCACCCCCGGATGGTCCGCCAGGCGCGACGCCAGCACGCCCTGGTCGCAGATCGCGGCGTGCGCGAGGATCAACACGACGTCGGGGTGGCGCAGCGCCAAATCCGCCAGCCCGTCGGCGATCGGAGGCATGCCGCGACCGGCGTGGATCAGGATCGGCGCGCTCGCCTCTTCCGCCAGCGCGAAGATGCCCTCCATGCCCGGCATGTCGAAGCCGAACTCCTGTGCGCGCGGGTGCAGCTTGATGCCGCGCGCACCGCGTTCGATGCAACGCCTGCCCTCCCTCACGGGCTCTTCGCCCGGGTCCAGGCGGCAGAAGGGGATCAGGCGCCCTTCGCTCTCGCTCGCCCACGCCAGCACGCGGTCGTTGGGCAGCCGGTAGGCCGGCTTGCGCTCCGGGTCGTGCAGCGGGAACACGCACGCGCGACGCGCTCCCGCGGCGTCGAGCTGACCCAGCAGCGTGTGCGGGTCGAGCGAGCGCCCGTCCTCGTCGACGCCGAGATGGGCGTGCGCCTCGAACACCTCCCCCTTGGACGGTCGCAGCCGCCGTGTCTGGGCCTCGAAGGGCGCGAGCGCCTCGGCGTAGAGCGAGCGGTCCATGCGACTCATTGTGGTCTACCGTGCAAACCGATGACCGGCATCGTGATCGCAGGCGGCGGCTTCGGCGGCTTCTACGCCGCACGGGCGCTCGAGCGCCTGCTGCCTGCGCAGGGCGTGCACGTCACGCTGGTCAACGACGCCAACTTCATGCTCTACACGCCGCTGCTGCCCGGTGCCGCCGGAGCGACGCTCGATCCGCGTCACGTCGTCGTGCCGCTGCGCTCGCAGCTGCGCCACACCGATCTGTTGATCGGCTGCGTCACCGGCGCAGACCCCGTCGCGCGCACGGTGTCGGTGCGCAGGATCGACGGAGAGCAGCTCGAGCTCGGCTACCAGCAGCTGCTCGTCGCACTTGGCTCGATCTCGCGCACGCTGCCGATCCCCGGCCTTGCCGAGCACGCGATCGGCTTGAAGTCGCTCTCGGACGCCACCGCCCTGCGCAACCGGGTGCTCACCTGCCTGGACATAGCCGAGTCGCTGGAGCACCGCGCCCGCCGGGCCGAGTACCTCAGCTTCGTGTTCGTCGGCGCCGGCTACGCCGGGTTGGAGGGGCTGGCGGAGCTGCAGGACTTCGCCGCGCAGGCGATCGAGCTTTACCCGCGCTGCCGCGCCGACGGGATGCGCTGGGTGCTCGTCGAGGCGCGCGAGCGGATCATGCCCGAGGTGCCGCCCAGCCTGTCGAGCTTCGCCGAGCGCGAGCTGCGCCGCCGGGGCATCGAGGTGCGGACGAGCACGACGCTCGACGCCGTCACCGCCACCTCCGCCACGCTCTCCGACGGGGACACCATCCCCACCCGCACGCTCGTCTGGACCGCCGGGGTCAAGCCCAACCCGGTCATCCCGCGCCTGCGCCTGCCGCTCGCCTCCGGTGGGCGCATCGCCACCGACCGCACGATGCGGGTCGAGGGCTTCCCGGATGTTTGGGCGATCGGCGACTGCGCCGCCGTGCCCGACCCGGCTCGGCGCGCCAATCCCTGCCCGCCCACCGCCCAGCACGCCATCCGCCAGGGTCGGCTGGTGGCGCGCAACATGGCTGGCGCCCGCAGCGGCGCACGGGTGCGCCCGTTTCGCTACCGCACGCGCGGTGTCGTCGCCGACCTCGGCCAGGGCAAGGCGGTGGCGATCACGCTCGGCATCCGCTGGCGGGGGCTGCCGGCGTGGTTGGTGGCTCGCACGTATCACCTGCTGTTGATGCCCGGCCTCGGTCGCAAGCTGCGGCTGCTGATCGACTGGAACGTGGCGCTCCTGTTCGGACGCGACGTGTCCGCCCCGGGCCGTCTGGGCAGCCCGACCCCGCTCGAGGCGGCGCTGCACGAGCAGGCGTCCGACGAGCCCGCCAAGGGACATGGTGCGCCTGAGTCGTCCTCGCTCGGCGTATCCTGAGCTCAGTGGCTATCGCCAACCAACTCCAAGTTGATCTCAAGGACGCGATGCGCGCGGGCGACAAGCAGCGCGTCGGCGCTCTGCGGCTGGTCCTGTCCGAGCTGCAGAAGGCTTCCAAGGAGGGCTCCGACGACGAGCTTGCGGTGCTGCGCCGCGAGCGCAAGCGGCGGCTGGAGTCCGCGCGCGCCTTTCGCGACGGTGGGCGTGAGGATTTGGCCGACGTCGAGGACGCCGAGGCGGAGCTGATCGGCGCCTACCTGCCCGCCGAGCTCACCGACGAGGAGCTGCGGGGGATCGTCGCGCAAGCCGTGAGCGACAGCGGGGCGCAGTCTCCCAGGGAGATGGGTCTGGCGATGAAGGCGGCGATGGCGGCGGTCGGCGGGCGCGCCGATGGAAAGCGGGTGTCGGGGCTCGTGAAGGCGGCGCTGAGCGGATGAGCATCCCGCGTCCGCGCGCACGCGCATGCGAGGAGGCGCAGCTGCGCCGATGAGGACCCAGATCGAGCTGCCCAACGAGGTTGCCGCGGAGCTCGCGGGCAGCCAGGACGCGGTCCTGCGGGCACTAGAGGGCCATCTCGACTGTCGGGTGTATCTGCGCGGCAACCTGCTCACGCTCGACGGCTCCGAGCAGGACACGCGATCGGGCGAGCGCGTCGTGCAGGAGCTCTCGGATCTGATCGAACGCGGCCATCAGATCGGGCCGGGCACGATCTCCGCCGTCACCGGAGCGCTCGACGCGCACGAATCGCCCGCCAAGGTGCTCGAGGACGTGGTGTGGCGCCACCGCAGCCTGCGCGTGGCGCCCAAGACCGTCAACCAGAAGCGCTACGTCGACTCGATCCGCCGCAACACGGTCACGTTCGGTGTCGGCCCCGCCGGCACCGGCAAGACGTTCCTCGCCGTCGCGATGGCCGCGGCGGCGCTCTCGCGCCACGAAGTCAACCGCATAATCCTCACCCGTCCCGCGGTGGAGGCAGGTGAGCGCCTGGGCTTCCTGCCCGGCGACCTGATGGCCAAGGTCGATCCCTACCTGCGACCCCTGTTCGACGCGCTGCACGACATGCTCGACCCGGAGAAGGTCTCCCAGCACCTGGAGCGCGGGGTGATCGAGATCGCGCCGCTGGCTTTCATGCGCGGCAGAACCATCAACGACTCCTTCGTGATCCTCGACGAGGCCCAGAACACGACCCCCGAGCAGATGAAGATGTTCCTGACGCGGCTGGGCTTCGGCTCGAAGATGGTGGTCACCGGCGACGTCACGCAGGTGGATCTCCCGCGCGAGCAGCAGTCGGGGCTGATCGTCGTCGGGGACATCCTGGGCGACATCGAGGGGGTCAGCTTCGTGCGCTTCGGCGGCGAGGACGTCGTGCGCCACAAGCTCGTGCAGCGCATCGTCGAGGCCTACGACGAGCACTCCCAGCGCGGCGCCACCGAGCTGCGCTCCGCCGCGCCGCGCGCCCAATGATCGAACTGGAGGTCCTGGGGACCGGGCTGCTCGGAGAGCCGGTGCCCGTCGCCCAGATAGAGCACCTGTGCTCGCTCGCGCTCGCGTCCGCCGGCATCGAGGACGGCCACCTCGCGGTGGAGTTCGTCGACGCCCAGCGAATCGCCGAGCTCAACGAGCGCCATCGCGGCAAACCCGGTCCCACCGACGTGCTGTCGTTCCCGATCGACGGCGTCGAGCCGATCGGCGGCAGCAGCGTCGAGGACCGCCAAGCCGGCGATGCCGACGGGTTGGGGGAGGGCGAGGGTCCGCCGCGCGAGCTCGGCGACATCGTGATCTGCCCCGAGCACACCGCAGACCTGCGCGAGGCGATCGTGCACGGCACGCTTCACCTGATCGGGATGGACCACGAGACAGACGACGGCGAGATGCTCGCCCTGCAGGCGGAGCTGCTGCGTTGGAGCGCCACTTGACCGGCGCGCGTGGCGAGGCGGATCGCGCCGGGGTGACGCGCAGCGGCTTTGTTGCGCTCGCGGGCCGGCCGAACGTCGGCAAGTCGACGCTCGTCAACGCGATCGTCGGCGACAAGGTGGCGATCGTCTCCGATCGCCCGCAAACCACCCGGCGGGCGATTCGCGGCGTGCGAACGAGCGAGGACGCGCAGCTCGTGCTCGTCGACCTGCCCGGCGTGCAACGCCCGCGCGACGCGCTCACCCAGCGGATGGCGGGGCGCGTCGCCCAGGAGATCGAGGACTCCGACGCCGTCCTGCTCGTGCTCAACGGCGAGCAGGGGGTGGGTCCCGGCGATCGCTATATCGCCGCCGCGCTCGCCGCGGCGCCGGAGGGCTCGGCGCCCACCATCCGGTCCGGACCCGGCGCGCCGGTGACGATCGCCGTCAACAAGATCGACCGCCTCTCACGCCCGCGCGTGGCCGCCGTGCTGCAGGAAGCCGCCGATCTGGGCGTGGGGGAGGACATCTTCCCCATATCCGCCCGCACCGGCACCGGCGTGCAGGAGCTCGTCGAGCATCTGGTGGGGCTGATGCCGCAGGGGCCGTTCATGTTCTCCCCGCACGACGTCTCCGACCTGCCCGAATCGCTGCGCGTCGCCGAGCTGATCCGCGAGGCCGCCATCCGCCGCACCTTTCAGGAGGTGCCGCACGCCCTGGAGGTGGTTGTCGAGGAGATCGAGCAGGCGCGTGAGGGGCTGGTGCGCGTGAGCGCGATCGTGTGGGTGGAGACCGAATCTCAGAAGGGGATCCTCGTCGGCAGGGCCGGGCGCATGATCAAGGCGATCGGCACCGCCGCCCGGCGCGAACTGGAACGCGAGCTGGACAGCCAGGTGCACCTCGAAGTCTCAGTTCGCGTACGCCGCGACTGGCGCGCCGACGAGTCGCTGCTGGACAGGCTCGGGATCGTCTAGCAGCGCTAGACGCGACCGGCGAGCCGCTCGGCGATCGCTTCGAAAGCCGCGAGAAACATCTCGGGCCCGAATTGGAAGGGGATCGTGAGCACGCGTGGAGGGGCGCCGTCGTCGAAACGCTCTCGCCGCAGGCGGGCGATCTGATTCTGCTGGCCTCGCGCCCGCGCGTAGCCTGACCGCGCGCTCCGGCTCGCCGTGCGCGCGATCGCCTGCCGGTCCGGCGACTCGTGCTCGGCGAAGTCGAGCAGCTCGCGCTCCATCCTGTCGAGCTCCTCGCGCGTGAAGCGCTGAGGGTATGTGCCGTTGACGAACACCGCATCCAGGTCGCGCTCCAGCAGCTGGCGCAGCTGTCGCTCGAGCTCGAGCGTCTCGGTCACCGCCATCTCCGACGCATGAGCCACCGCGACGTACGCGCAGCGCGAGCGGTCTTCGAGCATCTCCTGAACCCTGCGCGTCTGCTCCACCATCGGACCCACCCGCGCGATCGTCGCAAACGTCCACGGCGCTCGCAGCATGCCGAGCGCGTGGCCGGTCGCCGGGGCGTCGAGCACCACGAGGTCGTAGTGCTCCAGGGTGTCCGCGCGGGCGTTCTCCCGTCGTGCCGAGGAGCCCTCGCACAGCTCGATCACCCGCCGCAGCGTGACGAGCTCCTTTGCTCCGGGGGCGGCAGCGGCGAAGTACTGGAACGTGCTGCTCGCAGCGAGCACGCGCGCCGACAGGCGGCCGCCGATGGCTCCCAGCCACTCGATCATCGCTCGGTCGGGGTCGATCGAGGCGCTCCACAGCCGGTCGCCCACCCGCACCTCCTCGCCGCCGGGCACGCCGAACAGGGTCGCCAGCCGGCGCTGGGCTCCGATCTCGGCGACGATCGTGCGCAACCCGCGCCGAGCCCCGATCAGGCCCAGCGCGCACGCCACCGTCGTCTTGCCCGTGCCTCCCTTGCCCGTCACCACAACGAGCTTGCGCTCCAGCAGCGATGCCATCTGTGGGCTGCAACCTACAATCCCGACATGAGCGTCAGGGAAACCGAGGAGATCGAGCGGCTGCTCGCCTACGACGAGCGCGGGCTCGTGCCGTGCATCGTGCAGGACCACAGCAGCGGCGAGGTGCTGATGCTCGCCTACATGAACTCCGAGGCGCTGACCCGCACGCTCGCAACCGGGGAGCTCCATCTGTGGAGCCGCTCGCGCCAAGAGCTGTGGCACAAGGGCGCCACGAGCGGCAACACGCAGGCGGTGCGCGCGCTGCGCGTGGATTGCGACGGCGACGCGCTGCTCGCGCTCGTGGAGCCCGCCGGCCCCGCCTGTCACACGGGGCAGCGCACGTGCTTTTACCGCGGGCGGGCGCTGGAGGTCGCCGCCGCGGGCTCGGGCACGCCGGCGGGTGCGGCGTCGAGCGGCGGGACACACCCCTACGAGGTGCTGCCCGAGCTCGAGCGCACGCTGCGCGACCGAGCACGCGAGCGGCCCGCCGGCTCCTACACGGTCGAGCTGCTCGACGATCCGCGGCGGATCGGCGAGAAGGTGATGGAGGAGGCCGAGGAGGTGGCGCGCGCAGCCCGCGAGGAGTCTGAGGAGCGCGTCGACGAAGAGGCCGCCGACGTGCTCTACCACCTGCTCGTGCTGATGCACAGCCGAGGACGCACACTGGCAGACGCGGAGCGGGTGCTCGATGGCCGTCGCCGCTGACACGCACAACCTCATACCGCTGCGCGAGACGTTCATCGCCGACTGCGAGACTCCCGTGTCGGCGTTCTTGAAGCTGCGCGCGCTCGCCGGCGGCGAGCCGTGCTTCCTGCTCGAGTCAGCCGACCAGGGCCAGCGGCTCGGACGCTGGTCGTTCATCGGGTTTCGCCCGCGCTCGGTCCTGCGCTGGAGCCTTGCCGACGGGGGCGACCCGTATGCGCTGGCTGCCGCCGAGGTGGCTCGCTGCCGCCAAGCCGCTCTCCCCGACCTGCCGCCCTTCGCCGGAGGCGCGGTCGGCTACTTCAGCTATGACCTCGTTCGCACCGTCGAGCCGCTCGGCGACCCTCCCGGAGGCGCGGACGGCGACCCGCTCGGGCTGCCCGACATGGCGCTGATGCTCACCGACGCGCTCGTCGTGTTCGACCACCTCAAGCACACGGTCACGATCCTCGCCAACGCCGACCTGGAGGCTCAGCCCGACGTGGAGCACGCCTGCGAGCTCGCCAAGCGCACCATCGCCGAAGTGCGCGCCGCGCTCGCCGGCCCCGTGCCACGGCCGCCGGAGCCCCGGGAGGGCCGCAGGGCGCCCGAGTTCGTCTCGAACATGACGCGCGAGCGCTTCGAAGGGATGGTGGAGCGGATCGTGCAGTACATACGCGCCGGCGACGCCTTCCAGGTGGTGCCGTCTCAGCGCTGGTCGGCGCCGGTGCCCGTCGAGGCGTTCTCCATATACCGGGGTTTGCGCGCGGTCAACCCCAGCCCTTACATGTACTTCTTGGACTTCGGCGACTTCCAGCTCGCGGGCGCGAGCCCCGAGCCGCTGCTCACCGTGTCCGAACGCCACGTATCCACGAGGCCGATCGCCGGCACCCGCCCGCGCGGCGGCACCTCCGAGGAGGACAGGCGCATCGCCGCGGAGCTGCTCGCCGACGAGAAGGAGCGCGCCGAGCACGTGATGCTGGTGGACCTGGGGCGCAACGATCTCGGGCGGGTGTGCGAGTACGGCAGCGTGCACGTCGACGAGCTGATGGAGGTCGAGGTCTACAGCCACGTCATGCACATCGTCTCCTCGGTGTCCGGCACGCTGCGCGAGGACGTCGGCCCGCTCGACGCGCTGCGCTCGGTGCTGCCCGCCGGCACCCTCTCGGGCGCACCCAAGGTGCGCGCCATGCAGATCATCGACGAGCTCGAGCCGATCAAGCGCGGGGGATACGGCGGGGCGATCGGCTATCTCAGCTATACGGGCGACCTCGACACCGCCATCCACATCCGCACCGTTGTCGTCAAGGACGGTGTCGCCCATGTGCAAGCCGGCGGGGGCACGGTGGCGGACGCCAAGCCCGCTTACGAGTACGAGGAGTCGGTCGCCAAGTCCAAGGCGGTGCTGCGCGCCGTCGAGCTTGCCTGCGAGCAGGCGGACTGGGCGTGAGCATGCGGGTGCTCGTGATCGACAACTACGACTCGTTCGCCTACAACCTCGTCCAGTACCTCGGCGAGCTCGGCGCCGAGGTGGACGTCGTGCGCAACGACCGCGCCACCGTCGAGGAGCTGCTCGCCCACGCGTATGACCGCTGTGTCATCTCGCCCGGTCCCTGCACGCCCGCCGAGGCCGGCATCTCGGTGCAGGTCGCGCGGCGGATGCCCGAGCAGGGAGTGCCGACGCTGGGCGTGTGCCTCGGCCACCAGTCGATGGCGCAGGCGTTCGGGGGGAGCGTCAAGCTGCACGAGCCGATCCACGGCAAGTCAACGCTGATCGAGCACGATGGGCGCACGATCTTCGAGGGGCTATCGAGCCCGCTGGAGGTCGGTCGCTATCACTCGCTCGTCGTCGACGAGCAGCTCCCCGACTGCCTGGAAGCTTCCGCGCGCGGGGGTGGCGTGCTGATGGCGATGCGCCATCGCGAGCTGCCCGCCGAGGGCGTGCAGTTCCATCCAGAGTCGGTTTTGACAGCCGAGGGCAGGCAGCTGCTCGCCAACTTCCTGCGCGACGCTTGATGCCCAACCCGGTTCTCACCAAGGCGATCGAAAGCCTCGCCTCGCGCCGCGATTTGAGCGCGCAGGAGACCGGCGAGGTGCTCGCCGAGATCATGAGCGGTGCGGCATCGGAGACGCAGATCGGAGCGTTCCTGATCGCGCTGCGCACCAAGGGCGAGACCGTCGACGAGCTCGTCGGGCTGGCGCGCACGATGCGTGAGCTCGCCGCCCACGTGCCGACCGAGCGCACCGACCTGCTCGACACGGCGGGCACGGGCGGGGGCAGGACGACGTTCAACGTTTCCACCACCGCCGCCATCGTCGCCGCCGGCGCCGGCTGCGCGGTGGCCAAGCACGGCAACCGCTCCGCCACGAGCCTCTCGGGCTCCGCCGACCTGCTCGAGGCGCTCGGCGCGCGCATCGACCTCGATCCCGAGCAGGTCGCCCTCTGCATCGAGCAGGCGGGCTTCGGCTTCATGTTCGCCCCCGCCCACCACCAGGCGACGCGCTTCGTCGTCCCGGTCAGGCGTGAGCTCGCCGTGCGCACTATCTTCAACCTGCTCGGCCCGCTCACCAACCCGGCGGGAGCGCGTCGCCAGCTGATCGGGGTGTCCGATGCGAGCTTCTTGGAAACCATCGCCGGCGCGCTCGCGCGGCTCGGCGTCGATCGCGCGCTCGTCGTCGCCGGCGAGGATGGGCTGGACGAGGTGTCGACATCCGCTGCCACGCGCGTGGTGGAGGTGAACGGCGAGGAGCTGCGCAGCTACACGATCGCCCCCCCCGACGTGGGAATCGCCCCCGCCGATCCCGACGACCCGTTGCTCGCCGGCGGCACACCCGAGCACAACGCCGCCGCCACGCGTGCCGTGCTCGAAGGCGAGCAGGGCGCGCGCGCCGATCTGGTGGCGATCAACGCGGGCGCAGCCATCTATGCGGCAGGCGCCTGCGGGAGCGTCGCGGAGGGAGTGGAGCTGGCGCGCGACACGCTGCGCGAGGGCGCCGCCGCGGATGCGCTCGAGCGCTACCTGACGGCCTCGCGGAACGCTGCTCCCGAGGAGCTGGCCCGGTGAGCTCCTCGACGCGCGCGAGCGTGCTCGACCGCATCCTCGGCGAAACGCGCACAGAGCTCGAGCGTCGCAAGCGCGAGACGCCGCTGGCGGCGCTCGAAGCCACCGCCGCCCCGTCGGCGGCGCGCGGCTTTCGCCGGGCGCTGCGCAACCCGTCGGGCATCGCGGTCATCGCCGAGTTCAAGCGCCGCTCGCCGTCGGCGGGCGCTCTGCATGACAGCCCGCTGCTCCCCGACATCCTCGGCGCGTACGAGCGCGGCGGGGCGAGCGCCCTGTCGGTGTTGACCGAGGGTCCGAACTTCGCCGGCTCGCTGGATGACCTGCGCGCCGCGCGCAGCGCATGCCGCCTGCCGGTGCTGCGCAAGGACTTCGTCGTCGACCCCTACCAGCTGCACGAGGCGCGCGTGGCGGGCGCCGACGCCGTGTTGCTGATCGTCGCCGCGCTTGCCCAAGCCGAGCTTCTCGCCCTGCACGAGCTCGCGCGCGAGCTGCACCTCGACGTGCTCGTAGAGGTGCACGACGCCGAGGAGCTGCGCCGCGCCGTCGACGCGGGGGCGGAGCTGCTCGGCGTCAACAACCGCGACCTGCGCGACTTCAGCGTCGACGTCGAGCGGACGTTCGCCCTGCTCGACGGGATGCCCGTCGGGGCGACCGTCGTGTCGGAGTCGGGCATCAAGGAGCCCGAGCAGCTGCGGCGGCTGTCCGAAGCCGGCGTGCACGCTGTGCTGGTGGGAGAGACGCTCATGCGCGCCGCCGATCCCGAGCAGGCCCTGGCACGGCTGCTCGGAACCTTTTAGACAGTCCGATGCTGACCTTTAGATTTGCTTGAGCGCCGTCGTTCATCCTTGCCAGCCATGAAGCGCATGTTCGCCATCCCGTTCGTCTCGGCTCTCATCGGAGCCGGTGTGGTCGTCGCCGTCGTGGCCGCCGCGGGCGGCTTGGGCTCCTCGCAGAAGACGGTCACCGTCGTGCAACCCGCTCCGCTTGCGCCCTCCAACTCAAGCTCCGAGGGCGCCTCCTCGGGGCTGACCCCCCACCAGATCTACGTGCGCACGGCGCCGGGGGTCGTGTTCATCACCTCCACGATCGTCCGTCAAACCGAATCGCCGTTCGGCTTCTTCCGCGGTGAAGGCGAGCAGCAGGGGCAGGCGACGGGCTCGGGCATCGTGATCGATGGCAAGGGCACGATCCTCACGAACTGGCATGTGGTGGAGAACGCGGTGAAGGTCACCGTCAGCTTCGAAAACAACCAGACCGTCGAAGCCAAGGTGATCGGCAAGGATCCATCCAACGACTTGGCGCTCCTGCACGTCTCCGCCGAAGGCATCAAGCTGCACCCGATCCCGCTCGGCGACTCCAGCAAGGCGCAGGTGGGCGACCCGGTGCTCGCGATCGGCAACCCCTACGGCTTCGCTCGCACCCTGACCACCGGTGTCGTGTCGGCGCTCCAGCGCCAGATCACAGCCCCGAACGGCTTCGCGATCGACAACATCATCCAGACCGACGCCCCGATCAACCCCGGCAACTCCGGCGGCCCATTGCTCAACGCCGCAGGACAGGTGATCGGCATCAACTCTCAGATCGAGAGCTCGAGCGGCGGCAGCGTCGGCATCGGGTTCGCCGTGCCGATCAACACCGCCAAGCGGCAGCTCCCGCAGCTCGAGAAAGGCGGCACGGTGAGCGGCGGCTATCTCGGCGTGCAGACGATCCCGATCGACTCCTCGCTGCCCGCCGCGCTCGGCCTGCCGGTGAAGAGCGGCGCGCTCGTCGAGGAAGTGCGCGCCGGCACGCCCGCCCAGAAGGCCGGCCTGCGCGGCGGCGACGTGAAGGTGGAAACGAGCAGTGGCGCAGTGTCGATCGGCGGCGACATCATCGTCTCGCTCGACGGCAAGGCGATCACCAACGCCGAAGACCTTGGCTCGGCGGTCACCAAGCGCAAACCGGGCGACAAAGTGACGCTCGGCATCTACCGCGCCAAGAGCGGTGGCGGCTACGAACGCAAGGACGTCGAAGTCACGCTCGGGACGCAGCCCAACTCGATCCCCAACCCGAACACGCCGAACGGCTGATCGCACACGCCGTCTGCCGGCGGCGTGTCGTGCTGCCGACGGTGCTCCCCGCTACCGTTGGGGCATGTCTGCGACGCACGTGAAGATCTGCGGCCTCACGCGGCTCGACGACGCCGAGCTGGCGGTCGAGCTGGGCGCATGGGCGCTCGGCATGATCTTCTACGAGCCGAGCCCGCGTCGCTGCTCGCTCGAACAGGCGCAGCGCATCTGCGGCGCGCTGCGCCGGCGCGCCGAGCTGTGCGGCGTGTTCGTCAACGCTGCGCTGCAGGACATCGTCCATCGCTGCGAGGAGCTCGGCCTGACGATCGTCCAGATGCACGGCGAGGAGGGTCCCTCGTTCTGCGCAGAGGTCGCTAGGCGCACCGGCGCGCGTGTCATCAAGGCAGCTCAGGTCGCCGACGTCGGCGATATCCGCGACCTCGAGCGCTTTCACGTCGACTTCCACCTGCTCGACGCCAAGTCCTCCAAGCCGACAGGCGCTTCGCTGCGCGGCGGGACGGGCGAGACGTTCGACTGGACGCTGCTCGGCGCCCGGCGCTCGCACACCCCGCTGATCCTTGGCGGCGGTTTGACGCCCGAGAACGTCGGTGAGGCGATCGAGCTGGCGCACCCGTTCGCGGTGGACACCGCGAGCGGCACCGAGCTTGCTCCGGGGCGCAAGGACCCGGCGAAGCTGCGCGCGTTCTTTGCGGCGGTGGACGCCGCGCAGGCGCCTGTAGTCTCCTCTGCGTGAGCACGATCGAGCACCGCTTCGGACGCTACGGGGGGCAGTATGTGCCCGAGACGCTGATGCCCGCCTTGGCGGAGCTGGAGCGGGAGTGGGCCGCCGCGCGCGAGGATCCCCGCTATCGGTCCGAGCTCGACCGCCTGCTGCGCGACTTCGCCGGGCGCCCCACGCCGCTGTACCTCGCCGAGCGGCTGTCCGAGCGGGTGGGCCGGCGGGTGTATCTCAAGCGCGAGGACCTCAACCACACCGGCTCGCACAAGCTCAACAACGCGCTCGGGCAGGCGCTGCTCGCCAAGCGCATGGGCAAGCACCGGGTGATCGCCGAGACCGGCGCGGGACAGCACGGGGTGGCCACGGCAACCGTGTGCGCGCTGCTCGACCTGGAATGCGTCATCTACATGGGCTCCGAGGACACCCGCCGCCAGCAGCCCAACGTGCAGCGCATGGAACTGCTCGGCGCCGAGGTGCACGCCGTGCGCGCAGGTGCGTGCACGCTCAAGGAGGCCACCTCGGCGGCGATCCGCGACTGGGTGACCAACGTCGCCACCACGCACTACATCATCGGCTCGGTCGTCGGGCCTGCTCCCTATCCAGCTCTCGTGCGCGATCTGCAGCGCGTGATCGGCGACGAGGCGCGCGCCCAACTGCTCGAGCGCGATGGCAGGCTGCCGGCCAGGGTGATCGCCTGCGTCGGCGGTGGCTCCAATGCGCTGGGCATCTTCACCGCCTGCCTCGACGATCGGCAGGTCGAGCTGATCGGCGTCGAGGCGGGGGGAGATGGGATCGACACGCCCCGCCACGGCGCGCCGCTCACCGTCGGGGGGCGCGCGGGCGTGCTGCACGGTGCGCTCTCGGCGGTGATGCAGGACGAGGAGGGCCAGATCGTCGAAGCCCACTCGATCTCCGCGGGGCTCGACTACCCGGGCACCGGCCCTCAGCACGCCTTCCTGCGCGACAGCGGTCGGGCGCGCTACGAGGCAGTCTCCGACGCGCAGGCGCTGGCCGCCTTCCGGGAGGTGTCGCGCCTGGAGGGCATCATCCCCGCCCTGGAGACCGCCCACGCGCTCGCTTGGACGCTGCGCCAGTCCGACGGCGAGCTCGACCTCGTGTGCCTGTCCGGGCGCGGCGACAAGGACCTCGCCGAGGTGCTCGCGCAGTGAGCGGGGTGGATGGGGAGAGCCTTCAACCGGTGGCTGCGGCGCCGGCGGCGAGTGGGGTGGAGCGCATCGCGGCGGCGTTCGCCCGGGCGTGCGAGGAGGGTCGTGCCGCGCTGATGCCCTATCTGATGGGCGGCTTCCCAACGCTCGCGGAGTCGCAGCGGATCGGCGAAGCGTGCGTCGCCGCCGGCGGGGATGTGCTCGAGCTCGGGGTGCCGTACTCCGACCCGCTCGCCGACGGCCCGGTGATCCACGACGCCGCCACGCGCGCGCTCGCCGACGGGACGACGCTCGCGGGCGTGCTCGAGGTGGCGCGCGCTCTGGCGCCGAGCGTCCCGGTCGTGCTCATGTGCTACTCCAACATGGTGTTCGCCCCGGGGGTGCAGGCGTTCGTCGAGCGGCTGGCGCTCACCGGTGCGAGCGGGCTGATCGTCCCCGACCTTCCCTACGAGGAGGCCGAGGAGGCGCTGGCGGCGTGCGATCGGCACGGCATCGCGCTCGTCCCGCTCGTCGCCCCAACCACCACCGACGAGCGTCTTGCCCGGATCGGGGCGCGCGCCCGCGGCTTCCTCTACCCGGTGTCCGTCGTCGGCACCACCGGAGAGCGCGCGGCGCTGTCCGAGCGCTTCGCCGAGGTTGTCGCCCGGGCGAAGGGTTGCACCGAGGTGCCCGTCGCGCTGGGCTTCGGCATCTCCACGCCCGAGCAGGCGCGCCAGGCCGCCGCCGCGGGCGCCGAGGGGGTGATCGTCGGCACGCGACTGGTGCGCGCCGCCGGCGAGCCGGGCGACGATCCGGCTGCCGCGGTGGGCGAGGTGGTGGGGGAGCTCGCGGGTGCTCTGCGCCCCACCCTTCTATAGGATTGAGGGCGATGGGGCTCATTCTCACTCTCACCGGCGGACTGATCGTGTGGATCGTGCTGTGGGCGCTCGGCGCCAAGGGCTGGGACGCGTTCATGCTCGCCACGCTCATCGTCGTCGTCGGCGCCACGTTGAAGATCGTCGCCGGCTACCTGCCCGGTCGTCGTCACTAGCGACCCTCGGTGCGCTCGCGCTGGCTGTGCGTCGTGGCCATCGGCCTCGCGCCGCTGCTCGGCGGGTGCGGAGGCGTAGGCAGCTCCTCGGCGTCGGAATCCTCGCTCGGCGAGCGGCTCACGATCTACTCCAGCCTGCCTCTGCGCGGCGCCACGGCGAACGTCGCGCGCCAGGTTCTCGCCGGGGAGAGGATGGCGCTCCTCGACGCCCACGGGCGCGTCGGGCGCTTGCGCATCAGGCTCGTGTCGCTCGATGACTCCAACCCGCAGACGGGCACCTGGGACCCCGGCGCCACCACCGCCAACGCCAAGCTCGCCGCGCAGGACACGACGGCGATCGCCTACATCGGCGACTACGACTCTCCCGCCACCGCCGTCTCCCTGCCGATCACCAACGGCGCCGGCATCCTGCAGGTATCGCCCGCAAGCCCCTACGCGGGGCTCACCTCCTCCCAAGACGCCGGCCAGGACGAGCCCGAACGCTTCTATCCGAGCGCGCGCCGCACGTTCGGGCGCCTCGCGCCGGGCGATCCCGTGCAGGCGCTCGCCCAGACGCGGCTCATGCGCACGCTTGGCGTGCACAGCGTCTATGTGCTCTGCGATCAAGACCCCTTCGACGTGCCGCTGGCGCAGCTGCTGGCCGCCGACGCGCGCGACGCCGGCGTGGGGGTGCGCGGGCTCGACGTCCTCGACGTGCCCCCCACCCAGGCGAGCTTCGCTGGGGAGGTGGCAAAGCTGCGTGAAGCGCACCCGGCTGCCGTCTTCCTCAGCGCCGCCCCAACCCTCGGGGCGGCAGGCCTCTTTCGAGAACTGCACGCGGCGCTGCCTGGCACGCGGTTGCTCGCGTCGAGCTCGCTGTCGGACCCCTCCTTCTACGCGCACCTGGGCAGTGCAGCCGGCGTCACGCTGATCGGCACGCCGCTGCTTCCGGTCCCCGCCTACGGGGACCGCGCCGAGCGGCTTTTGCGTCGCCTCTCCCAACCTCACCAGCTCGCCGGCGCATCGGTGCTCTACGGCTACGAGGCGATGAGCGTCGTCCTCGCCGCGATCCACGCCGCCGGCTCTCGCGGCGATGACCGTCGCGCGGTCATCGAGAGCTTCTTCGCGACGCGCCGGCGCCGCTCGCCGCTCGGCGCCTACTCGATGCATCCCGACGGCGAATCGACGCTGTCCTCCTACGGGATCGAGCGTGTGAGGTCCGGCGGCGTCGCCTTCTGGCGCGTGTTCGACGTCGCTCGCTGACGCCGGAGATCGATTCCGTTGATTGACATTCGATCGCCAGTCTGACACGATCGACTTCCTGGCTCTCTGTGAGCCGACACTTGGGGGCTGGCGTTTCTTCTCTCTGACCTGACGCGAGTGTGCTCCGGCTCCTCTGAACCAAGAAAGCTGGTGACATGAGACTGCTCAAGTTCATGGGGCCGATGGCCGTCCTGCTGATGGCCATCGGCAGCCCGATCGCATCCTCGGCTGCCGCGGCGACAAACAACCCGCAATGGAAGCTGTGTGAAGAAGTGAGCCCCGGCTCCGGCAAATTCACCGACAGCGCGTGCTCGTCGGCGGGCGTCGGCAACTGGGAATTCATCACCCTCAAATCCGGTGAAGAACGGCCTGTGCAGGCGGGAGGACACGGCAACCAATCGCTCGTCGTGAAATCGCTTGGCGGCGGCACCGCGAACATAGTGTGCAAGAAAGTGACGCTCAACAGCGCCGCCAAGGTGCTGGGCAGCAACGCCCCGGATGCCGGTTCTGCGGAAGCGATCCTCGAATACGGAAGTTGTGAAGAAGAAGGAAACAAATCCTGTGAAATCAACAAAGTCTCCGGCGGCGCCGCCACAATCGCCACCCATGCGCTGAAGGCGACACTCGTCTACTCGAGCTTGGCGGGGGCTGAAAAAGAAAACGAAGCCGAAACCGAGACGCTGCTGGAACCGAAGGAAGGGGCGACCTTCGCATCCCTCGAACTGGGTCCGACCTGCAAAGCCGCAGGCTTCTACTCGTTCGAAGGCCATGCGCTGGCGGAAAACCTCAAAGCCAGCGAACACCTCGCCATTCACGAAGTCGCCTTCAAAGAAGGCGCCAAATACTGGTCAAACGAAGCAGGCAAATCGGTCGAACACTCGGTGGCCGCCCTCAAATCCTCCACCGGGGCCGAATTGAAGATCAAAGGCACCGTGGAAATCTGGATAGAGATAGGGCCTATCAGCATCTACGCGAAGTTCAGCTTCTAGGAGTGCGGGGGGTCGTCGGATTCGGCGGCCCCCACCTCCTCGCCGCGCCGGGCGGGCGAGGCCTGACAGCGCTCAGCCGCCGGCGTGCACGCGCTGCTCACCGATCGCCGATGCGGCGTCGGCTGATGCAAACCCAACCTGCTGGCTCGCCTGCGCCAACCCGCTCGCGCGCGCCTGGTCGGCCACCGCCGCCGCCACCGCGGGCGCCACGTCGCGGTTGAACACCGAGGGGATGATGTAGTCCTCGCGCAGCTCGCCCTCCTCGACGATGTCCGCGATCGCGCGCGCGGCAGCGATCTTCATCTCCTCGGTGATCGCTTTCGCGCGCACATCCAGCGCGCCGCGGAAGATTCCCGGGAAGCAAAGCACGTTGTTGATCTGATTGGGGTAGTCCGAGCGGCCGGTCGCCATGATCCTCACATACGGAGCCGCCTCCTCCGGCACCACCTCCGGATTGGGGTTGGCCATCGCGAACACCATCGCGTCGCTGTTCATCTTCGCCAGCGCCTGCACCGGCAGAGCGCGGGCACCGGAGAGGCCGATCAGCAGGTCGGCGCCCTCGATCACATCCGCCGGTGCGCCCGCGCGACCCTCCGGGTTGGTGGAGTCCGCATACCAGCGCTTGATGTCGCTCATCGATCCGTCGAGGTAGTCCTCGCGTGCGGTGTGCAACGCGCCGCGGGAGTCGGCGCCGACGATCTGGCGCACGCCGGCTTGCAGCATGATCTTCGTGACCGCCACACCCGCCGCCCCCAAACCGATGACGAGCACTTTCAGGTCCTCCAAACGCCTGCCCGTGAGCTTCACGGCGTTCAGCAGCGCCGCCATCACCACCACCGCCGTTCCGTGCTGGTCGTCGTGGAACACCGGGATGTCGAGCTCGCGCTTCAGGCGCTCCTCGACCTCGAAGCAGCGCGGCGCCGAGATGTCCTCCAGGTTGATGCCGCCGAACGAAGGCGCGATCAGCTTGACCGTGCGCACGATCTCATCCACGTCCTTGGTGTGAAGGCAGATCGGGAAGGCGTCCACACCCGCGAACTCCTTGAACAGGCACGCCTTGCCCTCCATCACGGGCATCGCCGCCAAGGGGCCGATGTCGCCGAGGCCGAGCACGGCGGTGCCATCGGACACCACAGCCACCGTGTTGCGCTTGATCGTGTACTGGAACGCCTTGTCGGGGTCGTCCTTGATCGCCGTGCACACGCGCGCCACGCCCGGGGTGTACGCCATGCTCAGGTCGTCGCGCGTCTTCAGCGGATGCTTGTTGTGCTGCTCGATCTTGCCGCCCACGTGCAGCAGGAACGTGCGGTCGATCGTGTCGATCACCTCGACGCCCTCGAGGACGTCGATCGCCTCGAGGATGCGGTTCCAATGGGCGCGGTTGGATGCGTCGATGACGACGTCGCGCACGCTGTGGCCGGGACCCGCCTCGACGAGATCGACGGCTCCCACCATCCCGCCCTGCTCTGAGATCGCGTTCGTCACCGCGCCGAGCATGCCCTGCTGCTCGTCGATCTTGACGCGGATGGTGAGGCGGTATTGGGCGCTCGGCGTGAGGTTCATCGGCTGGCGCATGTTATTTGCTCGCCTTTTCACCTGCTGCTCGCACCCGCCCGTCGGCTCTGCGCAGGACGCGCGGGCATCGCGGGACGCGCCTAATAGAGTGCGCCCACGTGGAGCGCCGCCTGTTCCTGATCGACGGTCCCAGCCTCGTCTACCGGGCGTTCTACGCGCTGCCCGAGTCGATCTCGACATCCACGGGCGAGCCGACGAACGCGATCTTCGGGTTCGCCTCGATGCTCGTGAAGCTCGTCACCGACAACGGGGTGCAGCCGACGATCGTCGCCTGGGACGCCGGCCACTCCGGGCGCGTTGAGATCTTCTCCGAGTACAAGGCGGGGCGCCGCTCGCGCCCTGACCTGCTCAAGCAGCAGTGGCCGGCGATGGAACCGCTCGTCGAGGCGTTCGGCTACCGCAACGTCAAGGTCGAGGGGTATGAGGCGGATGACGTGATCGCCACGCTCGCCGAGCAGGCGCGCGCCGCAAGCGTCCCGGTCACGATCCTCACCGGCGACCGCGACGTCTTCCAGCTGATCGACGGCGACGGCCTCGTGCAGGTGATGGCCACCGCGCGCGGCATCACCGAGACCAAGCTCTACGACCGTCAGGCGGTGATCGACCGCTACGGGATACCGCCCGAGCTGATCCCCGACTTCTACGGCTTGAAGGGCGACACCTCCGACAACATCCCCGGCATCCCCGGCATCGGCGAGAAGACCGCCGGCGAGCTGATCTCCAAGTACGGCTCGTTGGAGGGAGTGCTCTCGCACGTGCGGGACATCGGCGGTCCCACGCGCCGCCAGAACCTGATCGACCACGCACAGGACGCGCGCGTGTCCAAGCAGCTCGCCACCGCGCAGCGCGACGTCCCGGTCGAGCTGAACCTGAAGGAGGAGGCCGGGCGCGAGCCCGATCGCTCGCAGTTGCGCGAGTTCTTCCGCCGCTACGAGCTGCGCGACCCGCTGCGCCGCCTGGAAGAGGCGCTGGGGGAGAGCGAGGTCGCGAGCGCGCCCTCGGCGCACGAGACCCGGCTCGGCGCGCGCGTGCGCAGCGGCACGCCCGCCGACATCCCCGCGCTCGCCGGGGATGGCTCGCAGGAGCTGTGTGTCGTGGTGCGGGCCGCCGAGGTGCCCGAGGGCGCCTTGTTCGCAGAGGGGGCCGGCTGGCGTTTTGCCGCGGTGCCGAGCGATGGCGCAGCCCGTCCCACTGTGCTGGCAGGCGACTGCGCCGGGCCGCAGGAGGTGGTTGCAGCCTGCGGGCAGCGGCCGGTCGTCGCCCACGACGCCAAGGCGCTCGGGGCGGTGCCCCCGGGTCTTGCCCACGACACGCTGCTCGGCGCCTACCTGCTCGAGCCGGCGCGGCGTGGGTATCCGTTCGCCGAGCTGTGCGAGGAGCGCGGCTTTCACACCGACCTGGAGGACCAGGTGGGCGCCGATGCGCTGCTCGTGCGGGCGCTCGCCGCCTGGCAGCGCGAGCAGATCGCCGAGCGGGGGTTGGAGGGCGTCATGCGCGACATCGAGCTGCCGCTCGTCGCCGTCCTGCGCGACATGGAGCTGGAGGGCGTGCGGCTGAACGTCGAGCGCCTGCAGGGCGTCGCCACGCGCGTGCGCGAGGAGATCGCCCAGCTCGAACACAAGATCTTCGAGCTCGCCGAGGAGGAGTTCACGATCGGCTCGCCCCAGCAGCTCGCCGAGGTGCTGTTCGTCAAGCTCGGGCTGTCGCGCAAGCGGCGCGGCAAGACGGGCTTCTCGACCGACGCGCGCGTGCTCCAGGCGATTCGGGAGGAGCACGAGATCGTCCCTCACGTCGAGCGCTGGCGTGAGCTCTCGACGCTGATAAAGACGTATCTGGACGTCCTGCCCGAGCAGGTGGATGAGCGCTCGCGCATCCACACGACGTTCCTGCAAACGGTGGCGCAAACCGGCCGGCTTTCCTCAACCAACCCCAACATGCAGAACGTGCCGATCCGCACCGAGCTGGGGCGCGAGATCCGCGGCTGCTTCGAGGCTGAGGACGGCAACGTGCTGATCTCCGTCGACTACTCCCAGATCGAGCTGCGCGTGCTCGCGCACGTCGCCCAGGAGCCCGTGCTCGAGGAGATATTCGAGCGTGGCGAAGACGTGCACACCGCCACCGCCTCGCAGGTGTTCGGCGTGGCGCCCGATCGGATCGACCCGGGTATGCGCTCGAAGTCGAAGATGATCAACTACGGGATCGTCTACGGCCTGTCGGACTTCGGGCTCGCCGACCGGCTCAACATCCCGCGCGAGGAGGCCAAAGAGTTCATCGACGCCTACCTGAAGCGCTTCCCGCGCGTGGCGCACTTCATCGCCGACACGATCGAGAAAGCCAAGGACGAGGGTTACGTCAAGACGCTGTGGGGGCGGCGCCGGCAGATCCCCGAGCTGCGCGCGCGCAACTTCCAGGTGCGCTCGCTCGGCGAGCGCCTGGCGGTCAACACGGTCATCCAGGGCAGCGCCGCCGACGTGATCAAGCTGGCGATGGTGCGCACCCAGCGGGCGCTGCGCGACGCCCAGATGCAGACGCGCCTGATCCTCACGATCCACGACGAGCTGCTGTTCGAGGGTCCGCCCGAGGAGCAGCGCGCGGCGTGCCTGCTGATCGAGGAGGAGATGTGCGGCGTGTGGCCGTACTCGCCGCCGATGGCCGTCGACATCGGCGTGGGGAGCAACTGGTTGGAGGCCAAGTGAGCCGCTCGGCTGCCGCTGTGCGCTGCGTGGGGCATCGCGGCGGAGCGCCGTCGTGAGCCGCGGGCTCGCGGTCGTGCTCGTCGCGGTCGCCGGCTGCCTGGTGGGCATGCAGGCGCCCGTCAACGCGCGGCTCGGGCGCAGCGTCGGCAGCCTGCAGGCGGCAGCCCTCTCGTTCGTGGTCGGCACGATCGCGCTGCTCGTGGTGGTGGCGTTCGCCAAAGGCGGCTTCGGCGGCTACTCGAACGTGTCCAAGGCACCGTGGTGGGCGCTGATCGGGGGGCTGTTCGGGGCTGTGTTCGTAACCGTCTCGATCCTCACCGTGCGTACGCTGGGCGTGAGCGGCCTGACCGCCACCGTGATCGCAGGACAGCTCGGCATCGCGGTTGTGATCGACCGCTTCGGCTGGTTCGGGATCGAGCGACAACCGATCGCCACCACCCGAATCGCCGGCCTGGCGCTGCTCGTCGTCGGGGTGTTTCTCGTCGTGCGACGGTAGCGAATCTAGCTAGAAATCTAGCTAGATGTTGTTATGCTGTTCGCATGTCGATCACAGTTGGCATGCACGAGGCCAAGACGACTCTTTCGCGGCTAGTCAAGGCTGCGCAGTCGGGGGAAGAGGTCGTGATAACGCAGAGAGGCAAGCCCGCTGTGCGGCTGCAACCAGTTCGGCCACTACCCCGCGCAAGTCTCTTCGGTGCACTCGAAGGCGAGATATGGATGGCCGATGACTTCGATGAGCTGCCTGAGGACGTCCTTGGGGGCTTTGAGGGTTGTCACGCCGGCGATATGCCTTGCTGATCGTCGATACCCACGCTGCTCTCTGGTTCCTCTCCGGTGACCGGCGCCTCTCGCAGGCGGCGCGAGCATTGATCGAAGACGAGCACATCGACCGTAGGCTGAGCGCCGTGTCTGTATGGGAGGTCGCGGTAAAGCGGAGCATCGGCAAGCTGAAGGCGTCGGCTCGCTTTCACGAGCTTCTATACGAGCAGGGACTGTTCTCCTTGCCGGTGACCGACACCCATGCTGTCCGTTTCGGCGAGCTGCCGTTCCACCACCGCGATCCATTCGACCGCATGCTTGTAGCGCAGGCGCAAATCGAGGACATGTCGATCTTGAGCGCTGATCCGCGCTTGGAGCCATACGACGTGCGGGTGGTCTGGTAGCGACCTCTGCGGTCAGGGCATCGATGAATAGGCCTGGCCGAGCAGGCGCACGCCCTGGTTGATCGCGGGCTCGGGCAGGTTGGCGTAGCCAAGCAGGATGCCCGGCGGTCCGCCCGGGAAGAAGCGGTGCAGCGACAGACCCTCGGCACCGACGCCAAGTGCCGTCGCCGCATGCAGGAAGGCTGCCTCGTCGAGCCCTTCGGGCAGGTGCACGAGCTCAAATAGGCCCGCCTGGGCATGCGACGGGCGGGCGTTTGGCAGCCAGCGCTCGACCGCTTCGAGCAGCACCGCCCGGCGCTGCTGGTAGCGCAGGCGCATGCGGCGCAGATGCCGGTCGAGCTCGCCTCGCTCGATGAAGTGGGCAAGCGCAAGCTGACCTACGACCTCCGAGCCGTTGTCCTCGATCATCTTCGTGCTCGTCAGCTCCCATGTGAGCCACGAGGGCATGAGCATCCATCCGAGTCGTAGCCCGGGGGCAAGACGCTTGCTGGCTGAGCCCAAGTGGAGGACATGGTCGGGGGCGAGACCCTGTAGACATCCGACGGCGACGCGGTCGTAGCGGTACTCCGCGTCGTAGTCGTCCTCGATCACCAGGCGCTCCTCCTCCGCCCACTCGATCAGCGCGGCTCGCCGCTCGCCGCTCAGCACCGCACCGGTGGGGAACTGATGGGCAGGTGTCACCACCACCGCCGAAGCGTCGCTGCGGGCGAGCTCGTCCACGCGCAGTCCGTGCCCGTCGACCGGCACCGGCACCACCTCCAAGCCCGCCTGCTCGACGATCAAGCGGTGGACGTGCCACCCGGGCTCCTCGATCGCCACCCGCTCAACGCCGCGACTGCGCAGCGCCCGGCACACGAGTGAGAAGCCCTGCGTGAAGCCACCGCACACGAGCATGTGCTCGGGATCGCTGTCGGCCCCGCGTGCCCTCCCCAGGTAGTGCGTCAATGCTTCTCGCAGCTCCGGCGCCCCGCGGGGATCTCCGTAGGCGAGCGCATCCAAGCGCGAGCTGCCGACGGCTGCTCGCAGCGAGCGCAGCCATGCCTCTCGGGGAAAGCCCACCACGTCGGGCAGTCCGGGCTGGAACTCGTACGCGCGCGCCCGCACGAGCGAGCGCGCAGAAGGGCGCGTGCCCGTCGCTCGTACCGCCCCAGCCACTCTCACCGGTGCGCCCTGGCTCATGAGGAGGTATCCCTCGGCGGCGAGCTGCCCGTACGCCTCGCTCACCACGCCGCGAGACACCGACAGCTCGGCGGCAAGGCCCCGCGTGGAAGGCAGCCGCGAACCTGGGCCAAGACGGCCTGCGCGAATCGCGCCGCGCAGCTCTCGCTCGATCTGCTCATGCAGGGGCAGCTCCAGGCGACGGTCGAGCTCGATGAGCACCTCGGGATCGGCGCGTTCGCTCATCGGTCAACTGGACCTGTTTCGACGCCCATTACTGGAACTGTAAGGCAAGCCAGTGGAGGCGTAGGTTGTCTTGCGACGATCCATCCGCTCAGCTCGCGGACGACACGCTCGACTGGAGGCCTGGCATGAGCTCGACCGAGACGCACCGCCGACGCAACCCCGGGGAGATCACCATCGTGGGAGGCGGCATCGCCGGCCTCGTAGCAGCCATCTCCTGCGCCGAGGCAGGCGCAAGCGTTCGCCTGCTCGAGGCCCACGAGCAGCTGGGAGGACGCGGCCGCAGCGCCGACGGCCCGTACAAGGCAAACCTTGGACCGCACGCCATGTACAAGGACGGCGCGTTCTGGAAGTGGATGCGCGAGCGGAGCATCCTGCCCGACAACTGCGGTCCCCGTCTGACCGGCGTGCGCGTGCGCCTCGGCGGTGCCCTGCGTCGTACACCGCCGCTCGGCGCCGTGCCATCGCTCCTGAGGCTGCGCGGTCGCGAAGCGCCGGTGGATGTGGACTTCCGCACCTGGGCTGCCGGCTACACCGACGAGCAAACCGCGGAGATCCTCTCCTCGGCGGCTGGCGTCTTCTGCTTCCACCACGACCCCGGTGAGCTGTCGGCTGCGTTCGTGTGGCCGCGCATGGTTCGGCTGCTGCTCACCGCCCCGTCGATCGTTCGCTATCCGGTTGCGGGCTGGAGCACGCTCGTGGCGGCGCTCGAGAAGCACGTGCGCGCGATGGGCGTGGTGGTCGAGACACGGGCTCCGGTGGACGAGCTGCCGGCGACGCCGGTGATCCTCGCCACCGAGCTCGGGCAGGCGCGAGCGCTGCTCGGCGATGCGGATCTACGCTGGCAGAGCGGCAACACAGTGTGTCTTGACGTCGGTCTTCGCCACCGCCGCGGAGACCCCACCATCGTCTCCGACATGGACGAGTCGGGCTGGGTCGGTCGCTATTCCGCCGCCAACCCCTCGATCGCGCCCGAGGGCGAGGAGCTGATCCAGGCGCAGATGCCCATTCGCCCGGGCGAGAGCGTCGAGCAGGCAGCCTTGCGGCTGGAGCGGCTGCTGGACGTCAGCATCGAGGACTGGCGCTCGCGCGAGACGTGGCGCCGCCGTCAGGTGATGGACGCCCGCTCCGGAGCGCTCGACCCGCCCGGGGCGAGCTGGCGCGACCGGCCGGCGATCGAGCGCGGCGACGGCGTGTTCCTCGCCGGGGACATGGTTGCCTCCGAGGGGATGCTCGCCGAGGTGTCCTGGTCCAGTGCGGTGCAGGCGAGCAGGCTCGCGCTCGCTGCGCTCAAGCCAGCGCAGCCGCTGCGGGCTGCCGCGTGACGCCACCCACGAACGACGGCGGCGCGATGTCCAGGTAGTGCTCGAACGCCCAGGCGCACAGGCGCGGGTTGCCGAACGAGCGCACCATCGCCGTCACTGCGCGGCTTGGCGTGAGGCGCCCGATGATCCGCTGGCTGTTCAGCATCCAGCGGAACTTGCGCTCGTGCGAGTCCGAGAACGCGCCGTAGCGCGCGAGCGCCTGCTCGCGTGTGATGCCGCCGGCGAGCGCCTCGCGCAGCTCGCGCCCGCATGCGATGCCGAAGTAGAGCGCCGTGCGGATCCCCTCCGCCGTCAGCGGCAGGCAGTGGCCGGCTGAGTCGCCCGCGAAGAACACGCCGTCCTCGACGGCGGCGCGCAGCTGGTGGGGGATCCAGTTGCCCTGGTAGCCATCAGCCGCACGGCCCAGGTCGCCGGCCAGGCGCACCGTCGGCTCGCGAACGTGGTGCGACGGCCAGAACGACCCGACGCCCACCCTCACCTCGTCGCGCGCCGGGAAGCTCCACGAGTAGCCCGAGCGTATGTAGGAGGCGTCGATCCACAGCTCCAGCTCGTCCCCGGTGCCGGCGGGGTGCACCTCCAGGCCGCGCGACAGGCGCGCGTTCGGCGGTTGGATCGGGGCGCCGTTGGAGAGCACGCGCCGCCAGCCGAGCCCGTCGACGATCAGCGGCGCCGAGATGTCGCCGCGGTCGGTGTGCACCGTGAAGCCGGTTCGGCCATCCACCTTCGCCGTCTCGAACTCCAGCTCGCCGCCGCTCGAGCCGTCCGGCTGGGCTTGGCCCCAGAGCTCGGCGCACAGCTCGCGGTAGTCGAACGTCGAGAACGTCCATGGCAGCTGCCAGCGAGTCGTCGTCCAGGGCGTGTGCACCACCAGCTCTCCGAACGTCTGGCGCAGCGAGCCCGTCAAACCCATCGCTTCCAGCCACAGGGTGGGGATGCCGCAAGCCGAGGTCTGGCGCTCGCCGATCTCGTAGCGGTCGATCACCAACACGCGGGCGCCCGACTCGCGCAGCTCGCGCGCCACGGCGAGTCCCGCGAACGACGCTCCGCACACGAGCACGTCGCAATCGCGCTGTAGCGGAGTGCGCTCCGCCCCGCGCTTCGTGGCTCTCACTGGCATCGCCCGCAATCATAGGCGGGGCCGCCCGGCGCGCTTGACACGCCCGTGCGACGGGGCGCTCTTCGGCCCGTGCGACTGCGCTAGGCTTCGAGCGGTGCAAACCCTTACAGAGAATGCCCCCGCCCAGGTGGTGGAGGGCTCAAACGGACTCCTACTTGAAGTAAACGGGCAGATCGTCCCGAACTACGACGCCACGATGCAGCCGTTCGAGGAGGGCGAGGTCGTCACCGGCCACGTCGTCCGGATCGACAAGGACGAGGTCCTCGTCGACATCGGCTACAAGTCAGAGGGCGTCATTCCCGCCAACGAGCTGTCGATCCGCAAGTCGGTCGACCCCCACGACGAGGTTCATCTCGGCGAGGAGGTCGACGCGATGGTCCTCACCAAGGAGGACCAGGACGGCCGCCTGATCATGTCCAAGAAGCGCGCCCGCTTCGAGAAGGCGTGGCGGCGCATCGAGGCGGCGGCGGAGTCCGGCGAGCCGGGCACCGGCTCGGTCCTCGAGGTCGTCAAGGGCGGATTGATCATCGACCTCGGGGTGCGCGGCTTCCTGCCCGCCTCGCTCGTCGACATCCGCCGCGTGCCCAACCTCGACGAATACCTCGGCACGGAGAT
Organism: Solirubrobacteraceae bacterium; assembly: GCA_051955355.1. Classification (GTDB taxonomy): domain Bacteria; phylum Actinomycetota; class Thermoleophilia; order Solirubrobacterales; family Solirubrobacteraceae; genus Palsa-744. Next base: position 23,964 of record JBQCGU010000093.1, on the reverse strand, counting down.
CGAGACGAAGGTGATCGAGCTCAACCGCTCGCGCAACAACGTCGTGCTGTCGCGCCGCGCGGTGCTCGAGGAGGAGCGCAAGGAGGTGCGCCAGCAGATCCTCGACCGCCTGCAACCCGGGCTGATCGTCGAGGGCCAGATCTCGAACATCGTCGACTTCGGCGCGTTCGTCGACCTCGACGGCATCGACGGCCTGATCCACATCTCCGAGCTGTCGTGGTCGCACGTCAACCACCCGTCGGAGATCCTGAACATCGGCGACACCGTCCAGGTCAAGGTGCTCGACATCGACCGCGACCGCCAGCGCATCTCGCTTGGCCTCAAGCAGACCCAGGAAGACCCCTGGCAGCGGATCGTCGACACGTACAACGTCGGCGACGAGCTCGAAGGCAAGGTCACGAAGGTGGTCACGTTCGGCGCGTTTGTCGAGATCCTCGACGGCGTGGAGGGCCTAGTGCACATCTCAGAGCTCGCCGGCCATCACGTCGAGAGCCCCCGGGAGATCGTGCACCCGAGCGACGAGATCCGCGTGAAGATCCTCGAGATCGACTCCGACCGCCGCCGCCTGTCGCTGTCCGCCAAGCGCGTCGAGGACCAGATCCTGCCGCTCAAGCGCGCAGACGCCGCGCCTGCGGCGCCTGCCGCGGAGGCTGAGCCGACGACCGCCGGGGAGGCTGAGCACGGGCTTGGCGCGGATGCTGAGCCGCAGGCCGAGGGCGACGCCGAGCCGCCTGCGACGGTTGAGCCGGCTGCAGCGGTCGAGCCGGCCACGGAGGCCGAGCCGGCCACGGAGGTTGAGCCGGCTGCAGCGGTCGAACCGCCGGCAGAGGCGCAGCCGGTGGCTGAGGCGCAGGCTGCCGCCGAGCAGGCCACGGAGGCCGAGGCCGCCGACACGGAATCAGCTGCCGCGACCGAGCCGGAGGTCGCCGCCGACACAGCCGAGACTCAACCAGAGCCCACGGCGGAGGCGGCGCCTGAAGGCTGAGAAGACCGTGCCGCTGGTCGGGTTGACCGGCGGCATGGGTGCGGGCAAGTCGACCGCGCTTGGTCTGCTCGAGGAGCTGGGCGCCGAGACGCTCTCGACGGACGCGGTCGTGCACGAGCTGTACGGCGATCCGCGCGTGCGCGAGGCGGTGGTGAGACGGTGGGGGATCGAGGTGGCTCCGGCTGGGGTGGTGGACCGCGCGGCGATCGCCGCGCGCGCTTTCGCGGGCGACGCCGACGAGCGCGCTTGGCTCGAGCAACTGCTGTGGCCGCTGGTGGGCGAGCGCATGGGGCAGTGGGCAGCCAACGCCCGCGCGCGCACGCCGTCGCCGCGGGCGGCGGTGATCGAGGTGCCGCTGCTGTTCGAGGCCAACATGGAGGGCGCCTTCGACGCCACGATCGCGGTGATCGCGCCGGAGGGGCTGCGCCGTGAGCGCGCCGAGGGACGCGGCCACGCGCTCGCCGACGAGCGCCACGCGCGCCAGCTCTCCCAGGAGGAAAAGGCGCAGCGTGCGACTTTCGTCGTGCGCAACGACGGCAGCGTGCAAGAGATGCGGCGCGAGCTCGCCGCGATCCTTGCCAAGCTGTCTGTGTGAGTCAGCGATCCTCCGGAGGAGCCGTCCGCGGACGAGGCGGTCGCAACGTCTACCGTTCCAACCCCTCCTCGCGCACGCGGCGGCGTGCCCGCGCGGGGGGCCGCACGGCGGTGCCCGGGCGTGAATGGCGGTTGCGAGCTGCGGTCGCCACGCTGGCGGTGGTGGCGGTCACGGTGTTCGCGATCGACAAGGGACTCAACCACACGCCCGCAGGCTCAAGCCTGCCGCTCTCCGACGCGTCGGTCATCCGCGAACAGGCCGCCGCCAAGCACCTGGATCCCGCGCTGATCGCGGCGGTGATCTACGCGGAGACCAAGTTCGACCCGCGCACCTCCTCGGCGGGCGCGCTCGGCCTCATGCAGCTCCTGCCCGAAACGGCGAACTTCATCGCTCGCAAGTCGGGCGGCATCCGCTTCACGACCGCCGATCTGGCGACGCCGGCGATCAACGTCGCCTACGGCAGCTGGTATCTGCGCTACCTGCTCGACCATTACGAAGGCGACGAGATGCTCGCGGTCGCCGCCTACAACGGCGGCTTGGCGAACGTCGACTCGTGGATCGCCAAAGCGCGCGCGGAAGGCCACTCGCTGTCGGTGTCCGACATCCCCTTCCCCGAGACCCAGGAATACGTCAGGCGCGTCTTGGGCGCCCAGCGGGAGTACCGCTCGGTCTACTCCCAGGAGCTGGGGCTCGCCCGCTAGCGTAGAGGCGCCATGCCGCCGTTCAAGCTCGACTCCGCCTTCGCCCCCACCGCAGACCAGCCACGGGCGATCGCCTCGCTCTCGGAAGGGGTCGATGGCAAAGAGCGCTTCCAGACGCTGCTCGGGGCAACCGGCACGGGCAAGACCATGACGATGGCGGGGGTCATCGAGCAGGTGCAGAAGCCGGCGCTCGTGATCGCCCACAACAAGACGCTCGCCGCGCAGCTGTGCAACGAGTTCCGCACGTTCTTCCCGAGCAACGCGGTGGAGTACTTCGTCTCGTATTACGACTACTACCAGCCCGAGGCGTACGTGCCCTCGCGCGATCTGTACATCGAGAAGGACTCGGCGATCAACCAGGAGGTGGACCGCCTGCGCCACGCCGCCACCGCCGCCGTGTTCGCCCGGCGCGACGTGATCGTGGTGGCGTCGGTCTCCTGCATCTACGGCCTCGGATCGCCCGAGACCTATGAGATGAACATGCAGATCCTGCGCCGAGGGGAGGAGATCGACCGCGAAGCTCTCCTGCGCAAGCTCGTCTCCATCCAGTACACGCGCAACGACACTGTCCTCTCCCGGGGAACGTTCCGCGTGCGCGGCGAGACGCTGGAGGTGTTCCCGGCATACGCCGAGACGGCATTTCGCGCGTGCATGTTCGGCGACGAGGTCGAGCGCCTGCAGCACTTCGACCCGCTGACAGGGGAGCTGATCGGCGATGACCTCGAGCACGTGGCGATCTGGCCTGCCACTCACTACAACGTCAAGGAGGGCACGGTCGAGGCGGCTGTGGCGGAGATCGGGCGCGAGCTGAACGAGCGCTGCGAGCAGCTCGAGGCCGAGGGCAAGCAGCTGGAGTCCCATCGCCTGCGCCAGCGCACCCAATACGACATGGAGATGCTGCGCGAGATGGGGTTCTGCTCAGGGATAGAGAACTACTCGCGCATCCTCGACGGGCGAGCGCCGGGCGAGCGCCCGTACTGCCTGATCGACTACTTCCCCGAGGACTTCGTGTGCTTCATCGACGAGTCCCACCAGACCGTGCCGCAGATCGGCGGCATGTTCGAGGGCGACCGCTCGCGCAAGCAGACGCTCGTGGACTACGGCTTCAGGTTGCCCTCGGCGCTGGACAACCGGCCCCAGACCTTTCAGGAGTTCCTCTCGATCACCCCGCAGATCGTGTTCGTGTCGGCGACGCCGGGCGAGTACGAGCGCACGCAGTCGGGACGCATCGTCGAGCAGATCGTGCGCCCCACCGGAATCGTCGATCCGGAGGTGCACGTGCGCGAGACGCGCAACCAGATCGACGACCTGATGAACGAGATCCGCAAGCGCGTCGACGCCGACGAGCGCGTGCTCGTCACGACTTTGACCAAGAAGATGAGCGAGGACCTCTCGCAGTACCTGCTCGAGATGGGTTTCAAGGTGCGCTACCTGCACTCGGAGATCGACACGCTCGAACGCATCCAGATCATCCGGGAGCTGCGCCTCGGGGAGTACGACGTGCTCGTCGGCGTCAATCTCCTGCGCGAGGGTCTGGACCTCCCCGAGGTGTCGCTCGTGGCGATCCTCGACGCCGACAAGGAGGGGTTCCTGCGCGGGGAGACATCGCTGATCCAGACGATCGGGCGCGCCGCGCGCAACGTCAACGGGATGGTGTTGATGTACGCCGACAAATACACCAAGGCGATGCGCGCCGCCATCGAGGAGACCGCACGGCGCCGGGAGATTCAGCTCGCCTACAACGAGGAGCACGGCATCACCGCATCCTCGATCGTCAAGGGCGTATCGGACATCGCCGAGTTCCTGCAAGCCGAGTCCAAGGTGCCCAAGGCGCGGCGGCGCAGGACGCGCGCCAAGGCGCAGGAGATGCCGGCGCACGAGCTCGAGCGGCTCGTGGTGGGGCTGGAGGAGGAGATGCTCGAAGCCGCCGAGGATCTGCGCTTCGAGTACGCCGCCCAGCTGCGCGACGAGATCCGCGAGCTGCGGCGCGAGCTGCGCGACGTTCACGCCGCCGAGGCGCCTGTCTGACGTCTCGCAAATGGCAGCCACGCGCGTGCGCGCGCACGCGCGCGCGTGCCATTCGTTTCGTTACGCTCACACACGCATGGCCAGCCACCCACCATCCGACGATGCCCACGCAGCGCGGCTGCGCGCCGCCGAGGGCGCGTTGCGCAAGGTGCAGGAGCAGGCCGCTGCGCTCGAGGAGCTGAGCGAGCAGCTGTCGCTGGCGGTGCACGTGCTCGAAGCCGAGGTTGCGGGGCTTGGCGAGCAGTTGCGCACCGCCACGCCGGCGCACCAGGAGGGGCAGGGGCGCCACGCCGCTCGACCCGAGCAGCGTCCGCGCAGCACGGACGCCGACGGTGCGCGCCTGGTGGCGCTCGACATGGCGCTCGACGGAACCCCGCGCGAGGTCGCCCGCCGCCGCCTGGAAGAGCACTTCGACATCCCCGAACGCGAGCGGCTGCTGGACGAGGTCTACGCCGCCGCAGGGAGGTAGGCATGGATTTGATCGACCTTCACCATCTCGGCCGTCCCTGTGTGATCGGCTCGTGGATGGTGGGCGACGTGCTCATCGACCCGGGGCCGGAGAGCTGTCAGCAGGCGCTGCTCGACGGGCTCGCGGGCCGAGTGCCGCGCGCGATCGCGATCACCCACATCCATCTCGACCACGCCGGCGGGACGGGAGCGCTGCTGAGAGATCACTTCCCCGACGCAGAGGTGTGGGTGCACGAGCGCGGAGCGCGGCACATGGTGGACCCCTCCAAGCTGCTCGCAAGCGCCGGGCGGCTGTACGGCGAGGACATGGAGCGCCTGTGGGGCGAGGTCGTGCCGGTGCCCGCCGGGCGCCTTCGAGTCCTCACCGGCGGTGAGAGCATCGACGGCTTCCGAGTGGCGTACACGCCCGGCCACGCCTCGCACCACGTGTGCTACCTGCACCAGGACAGCGCCACCGCGTTCTGTGGCGACACGGCAGGGGTGCGGGTGGGCTCGGACACGCCGGCGCTTGCGCCGACCCCGCCTCCGGACATCGACGTTCCGGCATGGCTTGCGTCGCTCGAGCTGATCGAGTCGTGGGGTCCGTCGGCGCTCGTACCCACCCACTTCGGGCGTTACGAGGACGTCAGCGAGCACCTGCGCGAGCTGCGCGAGAGCCTCCAAGAGATGGAGCGCCTCACTCGCGCGCAAGACGAGCAGGCGGTGGCTGGTGCGCTGCGCGAGCGTCTGCGCGGCGCGGGCGCAGACGACGACACGGTGGCTGCCTACGAACAGGCGATGCCGCCCGACCAGACGTACGCGGGCATGAAGCGCTATCTGGAAAAGGCTTCAGCCGACTGATCTGATCCAGCGCTGCACCCACGGGTAGATCGCGTCGACACGCGTGTACACGCCGGGGTGATGCGTGGAGCAACGTCCGTAGCCGTGGCTTGCGATGCCGAGGTCGACTTCTTCCTGGCCTTCCTCATCCAACACCAGGGGGCTGCCGCTGTCGCCGTGGCAGATGCCCGTGGTCTCATGCGGCGGATCGATCACGCAAAGCTCCTGGCGCGGATAGAACGGGGGTGCGTCGCGCTTGCACCAGCGAGAGCCCTGAACGACCGTTTCGGCATACCGCAGCGTGATGGTGGGATGTTCCTGTTCGAAGCTGGTCTGGCCCCATCCGATCAGCAGAGCCCCGGTGCCGGGTGCCAGCCACGACCTGTCGGCAGGTCTGTGCGCCAGCGCGATCGCCGGCGCGCTCGTCGGTTCGGAGAGCACGAGCAAGCCCGCGTCGTCGTTTGCGACGTGCCGGTCGAACTTGGCGTACACGGCGGTTTGCGACACCTGCAGGATCTGGCGTTCGGGGCTCGTCCAATCGACGTTGCCCGTCACCACCCGAAAACCCGCGGCGTCATCCACTTGACCGGTCTTCACTTCCTCGACGCAGTGCCCGGCGGTGAGCACCAGCCGCGGCGCGACAACGGCTCCACTGCACAGCGCAACCAATCCGCCTTCCCGAAAGTCGACGACGTACGCCATCCACGGAAAGGATTCTTCTTCGGCGGTGTGGCCGCCGAACACCAGTGGAGGAGCGGCGCCTGAAAAGCGCAAATCCCGTCCCACCTGAGCGTTCGCTTGGGCTGTCAGCACGGCGATGAGCAGGACGACCGCGCAGAGCGCCGCGGCGTGTGGGCGCAGAAGTGGGGAGCTGGGAGGGTGCATGAGCGCTTGGACCCGTTCGGTATCGTCCGGAAGATCGGGTCTCTTGAATTTCGCCCGCCGCCCTGGACCCGAGCGTCATCGATGGCGACCGCGGCGATGTGCCCGGGGCGCCGCGTGCGTGCAGGCGCCGGTGTTGCCTGGTGGGTGGCTGGTGGGTAACCTGGTGGTATGGCTTACGTGGTCGGGCGTCGCAGTGGCCGCTTCGAGGTGCGCGAGTCGCTCCACACCCCTGCCGGTTCCAGGGCGCGCACGCTCGCGGGCTTTCGGGTGCTCGACGACGATGTGCTCGACAGGGCGTCCGCCCGAGCCGTGCGTCCGTTCGACGCCAAGGCGGTGGTCGCCTCGGCGAGGCACGCCGGGGCTCCGGTGAAGCGGGGAACCGGCAAGGCAGCCGTGCGCAGGGGGTTCGTCGAAGCCTCGCGCAGGGCTGGGCGTCAGTGGCAGATGGGTCCTCCGCAGGATCCCGGTGCCCTTCTGATCGACCTGCTCGGCTTTGCGGATGCGGTGGCCGCGGGTCAGCCGCCGAGGCGATTTCAGCCGCTCGCCTTCCCGCCGCTCGCCAGGCTCGCGAGAGAGCGCCCGCGCCGGCGCGACGCCGTCGCCGTCCGCGGTCGATGACCGCCCGCTCCGACGATCGCACCGTGGCTGGGATCGGGGGGATGGTTGGGAGGATCGTGTCGGTGCACGAGATGCTCGACTCGTTGAACGTGGCGCACCAGTTCGGCGGCGCGATCGCGCTCGCCTGGTATCGCAGCCCGCGCGCCACCACCGACATCGACCTCAACGTGACCGTCCATCCGAAGGACATGGCCCCCGTGCTCGGCGCGCTGAAGCACCTCGGCGTGACGGTGTCGGTCGCGAACAAGCGTGCCATCGCTCGGGACGGTCAAGCGCGGCTCGACTGGGAAGGCTCCTACCTCGACCTCTTCTGCGCCACGCTCGACCTCCACCAGGAGATGGCCCTCCAGGCGCGTCAGGTGCGTTTCGGCCCGGTGGAGATCCCGATCCTCTCGCCCGAGCACCTGATCGTGTGCAAGGCCATCTTCAACCGGCCGAAGGACTGGGTGGACATCGAAGAGATCGTTGCCTGGGGGACCGAGGTGGATGCGACGGAGGTGCTGCGGTGGGTCGAGGAGATGCTCGGGGGTCGCTCCTCCGAGCGCGCTCGTATCTCGCAGCTGCTCGCCGTCGGGCGGTCGGCTCGAGCGGGCTGAAGACGAACGTGTGTTCGTGTGCCTAGAATGGCAAGCCGCATGGCGTCCACCACCAGCACCGCCGCCTCCAGCCGCAGGGCGGCTTCCTCGGCGAACAAGATCGTCGTCTCGGGCGCGCGTGAGCACAACCTCAAGGACATCTCCCTGGAGCTGCCGCGCGACGCGCTCGTCGTGATCACCGGGTTGTCGGGCTCGGGCAAGTCGAGCCTTGCGTTCGACACCATCTACGCCGAGGGACAGCGCCGCTACGTCGAGTCGCTCTCGGCATACGCGCGGCAGTTCCTCGGGCAGATGGACAAGCCCGACGTCGACTCGATCGAGGGGCTCTCGCCGGCGATCTCGATCGACCAGAAGACCACCTCGCGCAACCCGCGCTCGACGGTGGGCACCGTCACCGAGATCTATGACTATCTGCGCCTGCTCTGGGCGCGCGTGGGCAAGCCGCACTGCCCCAAGTGCGGGCGTCCGATCGTCGGCCAGTCTGCCGAGCAGATCATCGACCAGGCGATGGAGCTCGCCGAGGGCACGCGCTTCATGGTGCTCGCTCCGGTGGTGCGCGGACGCAAGGGCGAGTACGGCAAGCTGCTCGAGGAGCTGCGCTCCGACGGCTTTACGCGCGTGCGCATCGACGGTCGCGTGCGCATGCTCGAGGAGTCGATCGTGCTCGACAAGCGCTACAAGCACGACATCTCCGTCGTCGTCGACCGCCTGGTCATGCGCCACGACATCCGCAAGCGCCTGGCCGACTCGATCGAGACGGCGGTGGGGCTGGCCGACGGGCTGGTGGAGATAGAGGTGGTTGGCGGGCGCGAGGAACAGCCGCACTCGACCGGCGCGCTCGGCGTGCGCGCGGCGACTGCGCAGATCGTGCCGGGCGAGCAGCCGGACCCAGGCACGGTGTTCACGTTCTCCGAGCGCTTCGCCTGTCCCGAGCACGGGCCGTCGCTCGTCGAGCTCGAGCCACGCATCTTCTCGTTCAACTCCCCCCACGGCGCCTGCGAGCGCTGCACGGGCCTGGGCTCCCAGATGGAGATCGACCCGGAGCTGCTCGTGCCCGATCAGTCGCTGTCGATCGGCGAGGGGGCGATCGCGCCTTGGAGCAACAGCGCTTCCAACTACTACGAGCAGGTCGCCGAGGCGATCGCCGAGCGCTATGGCGTGGATTTGGAATGCCCGTGGGAGGAGCTGCCCGCCGAGCAGCGGGAGCTGTTCTTGCACGGAACCAACGGAGAGCGGTTGCAGATCTCCTACCGCAACCGCTATGGGCGGCGGCGCTCCTACGCCACGCGCTTCGAGGGGATCGTCGCCAACCTGGAGCGCCGCTACCGCGAGACCGACTCGGAGTGGACGCGCGAGAAGATCGAGGAGTACATGTCGCTGCGCCCCTGCCCGGCGTGCGGCGGTGCGCGCCTGCGGCCCGAGTCGCGCGCGGTGCTCGTCGGCGGGACGCGCATCGAGGACTTCTGCGCGCTGTCCGCGCGGCGGGCGCTTGAGTGGCTGGCAGACGTCGAGCTGTCCGACACCGACCGCCACGTCGCGCGGCTGATCCTGCGCGAGATAACCGAGCGGCTTCAGTTCCTCGAGAACGTCGGCATCGGCTACCTGTCGATGGACCGCGCCGCCTCCACGCTCTCGGGCGGCGAGGCGCAGCGCATCCGGCTGGCGACGCAGATCGGCTCCTCGCTGGTGGGTGTGCTGTACATCCTCGACGAGCCCTCCATCGGCCTGCACCAGCGCGACAACGAGAAGCTGATCGCCACGCTGGAGCGGTTGCGCGACCTCGGCAACACCGTGATCGTCGTCGAGCACGACGAGCAGACGATGCGCGCCGCCAACCATCTCGTCGATCTCGGCCCGGGCGCGGGCGAGCACGGAGGGCGGATCGTCGCGCAGGGCACAGCCGCGCAGGTGCAGCGCGTCAAGGAGTCGCTCACCGGCCAGTTCCTGGCCGGCACGCGCACGATCGAGGCGCCCGCCAAGCGACGCACGCCCACCGGCTACGTGCAGATCGTGGGCGCCTCCCAGCACAACCTGCGCGACATCGACGTGCACGTGCCGCTCGGGGTTCTGACGTGTGTGACCGGCGTATCGGGCTCGGGCAAGTCGACGCTCGTCAACGAGATCCTGTTCAAGGCGGTCGCCAACCGCCTGCACCGCACGCGGGTGCGCGCCGGCGCCCACCGGGCGATCAAGGGGCTGGACGGGCTCGACAAGATCATCGCCGTCGACCAGTCTCCGATCGGGCGCACGCCGCGCTCCAACCCTGCCACGTACACGGGCCTGTTCGACGTGATCCGCGACCTGTTCTCAAAGACCCAGGAGGCGCGCGCGCGCGGCTACAAGCCTGGTCGCTTCTCGTTCAACGTCAAGGGCGGGCGCTGCGAGGTGTGCAAGGGCGACGGGCAGATCAAGATCGAGATGCACTTCCTGCCCGACGTGTACGTGCCCTGCGAGCAATGCCACGGGCGCCGCTACAACCGCGAGACGCTCGAAGTCCGCTTCAAGGGCAAGAACATTTCCGAGGTGCTCGACATGCCCGTCGAGGAGGCGCTGCGCTTCTTCGAGCACATCCCCAAGATCCGCCGGCGCCTGGAGACGCTCGACGCGGTGGGTCTCGGCTACATCCGGCTCGGTCAACCCGCCACGACGCTCTCCGGCGGCGAGGCCCAGCGCGTGAAGCTCGCCACCGAGCTGTCGAAGATCGCCACCGGCAGCACGCTCTACATCCTCGACGAGCCCACCACCGGCTTGCACTTCGCCGACGTGCAGCGTCTGCTCGAGGTGCTCCAACGCCTGGTGGACGCGGGCAACAGCGTGGTTGTCATCGAGCACAACCTCGACGTGATCAAGTGCGCCGACCGTCTGATCGACATGGGTCCCGAGGGCGGGGAGGAGGGCGGGATGGTGATCGCCGCCGGCACACCCGAGGAGGTGGCAGCCGAGCCGGCGTCGCACACCGGCTCCTTCCTCGCGGAGATGCTCGCACCGAGGCGCAAGGCGGCGTCCAACGGCCGGGTCAGACCCACCAGGCGGCGCGCCAAGGCAGCGGCGTGAGCGAGCAGGCGCGCCAGGCGCAGGCGTGGCTGGCGAAGTGGCGCTGGTATGAGCGCAACTCCCTTCCCTGGAACCGTGCGCGCATCCACTACGAGCTGATGCGCCGCGAAGCGTTCGCGCGCTGGCCGCTGCACGGCAACGTGCTCGAAGCCCTGCGCGAGGGACGCCTGCAGATCGGTCGCCACTCGCTGCTCGAGCCGAACGTCTGGATCACGGCGCCTGGCGGCGCGCGCGTGAGAATCGGCGAGGGCACGTTCCTGAACATGGGCGTGATGATCGCCGCCGAGCAGCTCGTCGAGATCGGCGACCACTGCATGCTCGCCAACGGCTGCTTCGTCAGCGACTCCTCGCATCGGTTCGACGATCCCGAGCAGCCGATCACCTGGCAGGGCTTTCAGAGCAAGGGTCCGACGCGCATCGTCGACAACTGCTGGCTGGGCATCGGCGCAGTCGTGACGAGCGGCGTCACGATCGGCGAGCGTTGCGTGATCGGCGCCAACAGCGTCGTCACCAGAGATCTGCCGCCTTTCTCGATCGCCGCCGGCGCCCCGGCGAAGGTGATTCGGGAGATCCGGTACCCGTCGTCGTCGGCTGTCGAGTGACGCCGCCGCCCGCTATGCGAGCAGCCCGCGCAGCTCGTCGAGCTCCTCGGGCTTGATCGAATAGGTGTGCTCCGGGCCGGGGTAGCGGCCGCTGCGCACATCCTCGACGAACGCCGCCACGCCCCCGTTCATCTCCTGCTGGAGGTTGGCGTAGCGCTTGACGAAGCGCGGCCCCAGCCCCTCGCGGATGCCGAGCAGATCATGGAAGACGAGCACCTGTCCGTCGGTGGCGGATCCGGCGCCGATGCCGATCACGGGCACCTCCACGCGCCCCATCAGCTCCTCGGTGACAGCGCTTGGGATCGCCTCGAACACGATCGAGAAGCAACCTGCCTCCTGAAGCGCCACAGCCTCGGCAGCGATCTTCGCGGCGGCAGCCGCCGTGCGGCCCTGAGCCTTCCAGCCGCCGAGCGCCGTCGAGCTCTGCGGAGTCAGGCCGACGTGGCCCATCACCGGGATGCCCGCCTGCACGATCGCCCGTGCGCGGCTTGCCGAGGCGGGACCGCCGCCCTCGAGCTTGACCGCGTCGCAGCCCGCCTCCTTGACCATGCGCACCGCCGATCTCACCGCCTGCTCGTCGCTGATCTCATATGAGCCAAACGGCAGATCGCCGATCATCAAGGGCGTGCGCAGGGCGCGGCGCACCGCGCGTGCGAGCACGAGCATGTCGTCGAGATCGACAGGCGTGGTCGAGCTGTAGCCGAGCACGGTTGTCGCGGCGGAGTCGCCTACGAGCACGAGGTCCACACCTGCCGCCTCGGCGGCGCGAGCGCTGGGATAGTCGTATGCGGTCACCATCGCGATCGGCTCTCCCAGGCGCTTCTTCTCTGCCAGCAGCGGCAGCGTCATCGGCAGCCTGCCGGGGTCTGAGGGAATGGGGACAGGCGGTGCCGCGGTGCTGGCAACCGTCGCGGCGGTCGGGCTGGAGGGGCGACTTGACATTGACGATTCCTCTCTGACCGGTTGACGCCCTGGGCGCTACCGCGCAAGTCCCTTGCCGAGCGGCATGGACTCCGAGGTGAGCAGGGTCGCCACCGCGTCGTCGACGGTGATGATCTGGTTTGTGCCTGCCTCGACGTGAACGACGCGAGGCTCGTAGTGCTCCATCTCCTCACGGCTGTACTGCCCGTAGGAGATGACGATGATCGTGTCTCCGTGATGCACGAGACGGGCGGCGGCGCCGTTGACCTTCATCTCGCCAGACCCGCGCTCGCCGGCGATCGTGTACGTCTCGAAGCGGGCTCCGTTGTCGACATCGACGACGTGCACCTGCTCGTGCTCCAGAATGTCCGCCGCCTCGAGCAGCTCAGGGTCGACCGTGATCGACCCTACGTAGTGCAGATCGCAATCGGTCACCGTTGCCCGGTGGATCTTTGACTTGAGCATCGTGCGCTGCATGGGGGTGTCGGGTCTCCTTTTGGCGGTGGTGGATGGTCAGGCCGCGGCGGTTGCCGGTTCGCGCTCCGAACGGCGGGACGGCAACGGGCTCGAGGCCGGTTGGAGGACTGCGTTGTCGATCAATCTGGTGGCGCCCACGCGTGCAGCCACCGCGAGCAGGGCAGGGGCGTCCAGGCGGTCTACGGGCTCGAGCGTCGCTGGATCGACGAGCGCCACATACTCGGGCTCGACCGCATGTGACTCCATCGCGGCACGCGCACCGGCGAGCAGCGTCTCGCTCGAGCGCTCGCCGTCGTCCGCCAAAACCTGGGCGGCGCACAGTGCGCCGTGCAGGGCGACTGCGCGAGCGCGCTCGTCGGCGCCGAGGTGCACGTTGCGGCTCGACATCGCAAGCCCGTCCGGCTCGCGCACCGTCGGGCACGCCTCGATGCGCACGGGAATGTCGAGGTCCTGCGCCAGCCGGCGGATCACCACCACCTGCTGGGCGTCCTTCTGGCCGAAGTAGGCGACATCCGGCTGGGTCATGTTGAGCAGCTTCGTCACAACCGTCGTCACGCCGCGGAAGTGCTCGGACCCGCGCACCGCTCCCTCGAGACGGTCGGTGATGCCGAGCACCTCCACGGAGGTGGCGAAGCCTTGCGGATACACCTCCTCGACGGAAGGGGCGAACAGCAGGTCGGCGCCCGCCTCGGCGGCGAGGCGACCGTCCTGCTCCTCGTGGCGCGGGTAGCCGTCCAGGTCGGCGCGCTCGTTGAACTGGGCGGGGTTGACGAACAGCGACACCACCACGAAGCCGCACTCGGCGCGTGCGCGCCGGATCAAGGAGAGGTGGCCCTCGTGCAGTGCGCCCATCGTGGGCACGAGGCCGATCGTGGATCCCGCCCGCCGGACAGCGTCAAGCGCCGACCGCAGCTCGCGCACAGCGCGCACGGTCGTCATGGGCGGATCGAAGTGATAGCTCGATGTGCTCATGGCTCGGTCCAGTTCCCCAGGCGGGGATACCGGTCGCGACTGGCTTAAGCATACAACCGCAACCGACACATGCCACTACCATCCCCGCCAGTGTCTACCGGGCAGGCAAGCCGCACAGCAGCGCAGCGGCGTGAGGAGCTCAAGCAGGTCTTCTCGCAGGTGCGCGATTGCGTGCGCTGCCAGGAACTGGCTGGAACCCGCCGCAACGTGGTGTTCGGCGCCGGCAACGCCGACGCCGAGCTGATGTTCATCGGCGAGGCGCCCGGTGCAAGCGAGGATGAGCAGGGGCTTCCGTTCGTGGGACGGGCGGGCAAGCTTCTCTCCACGCTGCTCGAGGAGATCGGGCTCTCGCGTGAGGATGTGTTCATCGCAAATGTGCTCAAGTGCCGCCCGCCCGGCAACCGCGACCCGCTGCCCGGCGAGATCGAGAACTGCCGCGAGTACCTGTACCGTCAGGTGGAGCTGATCGAGCCGAGCGTGATCTGCTCGCTTGGGAACTTCTCGACGAAGCTGCTGCGCGAGGACCCGACGGGAATCACGCGCCTGCACGGGACGCCCGAGGTGATCGCGCTCGGCAAGCGGGCGGTGCGGCTCTATCCCATCTTTCACCCTGCCGCCGCGCTCTACACCCCGCGCATGCTCGAGACGCTGCGCGAAGACTTCTCGCGATTGCCCGAGCTGTTGGCGCTCGGGCCGCCCGAGCAGCCGGGTGGCCTCGAGGTTCCACAGCCTGCCGCCGAGTTGGCCCCGCAGGTGGCCGGCGAGCCGGCTGACGCGACAGGCGCCTCCGACGCCGACCAGCTCGGACTCTTCTGAGCCGGGGTATCGCGTATGCTGCCGCGCCCCGACGGCGCGGCTAAAGGCCCGGCGCCGCAAAGCCGATTGAGAGAGACCGTGACCTTCGCCAACACCATCCTGCGCGCGTGCGCGCGCCGTCAAGCCGCTCGTGCCCGCCGCACCCTGCTCGGCCTCGTCGTGCTCATGCTGCTGCTCTGCCTGGGCGCGGCGCCGTCCTTCGCGCGCTCCTCCAGATGCGCGGTCGCCTGCACAGGGCAGTTGGCTGTCTCGCTGAGCGGCGAAGCAGCCGGCGAAGAAGGCGAAGAAGGCGAAGGCGAAGAAGCGGTGGAAGAAGAAGAAGGCGAAGAAGAAGGCGCGACGTCCGCCGAAGAAGAAGAAGCCTCGGCTGAAGCCGAAGCGGAAGAAGAAGCCGAAGGACGGCATCGGGGCAAGCGGCACGGCGCCCGCAAGCGTGTCTCTGGCGGCGCGCTGGTGCTGTCCAAGCTCCAGCTCACGCACAAGAGCTCGGTTTCCTTGAAGCACAGCCCGCTCGCCTCGCAGGTCGAGTTCTCGTTCAGGCTCGTCAAGTCGATGAAGGTGCAGGTGACGTTCGTCAAGCAGGGCAAGCCCCACGCACACAAGCATTGGACGGCGATCCCGGCGGACTCGCTCACGATCTCCGCAACGAAGGGGTCGAGCCGTCACCATCTCGTCGGCCGCAACCGGCTGTCCGCCGGGCGCTACCGGCTCACGCTCTCGCCGGCGCATGGCAAGCCGCGCTCGATCTACGTGAGCGTTCGCGGCTGAGCCTCGCCCCGCTGCCCGCCCTCCCGAGCCATCTCGAGCAGGCCGCGCAGGAACACTTCAACCATGGTTCCGTACAGGTGGTGGTCGAGCCGGGGGTCGAGCACGCGGTCGAGCAGGAAGCCGTCCGCCATGAAGAACGTCATCGCGGCGACATCCGACGGGGGGATGGGAGGCTCGACGCCGAACGCCTGCGCCCAGCGTGCGAACACCTCCGCCATGCGGCTGCGCAGCGCGCGCTGGCGGGCGGCGAACTGCTCGCGGAACGCGGCGTTGGGGGCGGCGTACGCCGCAAACTCCTGGTAGAGCCGCGGCCACAGCGGGTCGCTGTTGACATAACCCAGAAAGTCCTCCGCCGCCTGGCGAGCCTCCTCGGTCGGCTCGCCGCGCCCGGTCATCGAGCGCTCCAGCCGCTGCAGCTCGGCGGCGAACCGCTCGTCGAGCATCGCCAGGAAGAGGGCCTCCTTGCTCGTGAAGTTTGCGTAGAACGCCCCCTTCGTATACCCGGCGTCGGCGGCGATCCGGTCGATCGAAGCGCCGTGCATGCCGTGCTAGCACACCAGGCGCTCGGCTGAGCGCAGCAGCGCCGCACGAGTGGCGGCCTGGCGTTCCTGACGAGTGGGCCGCCCGCCGCAACCGAGCCGGCGCACCCTCAAGCGAGCAGCACCTCCGCATCGTGGCGCGGAGTCTCGGTTATCGCGCGCCGGTATACGCGCTCCGAGGCAGGGCGCGAGGGCGTCATCGTGCGGCGCAGCACCAGCTCGCGCAGCACCACCTCCATCTCGAACTGTGCGAACGCCGCCCCCCGGCCGCGGCGAACGCCGCCGCCGAACGGCAACCATGTGTAGGTGCCGGGCGGGCGGTCGAGGAAGCGCTCGGGCAGGAACTCGTGCGGCTGCGGAGATATGTCGGCGCGCCGGTGCACGAGATGGATGGCGGGCACGATCGACACGCCCGCCGGCAACAGCCGACCGCCGATCTCCATCGGCTCGACGAGACGGCGCAGGACGATCGAGATGACCGGACGCAGGCGAAGCGTCTCCTGAATCACCGCCTGCATGTATGCGCTCTCGCCGGCACGCACCTCTTCGGTCAGCCGCTGGAGCTTCTCGGGGTGGCGGCACAGTCGCTCCACCGCCCAGGAGAGCGCGTTGGCGGTCGTCTCGTGTCCCGCCACGAGCAGCGTCACGAGCTCGTCGCGCACCTCCTCGTCGCTCATCGGGCTGCCGTCCTCATGCGTGGCTTGCAGCAGCAGCGACATGATGTCGTCGCGTCGCTCCAAGTCGCGCGCCTGTCGGCGCGCGGCGATCTCCGCGTAGATGACGCGGTTCAGACGCTCGAGGTCGCGCCGGAATGCCGGCACCTTCTCCATGCGGTGCGGTCCGAGCACGAGCAGCACGCCGCTCTTGAGCGGGTTGAGCGAGGCGTCGAGCAGTCGGCGCAGCTCGCGGCGCAGGGGCTCGAGGCCGGGTCCCTCGGACACGCCGAACACTGCCCGCAAGATGATCTCGAGCGTGATCGCCTGCATGCGCGGGCGCACGCGGTAGGGCTCGCCGAGCGGCCACCGCTCGATCTCGCGTGCGGATGTCTCAGCCATGAGCTCGGCGTAGCGCTGCATGCGCTCGCCATGGAACGCGGGCAGCATCAGCCGGCGCTGGCTGAGGTGGGGATCGTCGTCGAGCAGCAGCACCGAGTTGGGGCCGAGGATCGGCATCAGGATGCGGTTGCCTTCGCCGGCGTGGAGCAGGCGCGGATCGCCGGTGAACACCTGCTTGACGGTGTCCGGATCGGAGGTGATCACCCAGGGGTCTTCGTTTGCGAGCTTCAGCGTGAACATGTCGCCGAAGCGCGCGTGGCAGGTCTCGAGCAGCCACTGGGCGCGTCTGAACCAGATCAACGTCTGGACGGCGACGGGGAGGCGAGGCCCAGCTGGCAGGCCGGCGGCGCTTGCGGCTCGCATACCGACGGGTATCCTGTCAGATACTGGCTGGAATGTCAAACGCCTTGCCGCAGCGACCGGAAAGCTCGATGGCGCCAGTCATCCAAAGTCGGCTTTTCGACGTATCCCTTCTTGACACTCCTCTTGCGCCCGTTCCTCAAGCAGGCGGATCGAGCAGCCGATAGGGGTCTCAACTCCATCCTCCCAAGCACCACGGCCGGCCCGCGACTCCTCTCCCGCGGGCCGGTCTCTTTTTGGGGGGCTAGGCTTCACCGGTGGCCATCTCCAGCATCGTCGAAACCTCCGACGCCGAGCACACAGAGGCGCTCGGCGCGGAGCTTGCCGCCACGCTGGACCCCGGCGATCTCGTGCTCGTGCGCGGCGAGCTGGGCACCGGCAAGACGACGTTCGTGCGCGGTGCGGCACGCGCTCTCGGCGTATCAGATCCGGTGACGAGCCCGACATTCAGCATCGGACACCGCTATGCGGGTAACGAAGTCACGGTGGCCCACCTGGATCTCTACCGTCTCGGCAACCTCGCCGAGGAGGAGCCCGACCTGCTGGCCGACTACATCGGCGAGCGGCGAATCGCCTTTGTGGAGTGGCCCGTGCACGACAGCGTCGAGCTCGCCGGCGCGCGCGCGGTGGTCACGCTCTCGCACCTCGGCGGCGACCTCAGGCGCGTGGAGGTGCTCGACCGAGCAGGGTCCGGCGCATGATCGTGCTCGGCTTCGACACCGCCACGCCCGCAACCGCCGTCGGGCTGATGCTGGACGACGGACGCGTGCTCGAAGGGCGAGACGATCCGCCGGCGGGCGAGCGCCCTGGCCACTCGACGCGCCTGCTGGGGTTGGCGCTCGACCTCCTGCGCCAGGCGAGCATCGATTGGCGCGACGTCGAGCGCTTGGCCGTTGGGGTCGGTCCGGGCACCTTCACGGGCCTGCGCATCGGGGTGGCCAGCGCCAGGGGCCTGGCCCAGTCGCTCGACGTTGAGCTGGTCGGCGTATCCAGCCTGCGCGCGCTCGCGCTGGCGGCATCTCGGTCTTGCCACGATCGAGTCCTGTCGCTCATCGACGCACGCAGGGGCGAGGTCTTTCTCGCCGCCCACCGGTCGGGCGAGGAGCTGCTCGCCCCGCAGCCGCTGCCGCCGGAGCGTCTGGGCGAAGCGCTCGAGCGGGCCGGCATCCGGCGTGTGGACGAATGGGTGGCGGTCGGCGACGGCGCGCTGCGCTTTGCCTGCGAGCTCGAGAAGCTCGGCGTGAGCATGCCGGCGGTCGACTCTCCGCTGCACCGCGTCAGCGCCCGCGCCATCTGCGAATTGGCCACCGGCTCGCCGGTCGCCGACACACCCGTGCTGCCGAGCTACTGCCGAGTGCCCGACGCCGAGGCATCGCTGCAAGGGGCGCCGGGCTGATGGCGTCGGCGGCCAGGCTCGACCCGCACAGCGGCGCGTCCTCGTTGCGCGTGCGCGATCTCACCTACGCGGATCTGCCGAAAGTGATGAGCATCGAGCGCCGCGCCTTCCCGACGCCCTGGTCGCTTGCGATGTTCGTGCTCGAGTTGTCCAAGGCGTCCGGCATCTGCCTTGGGGCGGTATCCGAAGGGCGGCTCGTCGGCTATCTGATCTGCGCCCGCTATGACACCGCCTGGCACATCATGAACGTGGCTGTCGATCCCAAGCAGCGTCAGCGCGGGGTTGCCTCGGCGCTGCTCGCGGAGCTGTATGGCCGGGTGGGCGATCGGAGCGCGCGCTACACGCTCGAGGTGCGCCGCTCCAACGACGTGGCGATCCACCTCTACGAGCGCGAAGGCTTCCGTGCCGCCGGGATCCGTCGGCGCTACTACCAGGACAACGGCGAGGATGCGCTCGTCATGTGGCGCACGCCCTCTACGCTGGTGGGCTCGCTCGACGACGTGCCCGATCCCGGGCCGGTATGACAGCTCACGCATCTCACGCCGCCCACCGCACCCCGACATGACCATCCTCGCAATCGAGACCAGCTGCGACGACACCTGCGCAGCGGTCGTCGCCGGCGACGGACGGATGCGCTCCAACGTGATCTCCTCCCAGGAGGCGCACAACCGCTTCGGCGGGGTGGTGCCCGAGATCGCCTCGCGCCATCACCTGGAGATCGTCGACCTGGTCGTGGCGAGGGCGCTCGAGCAGGCGGGGATCGGGCTCGACGACGTAGATCTCGTGGCCGCCACTCAGGGACCGGGGCTCGTGGGCGCGCTGCTCGTCGGGCTGTCCACCGCCAAGGGGCTGGCCGCCGGACGCAAGCTGCCGTTTGCGCCGGTCGATCACATCCAGGGTCACGTGGCAGCCAACTTCCTCGACAGCTCGTTCGAGCCGCCGTTCGCATGTCTGATCGCGAGCGGCGGTCACACGCTGCTCGCGCATGTGCGCGAGCACGATGGATTCGAGGTTCTCGGACGCACGCTCGACGACGCCGCGGGGGAGGCGTTCGACAAGGGGGCGCGCATGCTCGGGCTCGGCTATCCGGGCGGGCCGGCGCTCGACCGGCTCGCCTCCCAGGGCGACCCGACGGCGTTCGAGTTCCCCGCCTCGGGCTCGCGCTCGCGCGCCGGGCGGTCCGGCAGTCGCCCGTTCGCGCGCAGCCTCGACTTCTCGTTCGCCGGCCTGAAGACCTCGCTTCTCTACACGTTGCGCGACCTCGACCCTGACGCGGTGCGTGAGCGGGGCGCGGATCTCGCCGCCTCCTACCAGGGCGCCATCGTCGACCACTTGATGATGCGCGCCGAGCAGGCGCTCGAGGCGACAGGCCTGGGTCGCCTGGCGGTGGGCGGGGGCGTGGCCGCCAACGGAGAGCTGCGCCGCCGCCTGGAGCGGCTCGGGGCCGAGGTGCATGTGCCGCCGCGCGCGCTCTGCACCGACAACGCGGCGATGATCGGCTCGGCTGCGCGCTTCACGCGCGCGCTCCCATATCCGCAGTATCTGAGCATCGACGCCTACGCCACCGGCGAACGCCCGCGGTGAGCGTCGTCACGCTCTACTCCAAGCCCGGCTGCCACCTCTGCGAGGAGGCGCTCGCGGTCCTGCGCCGCGCCCAGGAGCGGGCTCCATTCGAGCTCTTCGAGTGCGACATAACGTCCGACGAAGCGCTGCACCGCGCCTATTTCGAGCGCATCCCGGTCGTGATGCTCGACGGCGAGCACCTGTTCGACTACTTCGTCGATGAGCAAGCCCTGATCGAAAGGCTAGAGTCACGGCGATGGCCTACGACCAGCTGACGAGCTCCCCGATGACGCGCTTCGACGGGGACATCCCCTCCGGCGAGCGGCTGTCGCTCGGAGTGGCGGCGCGCCTGTCGCGCTACCTGCAGGTGCTCACGCAAGCCAAGAAGCTGGGCAAGGAGACGATCTCCTCACAGGAGCTCTCCGACTACACCCATGTCAACTCCACCCAGATCCGCCGCGACCTGAGCGGCTTCGGCAAGTTCGGAAAGCGCGGGGTGGGCTACAACGTCGAGTCGCTCGTATCGCAGATCCGCAAGATCCTGCGCACCGCCGGTCAGCACAACATCGCGCTGCTCGGCGCCGGCCATCTCGGCAAGGCGATCGCCTCCTCGGACATCTTCGCCGACCACGGCTTTCGGGTGGTTGCGATCTTCGACGTCGACCCATCCAAGGTGGGGACGAAGGTCGGCACGCACCTCGTGCGCCACTCGCGCGAGCTGCCCAAGGTGGTTGAAGAAGAGGACATCGTCGTCGGTGTCCTGGCTGTGCCCACCGTCGCCGCCCAGGGGCTCGCCGACGAGCTGGTGGCTGCCGGAGTGAAGATCATCTTCAACTACTCGGAGTCGCTGCTCGACGTGCCTCCGGACGTCACCGTCCACACCTCCAGCCCCGCTGTCGATCTTCTCTACGCGCTCTACTTCTACCTGACCTGAGGACCACGCAGATGACCGTCGATCTCGATCGGGCAGAGGCTGTGTTCGCCGCATCCGAGGACTTCACAGTCGGCTTGGAGGAGGAGTTCGCGATCCTCGATCCGAGCACGCTGGAGCTGGTGCCGCGCTTCGAGGAGCTGCGTGCCCAGGCATCCCAGGTCGATCCGCTCCTGCACGAGTCGATCACCGGCGAGCTGATCTCCTCGGAGATCGAGATCGTCTCCGGGCCGGGCGCCGGCTTCGCCGACGCGGTTGCTCGCCAGCGCGAGCGCCGCCGCCGTCTGTTCGCGCTCGTCCACGCGCACGGCGCGGCGCTCGGCTCGACCGGCACGCACCCGTGGGCGGACTACCGCGAGCAGCCGATCATCGACACCGAGCACTACCGCCGCGTCGAGCAGGGCTTGAAGTATGTGGCGTGGCGCAACAACACGTTCTCCCTGCACGTGCACGTCGGCATCCGCGATCTGGACAGGGCGGTGCGCGTGTGCGACCGTCTGCGCCCGGTGCTGCCGCTGCTGCTGGCGCTCTCATCCAACTCGCCCTACGTCGACGGGCGCGACTCGGGCCTTCACTCGGCTCGCACCCAGACGTTCACGCGCAGCTTCCCGCGCTGCGGCATACCCGACCCGTTCGGAGGGTGGGACGCCTATCGGCGCTATGTCGAGTTCCTGATCTCCACCCGCTCGATCGTCGAGTTCACCCAGGTGTGGTGGTCGGTGCGCCCGCACTTCCAGTTCGGCACGGTGGAGGTGCGGATCTGCGACGCCCAGAGCACAGCCGCCGAGTCCGAGGCGCTGGCGGGCTTGATCGTCGCGTGCGTGGCGCAAGCCGCCCGCGACGTGGACGAGGGTCGCCCGTTCTCAGACCCCCACCCGCGGCTCGTCGAGGAGAACATGTGGCGGGCGATCCGCTGGGGCCTTGACGGTCGGATGATCGATTTGGATCGCGCGATCGAGTACCCCTCGGCTCAGATCCCCGAGCGCCTGGCCGCATGGACCGAGCCGGTGCGCACCGAGCTTGGCATCGATCCGGCCTTCCCCGAGCGCAACGGCGCCCAGCGCCAGCGCCGCATGATCGACGCGGGCGCCACCCCGGAGGAGGTGTTCTCCGCGTGCGTTCGCGAGACCCGAGAGACATACGCACAGGAGGTGACGGTTTGACCGACATGCACGAGAGCGTGACGGGCGCAGGCTCCCAGGAGACTCCAAGCGAGGACGAGCTGCGCGCCGCCTACGAAGCGGAGCTCAACCGCATAACGAGCTCAGAGATGATCATCCAGACGGCTGTCTCGCTGCTCAACATAGGCGGACGACGCCTGGGGTTGGCAGCCGGATCGCAGGCAGAGCGCGATCTCGACCAGGTGCGCGACGCGATCGACGGTGTGCGCGCGCTGATGCCGATCCTCGAACGGCACATGTCCGACGAGCTGCGCCCGCTGCGGGATGCGCTTGCCCAGTTGCAGATGGCGTACGCCCGTGAGGCGGGCTCCGCCGCGTCCGAGTCCACGCCGGCAGCGGCAGCACCGCGCGCGCCGGGGCAGGGCGCCGGCGCGGGGGAGCCCGCGAGCTCGGGCGCCGAGCAGGCGCCTTCCGGGGAGCCTGGAGAGGCGGCGTCGGAAGACCAGCCGCAGGGTCCCGGACCCGCCGAGGCCAGCGGGCGCCTGTGGGTGCCCGGTCGCTGAGCGCCACCGCACGGCATTTCCGCCTGCGCGCGCGATAGACTGCGCGCGCCTTTAGCCGGGACGACGCCCATCCAGGGCGGCCCGTGCAGGGAGGTGCGCGCGAACGAATGTCCTCGCGCGGCCCACAAACAGACCGCGGAGGATTTTTCTCTTGAGCAGCTTTCTGACGAACCATGGGGTCGTCGTCGCCCTTGTATGCGCCGGCTGCGCCGTGGCCTACGGCCTTCTCACCACCCGTTCCCTGCTGGCGCTCTCGCCGGGGAACGAGCGGATGCAAGCCATCTCCGGCGCCGTGCAGCAGGGCGCGAGGGCTTACCTGAACCGCCAGTACACCACCATCGCCCTCGTCGGCGTGGTGCTGTTCGTGGCGCTGATCTTCATCCAGAACATCGCAGTCGCCTGTGGCTTCGCGATCGGCGGCATTCTGTCGGGCGCCGCTGGCTACATCGGCATGAACGTGTCGGTGCGCGCCAACGCCCGCGTCGCCGAGGCCGCTCGCGGCGGAGTCTCACCGGCGCTGAGCGTCGCCTTCCGCGGCGGCGCCATCACCGGCCTGCTCGTCGCCGGCCTGGCGCTGCTCGGCCTGGCGGGCTACTACGGCCTGCTGACCGCCGTGTTCGGCGACAGCCAGAAGACCGCCGTCGACGCGCTCGTCGGCCTGGGCTTCGGCGGCTCGCTGATCTCGGTGTTCGCCCGTCTGGGCGGCGGCATCTTCACCAAGGCCGCCGACGTCGGCGCCGACATCGTCGGCAAGATCGAGGCCGGCATCCCCGAGGACGACCCGCGCAACCCGGCGGTGATCGCCGACAACGTGGGCGACAACGTCGGCGACTGCGCCGGCATGGCTGCCGACCTGTTCGAGACCTACGCCGTCACGGCTGTCGCCGTGATGCTGCTCGGCGTCCTGCTCTTCAACCAGCAGTCGGCGGTGGCGCTCTATCCGCTGGTTCTCGGCGCGGTCTCGATCGTCGCGTCGATCATCGGCACGTTCGCGGTCAAGTCGCGCACGGGCAACGTCGAGCGCGCGCTCTACCAGGGCATGGTCGTCGCGGCGATCATCGCCGCGCTGCTGTTCATCCCGGTCACCAAGTGGATGATGGACGGCCTGCACTTCGTCTCCAACGCAGGCGA
>JBQCGU010000092.1:0-37572 GCA_051955355.1 Solirubrobacteraceae bacterium | reverse complement strand
TCCCTTGTATTTGCCGGGGAACGGGAGTCGTTCGTGATGGGAGTAGAGGCGGATGATTTGGCGGACGCGCTCGCGGCTGCGGCCGGTGCGGCTGGCGATCGTGACGAAGCTCAGTCGCTCCTTGGTGCGCAGCCGGTACATCTCGGCTGCGCCTTGGGCGATGGCTTTGCCGAGGAGCAGCTGGTCGCGCTGCTGGCGGCTCACCATTTGATCTGGGCGAAACGAACAGCGGCACGGCTGGGGAAGACGACGTCGGCGTGACGGTGGATCAGGCCGGTGCGCTTGAGGTTGTCGACGGCGTCTTCGACGGTGAGCTTGTCGTCGTACTCCCGGATGAGATCCTCGAGCGACCACGGCCGGTGGTCGTCTGAGCCGGTGAGCAGGTCGAGGATGCCGGTTTCGGCCGTCTCTTGACTGCTCTTGTCCTCCTGCGGTGACGCTGACGGGTCGGTAGCGTAGATGATCAGCATGGGAGCGTAAGCCTCCTGTGTTAGGGCACCGGCCGCGGCTCTCTTCCGCGCCGGTGCCTGCCTTGAATGGACGACCGCGCAGGCTAGGCCCGTGCAGGCTGAGCGGTCAAGCTGTGACCAGCGGCTACTGGCAAGGCATGCCTTGAGGCAACGCACAGCGCGGCCGTCTGAGTGGCGCTTCTCACAGCTTGCCCTCTCAGGCGGGCTGCTAGTTGGCTTTCGAGCCATGTCTGGCGACCCTTACGACTTCCTGCCACCCGAGCGGGCCAGGGCGATCCGCGCCTGGCTGGCTGAGCCGCTGACGGCCTGCCGTCTGTGTGGGCGTCCGGTCTACCGCACGGAGTCGCGCCAGCGTGATCCGGCCGAGTCGGACGAGGAGATCCTGGCGCTCGTCCATCTTGCTTGCCTCCGCGCCGAGGAGGGCGGATAGGGCTACCGGCTGGCCGGTACGGCGTCCGCCGGCACCTCGATCGCTTCGGCGCGGGCGATCAGTTCGGCGGTAGAGAGGTCAAGAGCGGCTGCGAGGCGGCGCAGGCTGGCATAGCTGGGGTTGCGCTTGCCGGTCTCCACGTTTGAGATCCAGCGCTGGTGCAGTTCGCTGTCGTTGGATAGCTGCTCTTGGGTCCGGCCGAGTTCCTCACGGCGGGCTTTGACGGCGAGGCCGAGGGCGGCTTGGAAGGCGGGCGAGGCGGGCATGGCCCCAGCCTCTCCGCAGAGCCACCACGGCTCAATGACATTCCAGTAGACATATCGCGGACAACCCGCTACGGTCTGGCGCCTATGACATTCCAGTAGATGCCGCGTAGGCAGCTCAGGCTTGGTGTCCCCTCCGCCGTCGCCGTGTCTGCCGCGGGGCCTCTGCTGTGCCCGAAAGCCAGTCGACGGAAGCAAAGGAGCCCAGACCTTGAAGCCAGACCGACGCAGGACCATCTCAACACGCGGGCGAGTGGCGTGCCTCGCAGTTAGCATCGCCGCCCTGATCGCGGCGCAGTCGCCGGTTGCCCACGCTCATGCGAGCCATCGCACGAAACCAGCCGGTGCCTGCAAGCTCACCACCCGCTACTACGCCCAAGGGTTTGAGGTCGGCGACACCAAGTCATTTGGCGTCAAGTTCGAGCTGGTCGGCAAGGCCCAAGTCAACAGCGGCCTGCCTTGGAGCATGAGAGCGAGGATCAAGGATCGTAACCAGCACCTCGTCATCTGCCGTCTGGATATCAGCGTGACCGTCCCGGAGCCAAAACCGACCGGCGGCATCCTGACCAAGAAAGTGCATATTGGGCCGCGTGGCGGTGCATCCTCAGTCGTCACATTCCCGCCGGGTGCCTTTAGTCCAGAGGCGGAAATATATGCGCGACAAGTGGCCAATGCTTCCGCCGCCGCGCTACGCAAACACAAGCACGCCACTCACACCAAGACGAAACGAGTGCGTGCTCGGTTGCGGTAAAGGCTGGGCCGAAATACTAAGCCCCCGCGCTCAGCGCGGGGGCTTAGTTGAAATCTGGCACATCCTACTCTGGCTAGAGTTTACCACCGTGGAAGAAACGCGCGATAACTACCCTGTCAGTGGGGCACATATTGCAGTGGCACAAAGTTCTTATTCAGCTTCCATATGGAGTCGCTCCTACAGGTAGTGTAGCAGCGTTTAGGAAGTGGGTGCAAGCATTAGCGTTGTCGGTAGCCAGCATCCCAGCTGAGCACATGACGACTCAAGTGGTCTATGTCCTTGCCTTTCACTTCGTGACAAAATATGCCGTCATCGTTAGGGCTGATTTTGAGGATAGGTTCTACGGGAGAATATCCGGTCCCTACCTCTGGCGTCCTTATCTCTCGGTATGCGATCATCGAAGTCACACCCAGATCAGCGGGTATCTCGACCTTTAGGATCAGCTTCTCCAAGGCAGGGTGTCGAGCAGTGTGCTGCATAAGTTGGGGGCGGAACTGATCCTTATCGTCCATGAGAATCTCGGCGTACTCAAGCGTCTCTGTCTCGCCCGGTAGCATCGGCTTGCCCAAGTCAAAAATGTACAGCTCCCAACTCCAGAAGTCGTGTTTCTCGGGCCTTGTGCGAAGGCACTGGTGACTCCACGGGTCTTTCTTATCCCGCGGTCCCGACAACATTTCCACCTTTCCAACCCGATTCACTCTGTTATCTCGCTTACCCTTACCCGACCAGTGTTGGGGAAGCGCGACTATGGGTTGATCACCTGTGCGACAGCGCAGCAGGAGGCGCCGACGCCAGTATTGACGCCGATAGTCCTTCTCATCGAGACGGAGTAACCATTCGATCTCTAGCGCCTCAAACCAGTCCGGGGTAATCGATGGCGACGGCTGGCGGTGGTGTCCTACAGGCTTGGACGTCGGTAGTTCCGCCCCTAGCACTTGGGCGTACGCTTCGAGTGCAGCGCGGAGGTGGTTCTTATAGTAGTTATCGCTGATGAACTGATCGTGCTCTTCGAGATCCCGATGTGCTGCGCGCGCACAGTCTGTCGCGGTTCCCTTGGTGAACAAGTAATGCTGTACGAGGATTTTGTCACTGACCCCAAGCCTGTTCAGGCACTCCTTGAGCAATGCAAGAAACATCTCGGCATTAGCCGTTTCGCTGGTCTCGTCTAGCACGACCCCCGGCAAGCCGAACTGCTCGATCCGCTTGGCATCGACTGGTAGCTTCCCCGCACGCAGCTCCTTTAGGTAGGCATGTAGAGGGCCGGTCTTTATGGTCATTCGCTTAGAGTAGATCAATCTTCGGATAGAACACTCTGCAATCCCAAGTTAATCTCGTTTAAGCCTTGCACTAAATCGTTCTTTCAGGAAACTCGTCTGCAACGCCCTCATTCGGCTGGGGCAGAACTCGAAGGAGGACTTATGCAGACGACTCCCCTATCTTGTCTCTGGCGTATGGCGTGCCCACGCGCGGCTGTCCGCGTGTCGCCCCTGGCGAGGCTGCGTCTCGTGAAAGGAGCGAGACGCAATGCCTAGCCGCCATCTCATACGCACGCCCACCGGGACGGTCATCAGCGGCCAGAACAAGGCGCTGGACAAGCATCTCGACGCGCTGGCCGCAGGCGTAGCCTTGGAGCGCGCCAACGTCCAGGCCATCGAAGCGATCGAGATCGAGAAGATCCACGCCCTCAAGGGCGCGGGCAACGCGGCACTCGGAGCCATTGCCAACGTCGCGGCCCACCGGCGGGTCTACGCAGCACGCGACCCGACCGCCGTGGGCTGCCTGGTCCACGTCACCGACATGGTCTCGCTGGCCATCGGTGATCGGATCGAACGGTTGAGCCGGAGGCTCGGATGATGGCTGAGATCGCCATGTCCCGGACGACGTTCATGCTCCTCTTCCACATCGTTGGGCTCATATTCCTGCTTTCGATCTGTGGCTTGTTTGGGCTCGCCGGACTGATGGCGCTGGGTGTGCCGGTTGTGGAGATGTGGCAAGCGCTCATGCGCTGGCTGCGCGCAGCACCCGCCAACCTCAAACAGGCGATCATCGAGCTTCCGGCGAAACTGCTGAGCTTGGCCGTGACCGGCGGCATCGCCCTTGGCGTGATCGACGCTGTGAAGTTGGAACGGTGGCGCATCGACCACGAGCGCCGCGCCGCCATCCGTGACATTCACGCCCTGGCCCACCAGGCCAAGCGCCATCTGGACGACGTACTAGCTGGCACCCTCACGCAGACCAACAGAGGGGGCAGCCATGATTGAGCGGAACCAACTCGAACTGGTCTGCCGCTGGAACAGCAGGCTGTCGGCCGAGAACCGGCGTCTGCGCAACGAGATACGGCGGCTGTCTCAGGCCAACCGTGAACTCATGCAGGGCAACGCCGAACTCGGTGGGCAACTTGAGGCGGCCGACACACTGCTTGGTGCGGCAATTGACCAAGCGCTGGGAGCGGCATGAACAAGCTGCTGTCCAATATCGCGGCGGTGCTGTTCGCCCTAGCAGCCGTGGGACTGGTAGCACCGACTCTCTCAAAGCTCATACCCGTGGCCGTCGTCCTGTTCGTGCTTGTGGTTATCGCTCGCGTGGTCTGGTTTTTCACTCGGTAGAGCAAAAAAGGTATTGACACGTCAAAAATATGCGTGCAGACTCAGGAGGTCATTAACCGAACAAAAGGCGAACAGCAGTCGCCAAAGGAGGGACGAGTGTAAGCAACTAAGCACGGAAGGGAGACAAAATCCTAAGAGTTTTAATGATTATTTAACAATTAATGAGTACCGTGGTTTTCACGTGTCGAGCCACCGGCGTCGTTATCCAGATGAGCACCGGCCATAGCTAACCACTCGACACCAACTAACCACTAAGGAGAAAGCATATGAAGTAAACAGAAAGGAGGCATA
Source organism: Solirubrobacteraceae bacterium (assembly GCA_051955355.1). Classification (GTDB taxonomy): domain Bacteria; phylum Actinomycetota; class Thermoleophilia; order Solirubrobacterales; family Solirubrobacteraceae; genus Palsa-744. The sequence goes on along the minus strand of JBQCGU010000092.1, from coordinate 32,761 downwards.
TTCACTTATGGCTAATTCAAGACGTATCAAGGTGGCGGGTGTAAGAAGGAGCGAGATAGACACAGAACAACTCGCTCTTGTTTATTGGCTTCAAGCCAAGCGGCTCTTGCGCGAACGCCGCGAAAATGAGGAGAGGGCCAAGACCAAGCGCCAACGCAACCGCGAGGAATGCCATGAACGCTGATTTGGCGCTAGCCGTTATAGCGGCCGGTGGCGGGTCACTGCTGATGGCGGGCATTTTGCTCCATGAGCATCGCCAAGACGAGGCGATGCGCGCAAGCCGCGCGCGTCTGGCTGTCCGTTTTCCGACCGGACTTGAGCCGTCTGCTGCCGTCTCGGCACTGGACGGTTTGAGCGGCCTGCCGTCATCGGTGGAGCTGGTGGCCGAGCTATCCGCTACCGAAGACGGCATCGGGCACGCCATATGGGTTCCGGCGACGGTGCGCTCATCGGTGGAGTCGGCACTGACCGGCGCTATCCCCGGTCTGCGACTGACCGAGGCTCCACAAGACGGCGACCAAGCGGTAACGCTGGCGCGTCGCCTGTCGGTCTCAACGCCGGCGATCCTCTCGACCGACGATCCGGCTGCCGCGTCGCGCGTCCTGCTGACCGGCCTGGCCAGCTTGCGCCGGGGCGAGCGCGTGGTGGTGTGTTGGGCGCTGCGACCCTCACACGCCCCGGCGCTCACCGAGAGGGACAAGCCGGATGCTCACCACCGGGACGTTCAGCGGGCGTGGCGGCGCAAGACCGCCGCGTCGGGCGTGCGGGCCAGCGGTGCAATCCTCATCTCCGCCAAGCCTGGCCGCGCCCGCGAACTCGCCAGCCAGATCGAGAGTGTGCTGCGTTCGCGTCGTGGACTGGCGGGTGGCATTCGCACGGCCGCGGTGAGCGGCAAGCGCACGTTTGGGACCATTCCCCGCACGACCCCTCGTAGCGGCTGGCTCTCCGGCGCGGAGCTGGTGGCCCTGCTCGCCTTTCCGCTCGGCAGCGAGACGGTGCCAGGCGTGAGTGTCGGAGTAAGCCGCCAGCTTCCCGTGCCCCGCCAGGTGCCGAGCAAGGGGCGAGCGTTGTTCGTCGGCCACGACCCCGGCGGTGAGAGGACCGTCGCCCTGTCGACTACCGCCGCCCAGCATCACCTCTGCGCGGTGGGACCCACCGGGACCGGCAAGTCCACTCTGCTGGCTGGCGCCGTCTTGAGCGACATAGCGCACGGGTTCGGCGGTGTGGTCTTCGACGGCAAGGGACCGGATCTCATCGACACGATCTTGGATCGCGTCCCGGCCGAGCAAGCAGACCGGGTAGTCGTTCTTGATCCGGCCGACGTCCTGCGCGCAATCCCAGGAGCGGCGCTGCTGTCGAACGGTGATCCTGATCTGGCAGCGGAAACACTTACCGGCGCGCTGCGCTCCGTCTTCGGCGACGCGTGGACCGTTCGGGCTGACTTCTACGGCGGTCTCGGGATCAGGACGCTGGCGCAAGTGCCCGGCTCGAGTCTCGCCGATCTGCCGCGCCTGTTCTTCGATGAGCCGTTCCGCCGCGCAGCGGTCGCGCGCCTCACCGATCCATTCCTGGTGTCGTCCTGGCAGAGCTACGAGGAACTCTCTGATGCCGCGCGTGCCGAGCACGTCCAGGCACCCATGCACCGCACGATGGCGCTACTCGCGCGTCCGAAGGTGCGGAGCGTGCTGGCCAGCCGCAAGCCGACTGTCGATATTGGTCGGCTGCTGGCCGAACGCCGCTTCCTGCTGATCTCGATCTCCCCCGGCCAGTTGGGCGAGGCTACCGCCAACCTGCTTGCAACCGCGCTGTTGTACGCGGTCTGGAGCGCGATCGAGGCACGAGCCGCCCTACCAGCCGAGCAGCGCCGGTTCGTGGCGATCTACATCGACGAGTTGGCCAGCCTCGGACGGTTGCCGTTCTCCTTCGAGCAAATGGCCGAGCGCGCCAGAGGACTCGGTGCCGGGCTGACCGTGGCGCTCCAGACGTTGAGCCAGGTATCCGAGCCGACCCGCTCAGCGCTCCTAGCCAACTGTGCCAGCTTCGTGAGCTTCCGCTCCTCCACCGAGGCGGCAGCCATCGCTCGTCAGCTACCGGGCCTGACCGAGCGTGACGTGATGGGTCTCGGTGGCTTCGAGGTCGCCGCCCGCATCAGCACGGGGCTGGGAGGCTCGGTGGCGATCACAACCGGCCGCACGCTGCCCCTGCCACCGGCAACCGGCATGGCGGAGACCATCCGCGACGCCTCCGCTGCTCGCTACGGCTCAGAACCCGAGGAGCCGCTTGCAGCCCCGCCCGACTCCCGTACTCCTGAGCCGCAGGGCAAGCCGGGCCGCACCGGGAGAGCCTCATGACCCGTCCTGTCGCGCGTCCCGCTACGTCGTCTCCTGCTCGGCTGATCCGGCCTAACGGTGCGGTTTCACGATCCACTTCGTCGCCGAAAGGCTCTGTGTCCCCACAGTCCCTTTACCTCACCCCCGACCGTCTCCACCAGCTGGCCTCCAGCCTCTCCGACCTGGACTGGCAGCTGCTCGGCTTCGTACATGACAGCCGCTTCGCTACCGGAGGCCAACTCATCCGCACGTTCTGGCAGACCGCCGACCGGCAGGCAAACGCAGCCCGAGCCGGACGACGCGCCCTCAAGCGTTTGAGCGACTGGCGGGTACTCGACCCGCTGCCCCGCAAGATCGGAGGCAGGCGTTCGGGCAGCGAGGGCATCGTCTACCGCACCGGCCGGGCAGGCGTGAGGCTGCTCGCCACCCGCGGCATCACCGGGCCGCGCACCGAAATGCCGGGCGCGCTGCATCTGGATCACACGCTCGCCACCACCGAGCTTGTTGTGCGTTTGCGCGAGGCCAACCACCAGCGCGAGCTTGAGCTGATCGCCGCCCAGCAGGAGCCGGATTGCTGGCGTGTCTACGTCGGTGCTGGGATGGTGCGCCGTCGCCTCAACCCGGACCTGTTCCTGAGGGTCGGTGCTGGCGAGGCCGAAGACCGCTGGATGGTCGAGGTCGATCTGGCCAGCGAGTCCGGCCGGACCATCGCCCGCAAGACGGCTCGCTATCTGGAGCACTACCGCTCAGGAGACGAACAACGCGAGACCGGCACCTACCCCCGCGTACTGTGGACAGCACCGGACGAGCAGCGCGCCTCCCAGCTACGGGAGGTGCTGGAGGCGGTGCCAGCCGAGGGACGAGCGCTGTTCTCCGTCTGCCTCTTCGATGCGGCGGTCACCCTCATCGCCAGAGAGGCGCGCTTGTGAGCAAGCTCGCCATCTACGAGGACGACACACGCAAATGGGGGCTAATCCACGGCGACGCGCTGGCCGTGCTCGCCAAACTGCCCGAGCGTTCGGTGGACGTCGTGCTCACCGATCCGCCCTACGGCATCGCCCTGGGCGCTCAGGAGTGGGATCGGTTCGGTAGCGCCCGCACCGCGCCGCAAGCCTTCGAGCGGTGGTCGCGCACTTGGGCCGCTCAGGCCGCGCGGGTGCTCAAACCCGGAGGGCACTTGCTCGCGTTCGGCTCACCGCGTACCTTCCACCGGCTCGTCAGCGGCATCGAGGACGGCGGGCTAGAGATACGCGACACGCTGATGTGGCTCAACGGGCAGGGCTTCCCCAAATCCCGACGCCTCACCGGTGGTCGTGCCGCGACGCTCAAACCGGCCTTTGAGCCGATCGTGCTCGCCCGCGCCCCGCTGGAGGGCAGCACCACCGCCAATCTCGAGAAGTGGGGCACCGGCGCGCTCAACATCGACGAAGCCGGGATCGGGGCTGAGGGTTACTGGCCCGCCAACGTGGCGTGGTCACACTCCCCGGACTGTCCGGCCACGCTGATCGACCGGCAGAGCACCGGGCCATCTCGCCTGTTCTTCTGCGCCAAGGCGTCTCGCAAAGAGCGGGAGGCCGGATGCGACGCATTGCCACGACGGTCGGTTGCTCTCTATACCGGCGAGCGCCACTCGCCCCGCTTGGTGCGCAACCTCCATCCCACAGTCAAACCCGCGAGCCTGATGTGCTGGCTGGTGCGGCTGGCCGCACCGCCCGGTGGCGTGGTACTCGACCCGTTCAGCGGCTCAGGTACGACCGGCATCGCGGCCGTGCTGGAAGGCCGCACGTTCCTCGGCATCGAACGCGAGGGGCAGTACGTCGACATCGCCTGCGCCCGCCTCACTCACCACGCGCGGCAGGTTGCCACATGACGCGGCGGGTGGATGGCCGACCGCCCGGCGGAAGGGAGAACCCCTCTTCTTCTTTCTGCCGGGCGACCAAGTCATCCACTCACCAAGGAGGAGCCGTATGGCTACCAAGGCCCAGGCAATCTACGAGCGCGTCCAGCAAATGATCTCCGAGGGCACCGCCAAGAGCGACGCTTTCAAGACCATTGCTGAGGAGGAGAAACGCCCTTACGACTCGATTCGTGGCAGCTACTACAGCCACAAGACCAAGATCGAGGGAGGAACAAGGACTCCCCGACCGAGGCGCAGGGAAACCACACCCGATGACGCGCTGGCCGACGCGCGAGCCTCGCTCGAACGCTCAATAGAGGCCATCGACCGCGAGGTCGAGACGGCACGCGAGCGCGCTGCCGAGAGCAAGAGTGAGTATGAGGCAATCCGAGACTCCGCCAAGGAGCGCAAGGAAGCAATCGCGGCCCGGCTGGAGGCCCTGAAGTGAGTCAGTGGGCCGATCTGAGTTAACTCTCGGATCGGTCCACACAGTTATGACATTAACAGCTTGCTTAACTCCCGACTTAACGGGAAAATGCTTAAGCCAAGCCAAAAGTAACAAAGAAAGGAGGGACGATATATGACACAAACTTTGATTAGCTCGCCATACCCGACGGAGGTGGGCACAGATGGAGCAGCCACGGCCGTGATCTACCTGCGGGTATCGAGCACCGGCCAGCTGACCGGCCCGAGCAAGGAGGGCTACTCGATCGAGGGACAGCGCGAGGCCTGCGAACGCCACGCCGAGCGCCTCGGAGCCCGCATCGTCGGTGAGTACGTCGAGCCGGGCAAGTCGGCCACAAACCTGCGTCGTCCGGCGTTGCAAAAGATGCTTTCGGAGATGACCGAACTGCAACCGACGTACGTGATCTTTTACGACTTGTCGCGGGTCGCGCGGGACGAGTTCGATGCCTTTTGGCTGCTGCGAGAGATCGAGGCAGCCGGTGCCAAGCTGGAGTCCACGCTTGAGCGCATCGCCAACGACGACGACGGGATGCTGCTCTTTACGGTCATGGCCGGCGTCAACGCCCACCGCTCCCGGCGGGACGGCAAGAAGGTCAAGATGGGCCTAGAACGCAAGTTCGCCGACGGCGGCACGGTAGGCCCGGCCCGCATCGGCTATCTGAACACCCGCGAGTTCGTCAACTGCAAGGAAGTCCGCACGGTCGGGCTGGATGAGGATCGCTACCGGCTGGTGCAACTAGCCTTCGATGCGTTCGCCACCGGGGAGCACTCGATCTCGACGCTACGCGACCTGTTGGAGGAAGTCGGCTTGCGTACGCGCCCGACCGCGAAGCGACCGGCCATGCCGCTGAGCCGCAATGGCGTCTATCGGATGCTCAAAGACGACTACTTCACCGGCGTCGTGAGCTATAAGGGCCTCAAGCGTGAGGGGCGCCATCCGGCGATCATCGACCGGGCGACCTTCGAGCGGGTCCAGCAGATCTTGGCCAGTAACCGCCTCTCCGGCGACCGCTCGCAGAAGCATCAGCACTACCTCAAGGGCTCGATCTTCTGCGCCGTCTGTGGCCGACGGCTGGTCTACGGACGCCATCGTGGCAACGGCGGCGTCTACGAATACTTCGGCTGCCTCAGTCATCAAGCCCGCCGCCCGTCCTGCGGAGCACGCCACATGTCGGTGGACACCGTTGAAAGGCGGATCGAGAGCTACTACCGCAGCGTGGAACTGACCCCGGCCGAGGTCGAGCGCGTCCGAGAGCAGGTCAAGGAGCAGGTTGAGGCAAGACTGGAGGTCGCGCGCAAGCAATCCGAGCACCACGCTCGGCGGCTTCGCGTCCTGCGCGACGAGCAGCAGAAGCTGATCCAGCTTTCCTACCGCAACCTCGTCTCCGAGGAGGTCTTGCAGGCCGAGCAACAGCGCATCGAAACCGAGCGTGCCGAGGCCCGACGCTGGGTCGAGTCATCCGCCCATCAGGCCGAGGACGTCATGCAGGCCCTCGATGAGGCGTTGGCGCTCGTCGGCAACTGACACGACACCTATCTAGCCGCCGATCCACAGGTGCGACGGCTGATGAACCAAGCCATCTTCGAGCGGCTGATCGTCTGCACCGACGATCTGCACGGCGACTTGCAGCCCGTCTTCGACCAGCTGGCCGCTATCGGCCGCGACACCCAGCAGGACGGCCCTGCCGAAGCCGGGATTGGCCCGGAAAGCCAAAGCCCCCGGCTTTCCAGGGGCTTTGGTTCCAACGACGTACAAATGGTGCGCCGTACGGGACTCGAACCCGTCCCACCGGATTAAAAGTCCGGGGCTCTACCCGATGAGCTAACGGCGCAGGGAAGGGATCAGTGTGGCACAGATGGATGCGGGAGGAGCCCAGGCCGGCGGCAAACGCCGGCAAGCGACGGGCGGTTGCTCAGCGCAGGCCAAGCGTGTCGAGCGGCTCCTCGGCGGCGCTCTCGCCGGCAGCCACGCGCAGAAGCTCCTCAATGCGCGTCAGCTTCACGCGCGGGCGCTCCTGCGGCTTGCCGAGCTCCTGCTCGTGGCGGTCGATCTCAGACCAGCCCTGGTAGGTGACGAGGTTGGAGACACGCGCGCAGAGCAGCTGCTCAATGGTCTCAGGATCTGGCTGGGACGGCGTGTGGAGAGCCCCGGCGGAGAGGTCGGCGAGCAGCGCGTCGACGGTCTCCTGGGCGTCCTTCTTATTCGTGCCGATCACACCTGAGGGGCCGCGCTTGATCCAACCGACGGTGTACTCGCCGGGCAGCCGCCCGCCGGCGCCGATGACGCGCCCACCTTCGTTGGCGATCGTCGCCGAGCGCTCGTCGAAGGGCACGCCGGGCAGCGGGATGCCGCGGTAGCCGATCGCCCGCAGGACGAGCTCTGTGGCAAGCGTTTCTCGCTCGCCTGTGTCTTGGGCGCGCAGACGCCCGTCGCCATTGTCGACGAGCCGGTTGCGTCCCAGCACGATCTCCCGTACGCCGCTCTCCTCGTCGCCGTGCAGTTCGAGTGGAGAGAGCAGGAAGCGCAGCACGATCCGCTTGGCCTTCCCCGCGGGCGTCCGCGCGGCGTATTCGCGCAGGATCTTCACGTTGCGCTCCGCCGTAGGCTCCATGTTGGAGTCGGCCACGCTCAGCGCCCTCTCGAGCTCGTCGGAGTCGACGATGACGTCGGCGTCCTTCAGCTCCCCGAGCTCGAGCAGCTCTGGGTTGGTGAACGCCGCTTGAGCGGGGCCGCGACGGCCTATCAGCACGATCTCCTCGATCGAGCTCTCGTCGAGCGCCTGCAGGGCGTGGTCGGCGATGTCCGTGCAGGCGAGCTCCTCATGGGAGAGCGTGAGCATGCGCGCGACGTCGATCGCGACGTTGCCGTTGCCGATCACCACCGCGCGTGATCCGGACAGGTCGAAGTCGTGATCGCGGAAGTCCGGATGCCCGTTGTACCAGCCGACGAAGTCGGTGGCCGACTGGCTGCCGGGCAGGTCCTCGCCGGGGATGCCCATCGAGCGGTCGGTGGGCGAGCCGGTGGCGTAGACGATCGCGTGATAGTGCTCGAGCAGATCCTCGCGCGAGATGTCGCCGCCCAGCTCGACGTTGCCGAAGAAGCGAAAGCGGGGATGGGCGGCTGTCTTCTCGTAGACGCGCGTCACCGACTTGATCTTCGGATGATCGGGCGCCACTCCGGAGCGAACCAGCCCCCAGGGGGTGGGCAGGCGCTCGAACAAATCGACTTCGATCTGCTCGTCGGCGTTCAGCAGGTGACCGGCGGCGTAGAAGCCGGCAGGTCCGGCTCCGACGATGGCTATGCGTGTGCTCATATGGGCGCGGCCCGATTCGAACAGGCGACCCCCTCGGTGTAAACGAGGTGCTCTAACCAACTGAGCTACGCGCCCCAGGGGCCTTTAAGGCTAGCCTGGAACGCGTGGGAGTGCAGGTTGGGGTCAGGCGGCGTTGGTGGAGCGGGAAGCGGGCGGCGCTGGCGGTGGGGGTTCCGGTTGTGCTCCTGTTCGGTTTCACGCAGGCGGTGCTTCCGCGTTTGGCTGCGCAGCGCGTGCGCGATCGGGTCAAGCCGTACGGCCAGCTCGAAGATGTCTCGGTGAAAGCGTTCCCCGCAATCGAGCTGCTGTGGGGCAAAGCCGAGTCGGCGAGCGCAACAGCGAAGCGGTTGTCGCTCAGCGAGGCGGACGCGGTCAGGCTCTTGTGGGAAGGCAGGGGCGTCCACGACAGCACGCTGAAGGTGGGTGCGCTCAAGCTCGCAACCCCCGTCTTGCCGAGCGGTGTGGTGCTCCACAACGCGGTTGTCCACAAGCGCGGGAACCACATATCGGCGCAATCGACCATCACGCAAGCCGATATCGACGCGGCGTCGCCCAGCGGTGTTCGCGTCCGTTTGGTGCCGAGCACCCCGGGCACGGTGAAGGTGCTCGCGAGCGGATCGCTGTTAGGCGTGCAGGCAACCGTCGAAGCGGTGGCGATGCCAAGCGAAGGCAAGCTGATCGCCCAGCCCCTGAACATCCCCTTCGGAGCGTTCGTGCGAATCACGCTGTTCGCCGATCCTCACCTCCGCCTCGAAGGGATCTCGGCGACACCCGAGGGTGAAGGGGCGCAGGCAGGCTGGCGGGTCAGCCTGAGCGGACGGCTTCGCTAGCGGATGATCACAGGCAGCCCGCCTCTGGGGCTGATCGTGGGCATCTGACGGATCTGGAGACGAAAGCGCTCAGGGAGCTCGAGTCGGAAGCGCGAGAGGATCAGCGTGGCGATGGTGCGGATCTCGAGCTGGCCGAAGCGCATGCCGATGCACGTGCGCGATCCGCCTCCGAAGGGGATGTATGCGCCCTTGGGCAGTGCGTCCTTCGCCTCGGATGTGAAGCGCTCGGGCAGGAACCGCTCGGGCTCTGGGAACACGTGGGGAAGGTGGTGGGAAGCCCAAGAGCTGTAGTTGACGTACGCATTGCCTGGCACGGGCACACCTTCGAAATCGAACGCCTCTATCGACTTGCGAGGACCGATCCAGGCGGGCGGGTACTTGCGCAGGGTCTCATCCAGCGTCATCTCGAGCGCCGGAAGGCCGCCGCCCATCAGCTTCTCGGCATCAAGCTTCCCGTTCGGCAGGAGCTGTCCCTGCTCGGCTGTCAGACGGTCGGCCAGCTGAGGGGCGAGGGCGAGCTCGTAGAACATGAAACCAACGGTCGAGGTGGTGGTGTCGTGGCCGGCGAACAGCAGCGTCATCATCTCGTCACGGATCTGTGTGTCGGTGAGGCGCTCCCCGCTTTCGTCGTGGGCGTCGAGCAGCAGCGAGAGCACATCCTCGCCTCGCGCGCCGGTCCTTCTGCGCCGGGCGATCTCCGTATAGAGCATGCGGTTGAGCCTGCTCGAGGCCTGCTGCAGGCGAGCCCACGGGGTGCGCGGACCGCGGATGAAGCGATACTGATAGCCCGCGGCATAGAAGGCGAGCGCCTGCTCGAACAGGACGGCGGCGTCAATCGAGCGCGCTGTGTCGCCGTCGGGATCGAGTCCGAACAGTGCGCGCATGGCGATCCGCACCGCCAGATGTCTCGTCCAGGCGTAGAGGTCAACTCGCTTGCCGGGCATCCAATCCGTGAGAGCGCGTTCGGTCTCGGAGATCATCGTGTCGATCGACGCGGCGATCCGCTCGCGGTGGAACGCCGGCAGCATGATCATGCGCGAGCGGCGGTGGTAGGGGTCGTCTGTGGTGAGCAAACCGTTCCCGAGCAACATGATCAGGTCGCGGAAGTGCGATTCGCGCCAGAGGAAGTTCGAGGCGTGCGACACCGTGATGTAGCGGTTGGCGGCTGGCCCGAGCATGAACACGACGTTGCTGTGGAGCACCCGCATCGTGAACACCGGCCCGTAGCGCTCATACCCTTCGAGCAGCAGCGGCAGCGGGTCATCGGCGAAGCGCTTGGTGCGGAGCAGCGAGAACGAGGTGTCGCCCGGCGGATAGGGCACCGTGGCGGTGGCGGCGCGTTCGTCTGCACGGTCCTGCAGGAGCACGCGAAACGGATTTTCGTGGCGCAGCGGTGGCGGCGCGAGCGCAGGCACCGCATAAGACTAGAACAAACGGATAGCTGGCTGGCTGGCCAGCCATTTTTGGTTTCAGCGGGATGTGGAGCGCTTCGGTCAACGCGACACCCGGCTCGGTTGCGGCTCAAGCAAGCGAGCGGCGCAAGCTATGAGCGTGCGAGCCGCGACAACCGCCAAGCCTTGTCATACTGTGCATGGCGCGCGGGTCCCCGTTGCGCAAACGCGGGGGCGTAGCTCAGTTGGTTAGAGCGCTGCCCTGTCACGGCAGAGGTCGCGGGTTCGAGTCCCGTCGCTCCCGCTCTTTGCACACCCCTGTTCCGGGGATCGAGCCCGCCGTTTCGCGGGGTTTGTTGGCGGCGCGGTGGCGCGCTGGGCGCTCGAAGAAGGGGACGAACGGGGTCTTGGGGCGGACGGCTACGACGCGCTGCTCGTCGAGCCAGACGCGCTCGAAGATGAGCGAGAGGAGCTGGCGCTTGGCGACCGGGTCGGTCTCGCGGCGCCAGAAGATCGTGAAGTCTTCGAGGACCTTGCGGGCCTGGTCGAGGTCCGGGGTGGGCTCGGGTGCGAGCGTCGCTAGTTCGCTGTTGATCGCGTCGCGGCGCGCCATGTACTCGGGACGGGTGAGGTCGCCGATCTCGTAGAGGTCGCGGGCGCGGGTCAGGCGCTCCTCCAGTGCAGCGCGTCGCTCGCGGACTTCGGTCGTCTCGGCGCCGCTGGCGCCGGCGAGTCGGCGGAGGATCTCCTTGCAGGTGGCCTTGGTCGGCTTGAAGTCAGCCATGAACTCGACGAGCTGCGCCTCGACCCGGTCGGCGTGGACGAGCGGCTGGTCGCAGTTGTGGGTGGCGCGCCGGTTGGCGCAGTAGTAGCGGGCGACGAGCTTGCGCCCGATGGAGGTGCCGTGCATCTTGCTCTGACAGCGCTCGCAGGTCGCAAGGCCGCGGAGCAGGTAGCGGGTCGATGGCCTGCCGGGATGCAGCGTGCGTGCGCGGTTGCGTCGCATGAGCTGTACGCGGTCGAACAGCGTCTCTTCGACGATCGGCTCGTGCAGGCCCTTGATCGCCTTGCTCGTGTCGCGGCGCCCTGAGACGAAGCCTGCGTAGGAGGCGTTGCAGAGCATCTCGCGCACGGTGTCGACGCTGAAGGCGCGCCCTTTGGCGGTGGACTGGCCGTTGACGTTCAGCCACGCGGAGAGCGTGCGGTCGGTGTGCTGGCCGGTGGCGTACATCTCGAACAGCCGGCGCACATAGGGAGCCTTCTCGGGGTCGGGCACCGCGATCCCGTCCTCGCCCTTCACGTAGCCCCAGGGCAGCGAGCCGGTGAGGAGACCTTGGCGTGCCTTCTCGCGCAACCCCATCTTCGTCCAGAAGGAGAGCGAGACCGAGTAGTACTCGTCGAAGATCTCATGCACCGACTCCGAGAGGAAGGCGGCCGGATCGTTTGCGTCGGCGCCGAGCGGCTGGGTGACGGAGATCACGTCGATGCCAAGCTCTGAGCGCAGCAGCTTCTTGTAGCGCTTGGCCTCGACCGTGTTGCGCGCGAACCGGGACGTGTGGAAGACGAGCACCACGTCGAAGCGGCGCTCCATCGCGTCCTCGATCAGCCGCTGGAAGCCGGGTCGCTTGTCGGCTTCGCGGCCGGTCTCGAAGTCGAGGTACTCGTCGGCGAGCTGCATGCTGTGGTCGGCGGCATAGCGCGCGATCGCCTGGCGCTGGCCGTCAGGGGAGTAGCCGCGTCCCTGCTCCTCGGTTGACTCGCGGATGTAGGCGACAGCTCGCCGGGTGGGTGTGGCTTGCTCAGACTTCAAGGTTGGCCTCCTCTGTTTGATCGGAGAACAGCTCGGCGCCGCGCTGGCGCCAGTAGGCGACGAACCACTCGGCGAACGCCTCGTGGTCGGGGTCGAGCAGGCGTGCTCGGCGAGGGCAGACGTCTCGGGCCGGGCGCATAAGAGACCGCTCGCCCCGACGGGAGACGGCCGTTCGACGCCTGCTCGCAGCCCGGCACGCGCCTTTCCTCTGGGGACGCTCATGTGCGTCGCTCATAGCCACTCCTCCGTGTCGTTGTGGAGCTGAATGACCCGCATACCGCTTCCGTTGAGACGGCCACAGAAGACGCAGTCCGCAGGCCGGTCAGCCGCTGCTCCGTTGTCCTGGTCGGGCTGCGGATAGACGGTCTGCTTGCACCGCTTGCACTCTCGGAGTTGCTCGTCGTCGATCTGGGGATAGAAGTCCTCGCGGGACCGCGTCAGCCGCGCCATCGGCCCTGCCTTGCGCAGCAGCAACTGTGCCGCCTGCTCGCGCCACTCCAGATAGGCGACCCGGCGGCGGTCTTGCTCATCGCGTGCCTTCGCGTCGCGACTCGCTTCGTCGGTGAGGCACTCAGCGCTGCGCCGGTCGAGCAGCTGCTCGCCTTGAAGCGTCCTACGCGCGCGTCGGATGCTGGGGCCGTAGCCGTAGCGCGCGGCGAGCTGGTCGACGAGCCGCTGCTGGCGCTCGCGGTAGAACGGCACCAGGGCATCGACCGCCTGCCTCACTGTGTTGTCTGGCGATGGCGCCCACCCGCCGGGCTGGACGAGCACGTTCTCCAAATCGGCAACGAGAGCACCGAGCGCGGCCTGCTCTGGCTCGGCGGGTGTGTCGGCCGAAGCGATCAGGATCTCCACGGCCCGCCGACCGTCGGCTCCCAGTTCTTCCAGGTATCCGGCGTGGGAGCCCTGAAAGCGCTGGAGTGCCTTGCGTGCGGCGGCTGGGTCTTCGCGCAGTTGCGCGCGCTTACGTTCCTGCGTTTCCTGACGCTTGCGGTTGGCGCGTTCGATCCGGTCATACGGCGCACGCGCCACCTCCAGCACGTCTCGCAGCGTCAGCGACTCCTCTCCGTCGCGGTCCACGAGACAGGTGCCATCGAGCAGGCGCACCGGTTCGAGCGCAACCGCCCCCGCTCCGGCTAGGAGCTTGTCTGGGCTGTAATGCCGACGGTTCTCCGCCAACTCGGCGTGCAGCGCCGCCAGGAACCGATGCGCCCTGGCAGACGTCGTCGTGAGGAATAGGAGCGCCGGCAAGAACAGGTGCCTCTCGCGCCATACACCGGCCGCCGTATACGCGGCGTACAGGTTCGCCTTCTTGCGCAGGCGCGCGTGCGACATCGTGCCGAGATCCAACTCCACGAACGCCTCCAGTTCCCGTTGGCGCTCATCGACCAGGACCACGAATGCGTCCGGGGTGAGCGTGCGCGGCTTGCCGAGATGCTTGAACGGCTCGCGGGCGTCCGCCTCGAGCCGGTACTCCCCCAGCGATAGGCCAGCGCCAGGGCCGTTCGTAGCGAGCGTGACGTACAGCTCGGTCAGACCGGCGCCATGCGCGAGGAAGAGCGGGTTCGGCCCCTGGCGCTCACCGCCTCGGGGTAGCGAATCGCCGTTCATCATGCAGTCGGCCCGCCGCGTGGGCCAATGGTGGTTCGGTGCCGATCCACGTTCGCGGTACGGCCGGGTGCGGCCCATCAAGCCGAGCTCGTGCAAGCGGCGCGTGCGGTAGCGCAGCGTGCGCTCGCGGACATCGGGCAGCAGCCGCGCAAGCTGATCCTGGCGAACCACGCGGTGACGGCAAAGGACATCCAGTAGGCGACGGTCTGTTTCGCTGAGAGTCGCGCGGCTGAGATCGGGACGACGACGAGTCCGGACGACACGATCCCGGCCGCTGGTGCGAGGAGTTGAGTCATCTGCATTCACGAGGAAGAACCTCCAGAGTCGTGAGATGGAGCAGAAAGTGGAGAGCAACAACAAGACGCCCGACAGGGGAGAGAGTCGGGCGCGCGCGAAAGGCGCGGACTCCGCACCACAACGCGCGATCTCCCGCATACGACCTTGCCGTTCGGAAACGACCGAACGGCAAACCCACGACAGACAGAGCCTTTGCGAATCGGGCTGAGCGTGGGTGGTGATGTAGGCGGGTCAACAAAGCGGGTCGGATGGTGTAGCTCCGCCGCGCGACGAAGTCAAGTCCACCCGTCAGGTGTTTGAACGATGGACGCAGACCGGCGCGCCCCGCGCCGAGGGTGCCCGAGTGCCGCCTTTCAGCAGGCTCAGCCAGAGCGGCGCGACTCGTTAGCGGACTCGGCGCGTAGGAGCGTGCGCGCGGCGGCTCGGGCAGCACGATCATCGACCCTCTTATGGCGTTTGAGCACCTCTGCCACGCTTCGGCAGCGCAGGCCGAACGCCTTTGCGATCTGCTCTGGCTCAGCGCCATCACGCCATGCGGCGAGCAACTCCCCTGCGAGGCCCTCGGCGCGCGCCAGATCCTGCGCACGCCTGGCTGCCGTGGCCACTCGGCTAATCGCGACGATCGACCGCTGGCAGCCCGCTGCTCGCGCGTATGCGTAGACGAGCTGGCGCACCCGCTCAGGGCTGACCTGGAACCGCTCCGCAAGCTGGCGCAACGTCAGCCCCTCGACAGTGCGCAGGCGGTACATCTCCCGCGCCCGCTCATCGGGCTCGGATCTCATGGCGAAGCCTCCTCGGCGCGCGCCCCGCGCTAGATCGAACCGCCACTTAGCTCGTCCGCTCGGCGGGCGGCGAGCGTCGGAAAGACGAAGTCGCCGAACCGATGGACGAGCCCAGCGGCCTCCAGCCGGCGCACGGCGTCGGTGGCGTTGTTGGCATCGTCGATGGTGCGCGCGATCTCCTCGACGCTCCACGGGAAGCCCGAGCCATCACAGAGCATGAGGCGCAGCACCGCGCTGTCGTTCCGCTCCTCGTCGATCGGGCGCTCGGCGCCGTCCTGCTGGTCCTGCTGGGTCGTGGTCGATGCGATGGTGCTCATGGGACTCCTTCCGGTCGGCGACACCGGAGGAGCGCTGAGCGCACGCGCGACAGGTCCCCGCATACGCGGGATACGGTTAACGCGGCGCCGAAGCTAGACCCTTCGGCGTCAAAGGCCCGGCGGCGCCTGATCCGCGTCGTCGGGCCGCTATGTGCTTGGACGGCACAGACACATAGCTCGACCCGGGACGGATCTCAAGTCGAGCCGAAAGGCGTTGCTGGGTGCTACCACGGGGCGCCCGCAATGCTGCTTGCTCGGAGGCGTATCGACATGGCAACGCGCTACCGTGAGCCCGTGATCGATGAGGCGACAATCGACGAGGCGGCACAACGGATCGCCGATGCGAGCCCTCCCGGTACGCGCGTCATTCTCTTTGGTTCGCACGCACGAGGCGACGCTGGCAAGCACAGCGACCTCGACTTCTTGGTGATCGAGCCGGAGGTCGAGAACGCAGCGGAGGAGTCCGTAAGGCTGCGGAGGACCTTGCGCGGCCTGCTACTCGCGGCCGATGTGATCGTCACGAGCGAGCAGAGGGCTCGCGATTGGCGCGACGTCAAGGGCAGCTTGATCCACGCGGCCCTCGCTGAGGGTCGAGAGCTGGCCGCCGCCTGATGGCGACCGGCCGGGACCTCGCAGAGCAGCTACTGCGGAGGGCAGCCGACGATGAGGCGGCGGTGGGGGCGATGCTGCCGCTCGAATCTGTCACCGACGCGATCCTGGGCTTTCACGCTCAGCAAGCAGTCGAGAAGTCGATCAAGGCCGTACTCGCCGCGCGGAACGTCGACTTCCCCTTCATCCACGACATTGGAGGCCTCGCAGAGCTTTGCGAGGAAGTGGGAGCAAGCCTGCCGGGCGAGCTGGATGGAGTCGATCGGTTGACGCCCTACGCTGCTGGCCTGCGGTACGACGACGACCAGCCGAGCGTCGTCGCGCGCGAGACAGCCTTGAAGTGGGCTACGGCGGCTGTGGCGTGGGCGCGGGGGCAGGTACAGGGCGAAGGTCCACCGGCAGCCGAGGATGCCGAGGCGTCTAACTGACGCGGCCGTCAAAGACCAGGTCTGGGGAGGTAAGCAGACGCTTGCATACCGCCGCACGGCCCTGGTAACATCCGGGTTGGATCGACACTTGACGTCGAATGGACTCTGCCTCGTACACTGCCGCTGGCACCGTACGAGGTGAGGTAAAGGCCCGCCGGCCTCTTGAAGTTTAGGGGGCAGCGGACACCACACCCAAGAGGGACCTAGTAGACGAACGGTGTCGCCGCTCCGTCAGAAGACCGCCGGTCAGCTGGTGCGAGTGGGGACCATAGGCCGCTTCGTGTCGGTCACGGCCCATCCGTAAGGACGGGTCCCCGCCAGGCCCCTGACAAGGCGGACACCGACACAGAAAGGCGGCTCCTATGCCTACCTCAATTGACCACCACGATGTTCCGCTGCTGCGCGAACACGGCGTCTTTCTCACTCCGTACGACCTGCCAGACCTTCCGCGAGCGGCGGACGTCAACAAGGTCAAGAAGCAGATTGAGAAGGGCATCAGAATGCCCTCTGGCAACGTCGTCAGCTATAGCGCTGACATGGTCGATGCGCTCGCGGCCCCATGGCTCCAGCCGGAGCTCATGGTCGCGCAGTTTCGGTCGCCACGGTTCAAGCCGACGCGCGCCGGCATGGCCGCGACTGTCACGGGTCTTGCGGCTGCTCCGCTACTACAAACTAATCTCTTCAACCCGAGGGCATTGACAAAGCTCTCCATTCCGTCGAGCGACTCTGAGGGTCGCGTGGCTGTCCCGTGGGCGCCGACAGACCGCCGCATCGATCCGGACTGCTCGGCCCGGATGCTTATCGACGTTCCAACGCGCGATGAGCTAAACCAGCGTGTCCTTGAGAGCGAGCGGCACATCGTTGCCGACCAGAGCGCTCTCGCCGAACTCATCTCGCGCGAGGGTGTTCAGGAGGACCTGCTCGGCGTGATCGTCAATTACCAGACCCCAGGTCTTGCCAGGCGGCTCGTCGCAACCACGATCGACGGGAACTCACGCCTGGCAATCGGTCGACAGTCGTTCCGCGACTGGATCAACGCGGAGCGTGACGCGATTCTTGAGATAGCGCAGTCTCGCCGGCCGCGCCTCGCGCTCTCACGAATGCTCAACCAGATGCGCGATGGCTTGTTCCCGCTAGAGCACGACGATACCGTCGCGCTTCGTCATCTGCGCAAGGCAATAGAGAGCATCGTCAATGAGCGCTCGACCGAGCGGCTCATAGAGACTGGTTATTTCGCGGTCGCCAATCTGTTCGCGGTCCCCTTCACGCTCATCGTTGCATTCGAGCCGCAGGACGACGAGTTCACCGTCCTAGACGCTGCTGACACGCTGATGCGCAACCTGCACCACCCGTCGCGGGCTGCGACTCGGTGGGACCAGTCTGCGGGCTACGCTGAGATCCGGGACGAGATTGTCGCGAAGCTTTACAACGCCGGTGACCTCACGCTTGGAGAGGCGCTGCTGCTCGGGCCGAGGTTCGAGGAGGCCGCTTTGCGTTATGACCAGCCCTCCGAGCCTGATCGACGCGCAATGGCGGTCATGGAACTCATCAATGGTGACTCCGAGACTGGAAGGAAGGCCCGCGCCATGTTCGGCGCGGCGACTGGCAAGCCACGGCCATCCCGGCGGGAGCGCGCTCGATTGATCGTTGCGGCGATCGGTGAGCAGATTGACTCCGGCAATGCGAAGCTCCGCAGCGACTTCGAGACTGCTGTGCAGGACGTACTTGACAGTGGGCGTTATGGCACTGTCGGCAACATGACGGTCGACGGCGGTAAGGAACTGGACGGCCTCGTTGAGCAAGCGAAGATCGAGCTCGCTAGTGGCAAGACGCCCGAGAATGGCGGCGAGTGGATGATGGAGCTCGGCCTCAAGGGCGCTGTCGCGCTCGCCGCGCTCGGTCACCTTCGTCGTGGATATGCGCAGAACACACAGGACGCACCACGTCCGTACCAGGTGATCGACAACATGTTGTCCGAGCAGTTCGGCCTCGAATTCCTCGGTGCGGCGATTTCTGCCTGGCGTAACGGCGAGCGCCTGCCGGAGCATGATCCTCAGACGCGTGAACCAAAGGCCGACGCCGGTGATCTACGTCCCGCAACACTCGGAGCCATGTTCAGCGGCGAGAAGGACATGCCGCCGGAGCCCAGTGCGCGCGACTACTGCGACTCGCTTCGCAGCGTACTGCGTGACAAGTTCATGCCGGTCTATGACGACCTCATGAAGCTCCCGGAGGTTGCTACTGAAGGCGTGCCGCCAGACGCGGTTGAGAGCATCCTCGCTATCACCGAGAGGGTCCGTCGGCGTCTCGAGCTCAAGGCGGAGCTCTACCGCGATTTTCACGGCGATCCAAACGGTGAGTTCGCTGACTCGTCTGATGACGAGGAGTGATCTCCTAATGAACGACAAGCACTACGCAATCGCTCGCGGCATGGCTGGCAAGTGGGTCGGCTCCAACGTCCCTGTCCGTTACACTCTCACGCGGGGAATCCCAAGGGCATTGCCATCGGCGCGCACTGCGGTCTATATCACCGAGAAAAGGAGCGGTCGGACGGCATACGTTGGGCAGACCCGGCAAGGTACGGCCCGGCGCCTCGCCCAACACGTTCGCTACTGGAATCGCGCAACGACCTGGGCGTGGGTCTGGGTAGTGCCGCTGCTCGACGAGACGCCAAACCTCGAGCTCAACCGGATCGAGGGCCGTATCGGCGAGTGGCTGCGGCCGGTCGACAGTCGCCGCTTGCCAAAGCCATAGTAGTCATGTTTGCTCTGTACTCGGACATGGAAGTCCCAGTACGGAGCAAAGGCGTGTTGGGACAACCGGGGATTGAATTCACAAGCTCCTGTATCGCGCGTCGTTCGGGGTTAGCCTGTCTCGGTGTACCAATCGCGCGGCACCAGGCCACGTCCGCCGCGCCAGTTATTGCCACCCACCGCATCGCTGAACCACGTTTCATCAATCTCGGCGTGGTCCATCACAATCACTTGCAGCTCGCCAGCTAGGTCGTTGACGGTGTCGCGTAGAAGCTCGAATATCCGATGAACCTGAGCTTGATCCTCGTCACGCATGTCCGAAAGCTTGCGGTTGGGATCATCACGCTTCTCGGAAGGAAAGAACGCCTGGGTCGGTTGATCTAGCAAGAGCATACGAGGGACAGGGCGCTGGTGGCGTACAAAGTAACGGTGCAAGGATAGAAGCGTTACCAGGTGATATCCCACCCAATTCTTGCCACTGCCGATGTCCTGGTTTAGCCAGACAGGGCCACTTGGATCGCGTCCCACTACTGTCAACGCGACAGGATCAAGTTGGACGCCATCCGTGGCGAAACCAAGCCGGAGGCGCTTAGCCATGGCAGTCATATCTGCTCCCACATAGGCGAGCGCGTTCTCCGTACGCGCCCGCGTTACGTCGGCGCTGAGCGCCTCCTCTAGCGCGGCGACTCGTGATGCTGCTGTTTCAGCGGCATCACGGAGGCTCTGAAGTTCCACAGCGTCTACGACGGGGTGCTCGTCGAGAAATCCGGCGATGCGCCCCCGAAGATATGCCTGCTGCTGTAGACGTCCGCGAGCACGTTGAGCAACCTCATTACGCTGAACGAGCAGTCGAAGCTCTCGATCAGTCTCGTCGAGGCGCCCCTGAAGCCCTTCAATGCGAGCGTCGAGCTCGTCGATGGCACCCTGTAGCTCGGGTTCGGCACTGAGAGACGCCTCAGCTTGGTTATGGACACGTTCGAGCTCGGACCGTAGGTCGTTGGCGGTGGGTTCGTTGGCGCTACCTTTGGCGCCGCACAAGGGACACGCCTCTCCCTCCGGCGCCTCGGCTGGCAACAGGGCAAGGGTTGTCAAACGAGCTCGATGCTCACCGATCTCCGACGCGAACTCGTGAGCCAAACGTCGTCGGTCAGCCATAGCCCGGCGGTCAGCACGCAACTCTCGCAGCTCGCTGGCCAGCTCGCTCTTGCGATCTTGTAGATCGGCGATAAGTGCCGCGTCACCGGTCATGGTAGGGCCGGCATCCTCAAGTGGCTGGTCAAGCACGTGAGCCAAGAGAGACCGGGGATCCCCTGCCGTCTTCTCGACAGCCGGATCAACGACGCCATTTTCGCGTGCATCAGCAAGCAGCAATTCGGCGCGTCCCGCAACAGTGGTAGCGAAACCTTCCGCGTCCGCAAGCCGCGCCCGAGCGGAGCGCAGCTCTGCGCGGCGTGTGCGCAACTCACTACGCTGGCGTAGCGCGTCCTGGTCTACGGCGCCGAGGAAGTACGGCAAGGTGTCTTGGATGTGCTGCTCCTTAAAGTTGTCCTCCTGTCCCGCAAAGAGGTACTTGGGATCGGCTATTAGGCGCTGACGCTGGAAGACGTAGGGCACCGCATGGCGAAGTGTCGCCATGACGGAATCGCGGGTCGAGCCCTCTGGCGGCGACTGTAGGTTCTCCCCGATCCCGAGAAGCGCCCCTAGTTGTTCGGTGACCGTCTGGATGTTGGTTGTTTGGGTAAGGCGCTCGGGCAATGGAGCGGTCGATGTCCCGAGCACCAGCACTGCGCGGTTTGAGTTCTTTTGGCCTGCTGCTGGACGCTCACGCGCGACAAACACAGGCTGCCCGGCGATTGTCATTCGAAGGCCGTACCAGGAGATCGTGTCAAGCTCGGGGCCGCGGTAGACATCGTGGCTGCTATGACCGAGACAATAGTCGACGATCTCCAGCACAGCGGACTTGCCAGTGTCACTGACGCCGGTCACCACATTTAGCGCCCCTGGTGCAAACTCGAGCTCGTGGACCCGCTCACCGTCGCGGTGATAGAGGACGATTGCCAAAATCTGCATCAGATAGAGAGCCCCCAGGCCGCGAGTACAGTGCCAGGATCACCAGCACGTGCGAGCCACCGGCCGGTAAAGTGTGCGCGCTCACGGCAGCGGACCAAGTCAGCCGTCTGCGTGCCGCGCTTGGCTTTCGCCAGTGGCCTAGCGGCGAGTGCACCGTGCGAAGCGAACCTCAGTGCGCCGTGTCGCCCACCGAACCGTATGGCCTCGCGGACCGGTGGAGCGAACTCGACAGCCAGAGGTGGGATATGGACGCGAGCCTCCGGGTGCCGCTGTAGCCATGTATACATCGATGTCGCGATGGTTGGCAAGGACTCCCTGGTGGACTCGTGAACAACGAGTGGTACTACGAGGAACGCCAGCACAAAAGGCAGCTCTGTGGCGCGCTCGTCGAGATGCCCTCGTGCAGCTTCAGCAACGAGGACAGCAAGGAATGCCGGATTAAGAAGGGTGCGAAGCTCGATCGGTCGACGGTTCCAGGGCGTCATGCGGTGGCTTCTTCCTGGTTCAACGCACAGTAGAGTTCGCCAGCCGCGTCTGGATGCCATGCCAGTCGCTGGTCCTCTGCCAACTGATGGAGCGACCCACGCTGGATAAAGCCGTCGGAGGTACCCGGACGCAGCGGCTGACGAACATCGGCCTCCATTGTGTCCCAAAGGTCGTGTCCTGCTGTTGTCCGCGCTTTGGGGTCGGCATCCGCTGACAGCGTCCGAAGCATCCGATCGCAAGCGATAACCCACTGGCCATGTAGGTCGTCCTCGTAGCGCTCATACTCCCTCGGGCCGAGCAGGCCGCGGCGCGCCCATCGCGAGCGGTGCGCAAAAGCGCGCTGGTAGTCGTCGACGGCGCGAGTGCGTCGCGCCGCGCTAGCAGCGATCGCATAAAGGCATTGCAGGAACCTCGCTTCAGCGGGATCGAGCGACGGCAGCTCAGCGGCAGAGAAGTCCTCGAGCCGAAGAATCGGTAGCGCTGTACTCGACAACGATCGACGAGCATCGTCAATCGCCGCCCGTAGATCTGCCGCATGCACACTCCCCCCAGAAGTGAGCGCCAATGCGACTTGGGGCCACCACCAGCCCTCGATAGCGTCCGCCATGCTGGCTACGTAACGGCTCTCATGGGTTGGTGCGAGCAACTCTTGGAGACGCTCGTGCATGTCGACGGCAGGAGGCGCACCGTCGATCACCACGACGTTGCGGAGCATCTCTCGTTGCTCCACCTCCCCCAAAGTTAGAAAGACCGCGCGATCCTTCGCCGTACCGTTGGCGCCATTCGGATCTTCGGCGACAGCTACGAGTGTCGGGAGAGCCTGTTCGGGAGCGTGATTGCCTAGAGTCAGAGCTGCGAGACCGGTTCCAGCTCGTGCACGCTGCGTGCTAAGCAGCGTCATGAGACGAGACTCTCCGGGCTCCAGACGATTCCACTCGGAAGCCCAGATCGCCAGCGTCTTCCACAGCTTGGCGCTGGTGTCGAGCAGCTCACGCTCACTCGTCAGGCTGTGATGGACCTGAAAGACAGACCTCGCTGGGCCAGCGTTGAAGTCGAAGGCCACGTCATCAAAGACCTCAAGGCTTACCTCGACGTCGGCGTTCGTCAGCGCATGTGGAACGAGCTGGAGCAGCGCTACCTGGAACTGGTAGATATAACCCAGCGCCGGGCCGGCGGCTAGGTGCGACGATTCAGCCACCGGCTGAGGATATCTGGATGGTCGAACTATCGCTGTGCGCTGATTCGCGACCAGGGCGAAATGACGAGGGCGGCCCCGATGCCATGTGGATACGGTCCTGCCGTTGCTTGGGTGTTGCATCGAAATGTTCCCGATGGTCCCGCTGGGGCCTTGGGTGGGGCGGGGTTGAAGCGGGCGAGCCGCCGTATCCCCGCGTGGTCAGGCGCTGCGGAGCAGGTCCGCGACTACTTCGGCGGGGCGCTGGTGGCGGCGCGCGGCGAGCTGTTGCAACCGCTCCGCGTCCTCGTCCTCAACGCCGAGAACGATCGTGAGCTTGGCGTTGGGGTTGCCGACGTGGGCCTCGACGTACCGACGGTCGATCGCGGCCAGGTCGGCGTCGAAGTCGCCTGGCTGAGGATCGGGCTCTGTCCAGGGATCGTGGGCCATGCTCACCTCTCTAGCAGTCTACGCTCCCGTGCCGAAGAATCCCAACCCGTGATCACCAGCCAGGTCGTCGGATCGACGGTCTGCTCGATCACCAGCGTGAGCGCCCGGCCGCCGTCGGTGCGACCGATCAGCAGTCGGCGCTTGCCAGGGGACGCCTCACGAGGGTTCCGCACCACGACGTGATCGTTGCGAGGGACCTGGCGTGCGTCGTGGGTTGCGATGCTGCGCGCTCCAAGCTTGTCGATCGCAGCCTCCGTCACGAGCAGTTCGGCGATCGCGTCATGCATGCACGCAGGTCTATCGAACGCTCACGACACCATGCCGACGCCTACGCCACTGTAGCCCTAGACCCGAATCTCAATCCCCCGATGTGCATACGCCGGACCCTTCCCCCGTCGCTCCCGTCGAGGTCCCTGCATATGGCGATTTCGAGTGTTGAACCCGCGTTTGTGACCCCCGACTGCGGCGAGTCGTTCCACGTAGATGGGCTTGGCGCTCAACGCCGACCTGCACCAGCGCTGGGTCTCAAACGTCGAGAACGGCAAGCGCAACCCCAGCTACGGCAGCTTGCGCCGCCTGGCCGCTGGGCTGGATCTGAGCGTGGCCGAGCTGGTCGCTCTCGCCGAAGCCTTGAAGCTCGAGACTCAGACGAAGACCGCACCGCCACGCCTGTCCGGCGCTGAGCCACCTGCCTGAGCGTGGGGGCGGGCACTGGTTGACTGCACGCCAGCAGGGTCCTAGCCGGACCGGGCCGCCCTGGCACGAGGCCCGGCCCCGTGCCGTGATTTCCCCTGCCCACGGAGGCCGACTTTGGACTCAAACATCCAACTCGAAGACGTGCCTGAGCACCATCAGCGCCCGCTGCTGATGCTCCTCATATGGAACGACAAGGACGGCGAATGGTGGACCCTCCAAGAGCTGATGCAGCGCATCGGCGATCCGTTCGCCGCCTTGGACGCTATGGCCACCTTGACCGACGCCGGGCTGATCCACCGTGAGGGCGACTGGGTCTTTCCCACCCGCGCAGCTCGCGGCTACCACCACCTATTCGGCTAGAGGAGCCAACCATGCGCAACCCCTTCGACCTCCCCGAGAAATGCAGCCGCTCGACTGGAAGATCATCGATCTGATTTTGAGCGGCGCCGAGCGGCGTCCCTGGAGCGCCCGCGAGCTAACAGCCATCTTCGGCGACGATGAGGCCGTCCAAGCCTCGCTACGGCGCCTCTACTACGTCGAACTGATCCACGGCGCCGATTACAGCCGCAGGCAGTGCCCTAACACAGGAGGCACTAGCTCCCATGCCGCTTATCTTCGTTAACGAGCGGCCACGATAGGAGCAGCGACCTAAGCACACCCAGGAGGCAATCGACCTCAGCATCCTTGACCGGCTCACCGATCCCGACGAGCACTCAGTCGAAGACCTGATCTGTGACTTCGACGGCGAGCACGTCACCACCCTGGACCCGATCTCCGAGCTGCGCCGCAGCGGACTGCTCAAGCAAAGCGACGACCTGCTGTTCCCCACACGGTCGCCGCCCACTTCGCCCGGCTGAAATGGTAGGCGACCAGGAGAACAGGCGCCAGCGCCTTGCCAAAGCACATAGGCCACTAAAACGTGACAAAAAGCTACAAGTGTGCCGACGGGCGACCATTGAGTAGCCCTTTGGCACTTGTACGACCTAGAGGTCGGTTCGCTCGTCCGTCTCGTCGTTGCTCGGGTCGTGATCGTGGAGCCTCTGCCGCGGCAGTCTCGCGACGATCTCGCTTAGCTCGTCCAAAGCGGCCGTGAGATCCTCACGGGTTGGTTTCACGGTGCTCTCATTGACGGTTAGGCGCCGGACGCGTCTATCCAACGCGTCGTAAACAGCATTAGCCACGACGCCAGTGCCAACTCCGACTAGCCAGGTCACGACCATTGTTACTACTTCTGCGCCACCAAAGCCGTGGCAGACGGAGCGTACTTCGATGGTGATGCCTTCCGTTTCGCAGAGGACAGCACCATCGATGTGCTCGCGGCGCGACGGCGCATCGACCTCTACCCCGATGAGGCACTTAATCTGAGTCATCATGATTGCGGATATCTTCCCACCAGTCGCCCATGCCGTCGCGAGGCGCGCAGCGCAACCGCTCCGCCAACCCGCATATCCACTGCGGACCCAGAGCTATCAGCCGGCCACCCAGGTATTCAAGCAGCCCAGATCCCGTCATGCCAAGATTCCATTGTTCCGGACTGATGTCGTTAGCTCGGTTAAGTGCATATGCCATGTCGTGCGACTGCCACGCTCGAAGGCTCATCGCGCCAAGATCCTCTGCGTCGGGCTGCCGTCCCTGCAACAAGGCGCCCACGATCCTCTCGACGTAGTGAAACATGATGAGCCACTCACGCGCTATGAGGATGTCAGCGGCGGTCGTGGGCTCGGGTAGCCTGCGAAGTGCCATGTTCGCGAACCTGTCAGCTGCTACCTCGTTTACATGCCGGTCAGAGGTAGCTTGGGCAGACATGTGGCCCAGCACAATGTGACCGTACTCGTGCGCGAGAACGTATTGAGTCTCCAGTGTGGCGGTATAGCTGCCCCATGCAACGGAGGCTGGCTCAGATACGCTCACCGGCACAAAATGACGCGGATCGACCGGTGTCAGCGCAGAAATCATATGAGGGAGCACGAGTCGAGCGATTCCGCGCATTGAGCGACGCCGCATATCACGTAGTTCCTCGGGTGACAGCGTAGACGTGGGAGAGGTGTTGGTCCGTACAGCGTCAATGAGTGTCTGCATGTGGTTTTCGTACAGTCCCGCTGCAACCGTGAACAGTAGACCCCGCACGAACGCTGACATGTGCAACAGCCCCTCAGAATCGACTGACGCACGGATGTGCGGTTCATGGCCCACGCTAATGCGGGTCCGCGACACCGCCGGAAATCGCTCGTGGAGGATGCGAACCAGCTCCCCGCAATAGTTCAGACACCAGGTGGGCCACACTAGGCCGCCTTGGCGTGTGTGAGCTACGGTCAGCGCGGCCGCCGCGGCGAAGAGTTCTTTTTGGGCTTCCTTGAGACTCTCGATCGACGGCGGCTCGCCAACAATCACACTCGACATCGACAGGAGCTGGTAATAGAGACGTATCAAGGGACGCAACGCCTGCGCGTCAGTGATGTCGCGATATTCAGCTAAGGAGACGCTTGGCATAAGGGGCTTGAGTATCTCGACGTAGGAGTCCGGGTCCCAAATCAGCAGCCGCCCGCCCGCGAGCGGCGTGCCCGTCCAATCTGGGCCAAGTTCGTCGAACGCTTGCTCTAGGTCAGAGCCCCCGCTTGTCGTTCCTCGCGCATCGTCCATCAGAGTTCCTCGAGAAGGTAGCTGTATCGCGATCTTACTTTCTATTGCGTCAAGGTGGCCTGGATTGCCGCTGTGATCTGACCCTGGTTTGGCGGAGTTGCGTTTCTGGAATCCTCCGGCGCTCAGCGAGGAGGAAGCCATCCGTTGAGACGCCACTCAGCGACGAACGGCTCGAAGTGGACGAGCCATCCGTAGACGATGAAGAAGAGGGCAGAGTCCTTCAGCATCGCGCTCGCCTGCGCCCCCAGCTGCTTGTGAAGCACCATGAAAAGGGCACCCCACGCATAGCCGCCCATCGTAAACGCAAAAATGGTGAGGGATCGCTCTGCCCACCGTCGCTTGAGCTCCGAGTCACGTGTAAGCCGATCTACCCATCTCAGTCGGGGCCGCGTCAGCACTATGGTCAGCATCGTTCCGCCGACTATCGCCACGATCACGTCGCGAGGGTTCACCGCTGGCGCCATTGAAGAGGCAATCGTCGGTACGCGCACGTACGGTTACTCGGCAGACTGGCTGTGCGTCTTGAGCGAGGGTCAACGCCGCTACGATCTCTGCATGTGTCGCAACATTCGCACCCTCTACAACTTCGAGCCGCCCGCCGACGACGAGGAAGTCAGGGCCGCCGCTCTGCAGTACGTGCGCAAGATCAGCGGCTTCGCCAAGCCATCTCAGGCCAACGCCGTGGCGTTCGAGCGGGCCGTCGATGCGGTCGCCGCCGCCTCGGCGCAGCTGCTCGACGAGCTCGTCACCTCGGCGCCGCCCAAGGACCGCGAGGTGGAGACGGTCAAGGCACGCGCCCGCGCCGCCCAGCGCTTCGCCGCCTGAGCGCGGTCTGGAGTGGTCGACGGCATCGAGATAACCGTCCGGCTCACGCCCAAAGCGAAGTCCGAGGAGATCGTGGGCGTGCGCGACGGCGTGCTGCTCGTCAAGGTCGCGAAGCCCGCTGTCGACGGCAAGGCCAATTCCGCGCTCTGCCGGCTCCTCGCCAAGCGCCTGCGCGTGGCAACCGGGCGGGTCACGGTTGTGTCAGGTGTCTCCTCGCGGGTCAAGCGCGTCCGCGTCGAGGGAATCGACGCCGTACGGTTGCGCGAAGCCGTCGGCGTCCCCTGATCGGGTCGCGTGGACTATCGTCGTCATCTCGGGCGCCTTGGCCAGCGTCTGGTAGACGACGCAGTAGCGCTCTGTCAGGCGCTTGAGCGTCACCAGCTGCTCCTCGTCGGCCTCGCCGTCTAGCTCGAAGGAGAGCCTGATCGCCGAGAAGCCCACAGGCGTGTCGCGTGTGACGCCCAGCGTGCCGCGAAAGTCGAGATCGCCTTCTGCCTTGACGC
Organism: Solirubrobacteraceae bacterium; assembly: GCA_051955355.1. Lineage (GTDB taxonomy): Bacteria > Actinomycetota > Thermoleophilia > Solirubrobacterales > Solirubrobacteraceae > Palsa-744. Next base: position 5,083 of record JBQCGU010000092.1, on the reverse strand, counting down.
TTCCCGACCTGATCTCGATCCCGAGCGAGGTAGCAACGGCCCGCAGCGTGACGCCCGCGCACGCCACCAACGCTTGCAGGAGCATGTCGCCCGAGCAGAGCTGCGTGCCGTCGCCGCCGCTCGCCGGATGCAGGCCGGCCTCTGCAATCGCCATGCCGGTCTGCACCGAGCAGGAGACACCATCGCCCAGCTTGCCCTCGGCTGACAGCGTCAAGAGCGCTGCGCCAGGCTCGTCTCTGTAGCGCTCCTTGAGGGGCGCTTGTAGGGCCTTGAGCTCATCGCCCTGCACAGCGCCGACGATAGATGATCGGGCGACGGTGCGCGCCAGCAGCGATGGAAGCTGCATCTGACGTACGTCTCTGCCGCCTGTCTGCGTCTTCACCACGACCTCTGCTGCCGCCAGCGCGCCAGCCGACCCGGACATCACCGAATCTCAATCCCCCGATGTGCAAACACCGGACCCTTTCCCCGTCGCTCCCGCTCTTTGCACACCCTGTCCCGGGATCGAGCCCGTGGTCTTGCGGCGCTCATTGCTGTTGCGAAGGCGCGCTGGGCGCTCGAAGAAAACGAGGGATGGACTCTTAGGGATCACCGCCACGACGTGCCGCCCTCGACCCAGACGCGCTCGAAGATGAGCCAGAGGAGCCGTGGCGCAGGGGATCTGGTTGGTCTGGGGCGACGGCTTGGCGCTAATGACCACCAATCCCGGTCTACCAACGCCAAACCAGTCCCCTCCCGCCACATCCCTCACGTGCCTTTACGCTCGGGCCATACCCGAGTTGCGGCGCCGATTCGCGAGGGAGGGCTCTGGGACGGCTACTGGTTTGAACCGCTTCTGAAGCGGGTACTGAGGCGGCGGCTGATCGATCCGCGCCTCATCGCGAAGCGCAGACACTTGGCTGTAGGGAGCATTCAAACGTCGTCGGGGGGGAGGCACCTGAGTGGCATCACGGGCAGGGAGCGCAGGCGTTCGGCAGAAGGCCGGCGGCACGCTGCCCGCGAACGGTCGCGACGGCGATCGGTCCGCGCGCAAGCGGCAGAGCTTCGATGAGGCCGAGCGGGCGCTGCTCGAAGACCTGCTGGTCGCCCTGCGCTCGGTGCGTGCGGGCGACTTCTCTGCGCGACTGACAACGCGCCGCAGCGGGCTGCTGGGTGAGATCGTGGCGGAGTTCAACGAGTTGGCCGCCACGAACCGGCGGATGGCCAAGGAGCTGCTGCGCGTGGGGCGCATCATCGGGCGCGAGGGGCGGATGACCGAGCGCGCGGCGCTTGCGGGGGCAGGGGGCGACTGGGCGACGAGCATCGACTCGGTGAACTCCTTGATCGACGACCTGGTGCGTCCCACCACCGAGGTCGCCCGCGTGATCGGAGCGGTCGCCGAGGGCGACCTGTCGCAGAAGATGGCGTTGAAGATCGAGGGCCAGCCGGTGAAGGGCGAGTTCCTGAGGATCGGCACCACCGTCAACACGATGGTCGATCAGCTCTCCTCGTTTGCGGATGAGGTTACGAGGGTGGCGCGTGAGGTGGGCACCGAGGGCAAGCTCGGCGGCCAGGCGAAGGTGAAGGGCGTCTCGGGTACTTGGAAGGACCTGACGGATTCGGTGAATTTCATGGCGTCGAACCTCACCGATCAGGTCAGGAACATCGCTCAGGTCACCACTGCGGTGGCGAAGGGCGATCTCTCGCAGAAGATCACCGTTGACGTGAAGGGTGAGATTTTGGAGCTGAAGAACACCATCAACACGATGGTCGATCAGCTCTCCTCGTTTGCGGATGAGGTCACGAGGGTGGCGCGTGAGGTGGGCACCGAGGGCAAGCTCGGCGGACAAGCCGAGGTGAAGGGCGTGTCGGGCACCTGGCGTGGTTTGACCGAGAGCGTGAACTTCATGGCGAATAACCTCACCGATCAGGTCAGGAACATCGCTCAGGTCACCACTGCGGTCGCCCAGGGTGACCTGTCGCAGAAGATCACCGTGGAGGCGAAGGGCGAGGTGGCTGCTCTTGCGGACACCATCAACACGATGGTCGAGCAGCTGCGCTCCTTCGCTGCCGAGGTTACGAGGGTGGCACGTGAGGTGGGCACCGAGGGCAAGCTCGGCGGACAAGCCGAGGTGGAGGACGTCTCGGGCACCTGGCGCGATCTCACCGAGAACGTGAATCTGATGGCTTCCAACCTCACCGACCAGGTTCGAAGCATCGCCCAAGTCGCCACCGCGGTGGCGAAGGGCGACCTCTCACAAACGATCACCGTGGAGGCGAAGGGCGAGGTGGCTGCTCTTGCGGACACCATCAACATGATGGTCGAGCAGCTGCGCTCCTTCGCTGCCGAGGTTACGAGGGTGGCGCGTGAGGTGGGCACCGAGGGCAAGCTCGGCGGACAAGCCGAGGTGGAGGACGTCTCGGGCACCTGGCGAGGACTGACCGAGAACGTGAACCTGATGGCGTCCAACCTCACCGATCAGGTCAGGAACATCGCTCAGGTCACCACTGCGGTGGCGAAGGGCGACCTCACCCAAAAGATCACGGTCGATGCGAAGGGTGAGATTTTGGAGCTGAAGAACACCATCAACACGATGGTCGATCAGCTCTCCTCGTTTGCGGATGAGGTTACGAGGGTGGCGCGTGAGGTGGGCACCGAGGGCAAGCTCGGCGGCCAGGCCGAGGTGGAGGGCGTGTCCGGCACCTGGCGACGCCTGACCGAGAACGTCAATCAGCTCGCCGGCAATCTCACCACCCAGGTGCGCGCGATCGCCGAGGTCTCCACCGCCGTCACCCAGGGCGATCTCACGCGTTCGATCTCGGTGGAGGCGCAGGGTGAGGTTGCCGAGCTGAAGGACAACATCAACCAGATGATCGCCAATTTGCGCGACACCACCAACCGCAACGAGGAGCAGGACTGGCTGAAGACGAATCTTGCGCGGATATCGGGCCTGATGCAGGGTCAACGCGAGTTGCGCACCGTGACGCAGCTGATCATGTCCGAGCTCACCCCCACCGTCTCGGCGCAGCACGGTGCTTTCTTCCTCGCAGAGTCGCCCGACGGCGAGGACTCCAACACCAAGCTGCGCCTGATCGCAAGCTACGGCTACCAGCAGAGAAAGAGCGTCTCGAACACCTTCGAGCTCGGTGAGGGCCTCGTGGGTCAAGCCGCAGTGGAGCGCAAGAGCATCCTGATAACCGAGGCTCCACCCGATTACATACACATCACCTCGGGGCTCGGCGCCACCGCGCCTGTGAACATCATCGTAATGCCGATCCTGTTCGAGGAACAGGTGCTCGGCGTGATCGAGCTGGCGTCGCTCAAACCGTACAGCGAGGTGCACCGCACCTTCCTTCAGCAGTTGATGGAGACGCTCGGTGTGGTGCTCAACACGATCATGGCCAACATGCGCACGGAGGAGCTGCTGCAGCAGTCTCAATCGCTCACGCAAGAGCTGCAAACGCAGTCCGAGGAGCTGCAACGCCGCCAAGAGGAGCTGCAAAGCCGCCAAGCGCAGCTCGCGCTCTCCTCGAAGTACAAGTCCGAGTTCCTCGCGAACATGTCTCACGAGCTGCGGACGCCTTTGAACAGTCTGCTGATCCTCTCCAAGCTGCTGCTGGAAAACGAAGGAGGGAACCTCGACGAGAAGCAGCTCCAGTTCGCCCGCACCATCCATTCTGCCGGCACCGACCTGCTGCAGCTGATCAGCGACATCCTCGACCTGTCCAAGATCGAGGCGGGCAAGATGGAGATCCTTCCCGATCTCATCAGTCTCGCCGACGTGCAAGCCTACGTCGCGCGCACCTTCGACCCGATCGCCGCCGACAAGGGCCTTGGCTTTCAGATCACCGCTGACCCGAGTCTGCCGGCGAGCATCATCACCGACGAGCAGCGCCTGGAGCAGATCTTGAGGAACCTGCTCTCCAACGCGTTCAAGTTCACCGAGACGGGCGAGGTGACGCTTGACATTCGCCTGCTGTCTCAGCAGCGCATCTCCTTCGCGGTCACCGACACCGGTGTTGGCATCCCGCCGGACAAGCTGCAGGTGATCTTCGAGGCTTTTCAGCAAGCCGACGGCACCACCAGCCGTAAGTACGGCGGCACCGGCCTTGGCCTCTCGATCAGCCGTGAGCTGGCAAGAGCGCTTGGCGGCGAAATTCAGGTCGACAGCGTCGTTGGCAAGGGCACCACGTTTGCGCTCGTGCTCCCCGCCAGCTTTGCGCGGATGGCGCCGGCGCTGGAGGACCCCCAGGATCCGGCGGGTATGCGCCCCGAACACGGTGACGGCGCGCCGGCGCTGACTGCTCCAAGGGGCAACGGCACGCATCGCTTCGCGCAATCCGATCAACCGGCATCCGTAAAGGCGGCGCGCACGCACGGGATGACAGGTATGCCGCTCGACGATGCGTCCGCGAGCTCTCATGTGGTCTCCCCGGCGGATATCGAGCGTCCAGTCAGGCGGGTTCTGATAGTCGAGCGTGGCGAGCAGGCGAGACGCGCGATCTCCAGCCTCGGCGGGGAGGCGGACGCCATGCTGCTGAGCAGCGTCGACTCGATTGAGGACGCAGAGAGATCTCTTGCGGGGCCGCCCTTCGACTGTGTGGTGCTTGGGTCGGGGATTGCGAAGACCGCGGCGCTTGGGCTGCTTGCGCGATCGAGCTCCGATAGACGGTTGCACGCGAGCACGTTCATCCTCTGCCTCGACAAGCCGCTCACAGACCGTGAGCGCGCGCGTTTGCGGCGACTCACAGCGATCCTCGTCAAGGTGATCTCCTCGCCCGAGCAGTTGGCTGCGGAGGCGGCGATGGCGCTCCAGCGCCAGCCGATCAGGCCAGCGGGCGGTTGGAGCGCCAGGGTGGAGCGCCTGGAGAGCGAGCCTGACATCCAAGAGGGTTTGCGTGGTCGCAAGGTATTGCTCGTCGACGACGATGTGCGCAACCTGTTTGCGCTCGCCAGCCTGCTGGAGGACCGCGGCATGGAGGTCCTCTTCGGTGAGACGGGCAAGGAGGCGCTTGCGGCGCTGGAGCGCGATCAGGACGTTGACATCGTGCTGATGGACATCATGCTGCCTGGCATGGATGGCAACGAGACGATTGCCGCGAT
>JBQCGU010000091.1:0-36087 GCA_051955355.1 Solirubrobacteraceae bacterium | reverse complement strand
GGAACGTAAGACAGCCTATTGGTGGAGACCCGCAGCAACGGTGGGACTCTCTACGCAAAGAGGTGCCAGGTGGCGGTAATCTGGTGAGCTCGTATAATTTGTGGCTATCAGGGGGGGGACAGCTCCCGCCTGATCGCCTGTATCGACTCGACAGCCGATTCGCCGCGCTGCTCAAGCTGCGGCAGCCCTGCCGGGCTCCTCGCGCCGCTCGAGCGTCACCTCGCCGTCCACAGCATCTGCCACCACCGTGTCACCTTCGCGGTAGCTGCCTTCGAGCAGCGCCAGCGCGAGGCGGTCCACGAGTTGCTTCTGGATGACCCGCCGCAGTGGGCGGGCGCCGTAGATGGGGTCGTAGCCAAGGTTGCCCAGCAGCTGCTCGGCTTGCGGGGTGATCTCCAGACGAACACCGCGCTCGGCTGCGCGCTCGATCACTCGCCTCACCTGCAGGTCGACGATCTCGGTGATCTGCTCACGCGTGAGCGAATGGAAGCGGACTATGTCGTCGAGGCGGTTGATGAACTCGGGCTTGAAGTGGCTCTGAAGCTCGGTGCGCAGCTCGTCGCCTTCCGCCGACACCGGGATGTTCGAGGTCATGATGAGCACCGTGTTCTTGAAGTCCACCGTGCGCCCCTGGCCGTCGGTCAGGCGTCCGTCGTCCATCACCTGAAGCAGCGTGTTGAAGACGTCGGGGTGGGCCTTCTCGATCTCGTCTAGCAGCACCACCGAGTAGGGGCGGCGACGTACGGCCTCGGTGAGCTGGCCGCCCTCTTCGTAGCCCACATATCCAGGCGGCGCTCCAACCAGGCGCGAGACGGTGTGCTTCTCCATGTACTCGCTCATGTCGAGGCGCACCATCGCTTCCTGTGAGTCGAACATGAACTCGGCAAGCGCACGCGCCAACTCGGTCTTGCCGACGCCGGTTGGGCCGAGGAAGAGGAACGTGCCGATCGGGCGGTTCGGGTCCTGCAGCCCGGCGCGCGAGCGGCGCAGCGCCGTCGCCACCGCCTCCACCGCCTCGTCCTGACCGACGACGCGTTCGTGCAGGCGCTCCTCCATGTGGATCAGCTTCTCCACTTCGCCCTCGAGCAGGCGCGACACGGGGATTCCCGTCCAGCGCGCCACCACCTCGGCGATGTCCTCGGCGTCGACCTCCTGCTTGAGGAACTGCGGGCTGCCGGCGGACATGGCGGTGCCGTCCCGAGGCTCGTCGTGCTCGGCAGCTTCACGCTCGGCCAGTTCGCGTTCGAGCTCCGGTATGTCGCGGTAGATCAGTTCGCTCGCGCGCTGAAGATTGCCCTCGCGCTGGGCGCGCTCGGCCTCTACGCGCAACTGCTCCAGGCGTTCCTTGACCTCGCTCACGCCCTGCAGCGCCTTCTTCTCAGCCTCCCACCGGCTGCGCATCTCCTCCGAGCGGCGCCTCAGCTCCTCCAGGTCCGCTTCGAGCGCCTCACGACGCGCAACGGACGCCTCGTCCTTCTCCTTGCGCAGCGAGGTACGCTCGATCTCCAGCTGCATGATCCGCCGCTCCACCTCGTCGATCTCGGTAGGCACCGAGTCGATCTCGATCCGCAACCGGGAGGCAGCCTCGTCGATCAGGTCGATCGCCTTGTCCGGCAGGAAGCGATCGGCTATGTAACGGTGAGAGAGAGTCGCCGCGGCGATCAGCGCCGAGTCCTGAATTGTGACTTTGTGGTGCACCTCGTAGCGCTCCTTCAACCCGCGCAAGATCGCGATCGTGTCCTGCACGCTCGGCTCGCCCACCATCACCGGCTGAAAGCGCCGCTCCAGGGCTGCGTCCTTCTCGATGTGCTTGCGGTACTCGTCGAGCGTCGTGGCGCCGACGCAGCGCAGTTCGCCGCGCGCGAGCATCGGCTTGAGCAGGTTCGCCGCATCCACAGCACCCTGTGCCGCGCCCGCGCCGACGATCGTGTGCAGCTCGTCGAGGAACATGATGATCTGGCCCTGCGCCTCCGACACTTCCTTCAGCACCGCCTTCAAGCGGTCCTCGAACTCGCCGCGGTAAACAGCTCCGGCGATCAGCGCCCCGATGTCCAGGGCGATCACGCGCCGCTCGCGCAGCGACTCGGGAACGTCGCCGGAGACGATCCGCTGAGCCAGACCCTCGACGATCGCCGTCTTGCCGACGCCCGGCTCGCCGATCAGCACCGGGTTGTTCTTCGTCCGGCGCGATAGCACCTGGATCACCCGGCGGATCTCCTCGTCTCGCCCGATCACCGGGTCGAGCTTGCCCTGCTCGGCCAGCTCGGTCAGATCGCGCCAGAAGCGCTCCAGCGGCTTCTGCTCCTCCTCGGGCGGCGCCATGCCGGGACCGCTCGGCGCCTGTCCGTCTGGCGGTGTCATGGTGTCCTTCCGTCTTGCCTGGGAGCCTGCCTCGGGCGTACCCGGAAGGGCCAGCGCACATCCGCCACGCGCACGAGCTCGCGACCGGGAGGACGGGAGTTGGGGAACGGAACCAGCTCGGCGCGGAACGAGCGCCTCACCTGCTCGACCTCTTCCGCCAGCTTCACCTGAGCTTGCAGCGCCTGCAGCTCGAGCTCCTCGATCCGATCGTGCAGTTGCTGCACCTCTGACTCCAGGTCGAGCACCCGCTCGACACCGGCGAGGTTCAAGCCGAGCTCCGCGGTCATCTCGTGGATGCGCCTGAGCCTCTCCACGTCCGCCTGCGAGTACAGGCGCGTTCCCTTTGGCGAGCGCTGTGGCTCGATCAGCCCGCGCGCCTCGTACATGCGCAGCGTTTGCGGGTGCATGTTCGCCAGCTCCGCCGCCACGGAGATCATGAACACGCCGCGGTCGGTTTCCACCTCGATGCGCGTCACCGTCGGCGGCTGACGCCTGCCGGGCTGCGCGTCCCCGGCTGGTCGCTTGGCGTGCTGCGGCCTCAAATCCGGGCGCCTCACGACGACGCCCCCGGGAAGAGGTGAGCGCGCGGGTTGCCGTCCATCACCTTGGAGAGCTCCTCCACCGCAGCCTGCTGCTCGGGCGTGAGCTGCTCTGGGACGTCGATCGCGAAGCGGTAGTGGATGTCGCCGTTGCCCTTGCCCCCGAGCTTCGGCGGACCCTCGCCGCGCAGCCGCTGCACGGACCCGTGCCTGGTGCCGGGCTTGACGCGCAAGGTCTTCGATCCGCTCAATGTCGGCACGCGCACCTCGCCACCGCGCAGCGCCTCGGGGATCGTGAGCGGCACCTCGACCTCCAGATGCTCGCCCTTGCGCTTGAACACCGGCGAGGGCTCCACACGGGTGATCACATACAGGTCGCCCGGCGGCCCGCCGCGTGCGCCCGCTTCGCCCTTGCCCGCCACACGGATGCGCGAGCCGTCGCGCACACCCGCCGGGATGTTCACGCGAAAGCGCTTCACCGTGCGAATCGCCCCGCTTCCCCCGCATGTCGGGCATGGGTCCTCGATCATCGTCCCCGACCCGCCGCATTGCGAGCACGGTTGGGAGATCGAGAACATGCCCTGCCCCTGCGTCTCGATGCCGCGACCCTCACAGCGCGGACACACCTTCGGCGTCGTCCCCGGCCGCGCACCCGTGCCGTGGCAGGTGGTGCAGATGCCCGTCGTGGGAACGGACAAGGGAATCTGGGCGCCCGAGATCGCCTGATCGAAGGAGATCTGCACCTGCGCCTCCAGGTCGGCTCCGCGCTCCGGTCGGCTGCGCGCGCGCGTCCCGCGCGCCTGGCCGCCCCCGCGGAACAGGTTCGAGAGGATGTCGCCCATCGAGGAGGCGTCGAAGTCGAAGTTGCCGAAGCCGCCGAAGCCACCGCCGGGCGCCCCGGCGGCGAACGGGCCGCTGCCGCTGTCGTACTGCTTGCGCTTCTCCGGATCGCCCAGCACGTCGTACGCCTGCGAGATCTCCTTGAAGCGCTCCTCCGCCTGCTTGTCGCCCTGATTGCGATCGGGGTGGTATTGGCGCGCCAGCTTGCGATACGCCTTCTTGAGCTCCTCGGGAGAGGCCTTCTTGTCCACCCCGAGCGTCTTGTAATAGTCGGGACGAGCTGCCATTCGGCCTCCGGTCTATGCCGCGACGAGCACTCTCGCCGGGCGGATGATCGTGCCGTTCAGCCTGTAACCGTCCTGAAACACCTCCGCCACGTCTCCGGTCTGCACGCCCTCCACCGGCTGCTGCGCCATAGCCTCGTGCTCGTTCGGGTCAAAGCGCTCTCCGAGAGGCGCGAACTGCTCGATCCCGACGCGCGCCAGTGCGGCGCTCAGCTCGTTGCGCACCAGCCGCACGCCCGCCAGCAGCGGGTCGTCGCTCTCTGCCGCCTCGAGCGCCCGGTCGAGGTTGTCGAGCGCCGGCAGCAGCTCCTTCGCGAGCTTCGCCACACCGCGCTCCTGAGCGACAGCCAGGTCGCGGGCGATCCGCTTGCGGTAGTTCTCGAAGTCCGCCTGCGTGCGCTGCGCCAGCGCCAGATACTCATCGCGCTGAGCAGCCGTCTTGACCAGCTCATCCAGGTCGCCCTCGATCGTGGCAGCCTCGCCATCCGAAGGGTGCACGCCGGCTTCGCTTTCCACGGGGTGTCCACCGGCATGCGCCTCGGAGGGCAGCCGCTCGCTGCCCTCCTGCGACTCGGCGTTGGCGGCGTGCTGTGCTTGATCGAGCTTCTCGGCGTCGGACATCTCAGCTCTTGCCCTCGTCGACCACCTCGGCGTCGACGACGTCTTCCTCGCCGGCGCCGTCGGCGCTCTGCGCGCCCGCACCGTCGCCTGAGGCTGCCGCCTGCTCCTGAGCCCGCTGGTACATCGCCTCGGACACCGCATGGAAGGCGCTTTGCAACGCCTCGGTGCGAGCGTTGATCGCAGCCGGGTCATCGGACTCCAGCGACTCGCGGACATCCTTGATGGCCTGCTCGATCCGGCCCTTTGAGTCGGCGTCCACCTGGTCGCCCAGCTCGCCGAGCTGGCGCTCGGCCTGGTAGGCGGCGTTCTCGCCGTTGTTGCGCGCCTCCGCCAGCTCGCGCATGCGGCGGTCGTCCTCGGCGTGAGACTCGGCGTCGGACACCATCCGCTTGACTTCATCCTCGGACAGGCCCGAACCCGCCTTGATCTCGATCTTCTGCTCCTTGCCGGTGCCGAGATCCTTGGCGGACACGTTGAGGATGCCGTTGGCGTCGATGTCGAAGCCAACTTCGATCTGAGGGATGCCGCGCGGCGCCGGCGGGATGCCGGTGAGCTGGAACTTGCCGAGCGACTTGTTGTACTGCGCCATCTCGCGCTCGCCCTGCAGGACGTGGATCTCCACGGACGGCTGGTTGTCCTCGGCGGTCGAGAACACCTCGCTCTTGCGCGTCGGGATCGTCGTGTTGCGCTCGATCAGCTTGGTCATCACGCCGCCCTTGGTCTCGATGCCGAGCGTCAGCGGGGTGACGTCGAGCAGCAGCACATCCTTGACGTCGCCCGCGAGCACGCCCGCCTGGATGGCGGCGCCCACCGCGACGACCTCGTCCGGGTTCACTCCGCGGTGCGGGTCCTTGCCGGTCAGCTCCTTGACCTTGTCCTGCACCGCCGGCATGCGCGTCATGCCGCCGACGAGCACCACGTGATCGATCTCCTTGACGCCCTTGTCCTTGGCGTCGTCGAGCGCCTGGCGCACCGGCGCCACGACCCGATTCAGCAGATCGGTGGTCAGCTCGGAGAGCTTGGCGCGCGTCAGGCGCGTGTCGAGGTGCTTGGGACCGGAGGAGTCCGCGGTGATGAACGGCAGGTTGATCTGCGTCTCCTGCGTGGTCGACAGCTCGATCTTCGCCTTCTCCGCAGCCTCATACAGGCGCTGGAGCGCCATCGGGTCGGCGCTCAAATCGATGGCTTGGTCGCGCTTGAAGTCCGCCACGAGCCAGTCGACGATCGCCTTGTCGAAGTTGTCGCCGCCCAGGTGGTTGTCGCCGGCGGTCGACTTGACCTCGAACACGCCGTCGCCGATCTCGAGCACGCTCACATCGAACGTGCCGCCGCCGAGGTCGAACACGAGGATCGTCTGGTCGTGCTCCTTGTCCAGACCGTACGCCAGCGAAGCGGCGGTGGGCTCGTTGATGATCCGCTTGACGTCGAGCCCCGCGATCTTGCCCGCGTCCTTGGTGGCTTGGCGCTGGTCGTCGTTGAAGTACGCCGGCACCGTGATCACCGCCGAATCCACCGTTTCGCCCAGATACGCTTCGGCGTCCGACTTGAGCTTCTGCAGGATCATCGCCGAGATCTCCGGCGGCGAGTACTGCTTGCCCGATGCTTCCACGCGCGCGTCGCCGTTCGGACCGGCAACCACCTTGTACGGGACGATCGACTCCTCCTCCCGCACTTCACCCTCCTTGCGGCCCATGAAGCGCTTGATGGAGAAAACGGTGTTCTGGGGGTTGGTGACGGCTTGCCGCTTGGCAACCGTGCCGACGAGCCGCTCGCCCGAGGCGGTGAAGGCGACGACCGATGGGGTGGTGCGCCCGCCCTCTGCGTTCTCGATGACCGTCGGCTCACCGCCCTCAAGCACCGCCATGCACGAGTTGGTGGTGCCCAGATCGATGCCTATCGTCTTGCCCATGAGGTGCAGCTCCTTGTTGCTCGAAGAAAATCTAAGCGGAAGCCTAGCAGATTTTCTTGGGAGAGGAGGAGGGGTGGCGAATGGTGGGCTGCGGGCGCCTGGGTTGTGTGCCCAGGCTCACATACACGTCGCGTAACTACCCGCCGCAGCCCGGGTACTCCCCTTCCAGTGACTCGCCTCGAGCGCAACGTGAACATCGCCGCCGTCGTGCTCCCCTTCATAGGCGTCCTCGCCGGCGCAGTGCTGCTTTGGGATCACTTCTTCGGGCCGCGCGACCTGGCGATCCTCGCCGTCATGTACGCGCTCACGGCAACCGGCATCACAGTCGGCTTTCACCGGCTGCTCACCCACCGGGCGTTCCAGACCCACGCCTGGATGCGCTACACGCTCGCGGTGCTCGGCTCGATGGCGGTCGAGGGTCCGGTGATCGACTGGGTGGCAGACCACCGCAAGCACCACACGTTCACCGACGAGGACGGCGACCCGCACAGCCCACACGCCGGTCACGGCAAGGGCGTGCGCGGCGCACTCGCCGGCCTGTGGCACGCCCACACCGGCTGGCTGTTCTCCACGCATGGGCAGGCGTCCTCCAAACGCTTCGCGCGCGACCTGCTCGAGGACCCGGTCATGCGCCGCATCAACAAGGCGTTCCCGCTGATTGCGCTCGCCACGTTGCTGATCCCCTTCGCCGCCGGCGCAGCGCTCAGCGGCGGCTCGCTCGCCGCCGGTTTGAGCGCGCTGCTGTGGGGCGGGCTGGTGCGCATCTTCCTCGTGCACCACGTCACCTGGAGCATCAACTCGATCTGCCACTTCTTCGGCACCCGCCGCTTTGCCACCGAGGACAAGTCCACGAACGTCTTCTGGCTCGCCCTGCCCTCGCTCGGAGAGGCATGGCACCACAACCACCACGCCTTCCCGCGCTCCGCCTTCCACGGATTGCGCTGGTGGGAGCTCGACCCCTCTGGCTGGTTGATCCTCGGGATGGCGAAGGTGCGGCTTGCCTGGGATGTCGTGCGCGTGACACCCGAGAAGGAGCAAACCAAGCTAGCCGGTAGCGTCACACCTGAGCAGGAGCGAGCTAAGCTCGCTGCATGAACGCCACCGCCGCGTCCCCGGTCAAGCCCAGGCTGCGCGGCGTGTCGCATCAGTACGCCTTCTTCGTCTCGCTCGCCTGCGGCGCCGCACTTATCGCGGCGGCATCGGGAGGAAAGACGCGGTTCGTTGCGGCGATCTACGCCGCCGCCGTGTCCGCCCTGCTCGGCACCAGTGCGCTCTATCACCGCGTCACCTGGCGACCGGACATGCGCCGCTGGATGAGGCGCCTGGATCACTCGATGATCTTCGTGCTGATCGCCGGCACCTACACACCCGTCGCGGTCATCGCGCTCTCGGGGGCGCTCGCCAAAGACGTGCTCATCGCGGTGTGGGCTGGAGCGGCAGCCGGGATCGTGTTCAAGCTCGTCTGGATCGACGCGCCGAAGTGGCTGTTTGCCGTGGTGTATGTCGCGCTAGGCTGGGTGTCGGTAACCATCTTCGGCGAGCTGCCCCACGCAATCGGCTGGCTCGGGGTCGCCGGCATAGCCGCGGGCGGCCTGCTCTACACGGTCGGCGCGATCGTCTACGCAAGCGAACGGCCCAACCCGTGGCCGCACGTGTTCGGCTACCACGAGATCTTCCACGCCCTCGTGATCGCCGCAGCCGCGCTCCACTACGCGGTCATCGCCTTCGCGGTTCTGCCGCGCGGCTAGGACGCGGCTTTCTCGGTCCCGCGGGCAGCACGGCTAAAGACGGCGCCGCCCATGAGCAAATCGCGGCTCGGGCACATTCGCGCCAGCGGGCAGCGCATGCACGCCGGGTTGCGCGCCGAGCACGTGCGCCTGCCGTGGCGCAGCAGGTTGACGTGGAACTCGAGCGCCTGGCCCTCGGGCGCGATCGCGAGCATCTCGTCGTGCAGCTCCTCGAAGCTCTCCCCTGCCCGGAAGAGACCGAGGCGCGTGCCCACGCGCGAGACGTGCGTGTCCACCGGGATGTCCGGCAAGCCGTAGGAGAAGAGCAGCACGCACGCCGCCGTCTTGCGTCCCACCCCAGGCAGCCCTGTCAGGTAGGCACGACACTGCTCGATCGGAGCTGTGCGCATCCACTCCAGCGACAGCGGGTCCTCGCCCTTGCCGGCGGTTCGGCGTTGGTCGAGCGCGGAGCTCTCGGCGTCTGCCCCGTCAGGTCGCGAGGAGTCGGCTATCGCCTGGAGGATCGCCTTGATGCGCGCCGACTTCACCTTCGAGATGCCTCCTGGCCTGATCGCCTCCTCGATCTCTCCAACCGGGGCTGCGAGCACGGCGTGGTAGTCGATCGGCCTGGCCGGGGGGCCGGGATCGCCGTAGCGCTCTCGCAAGCGCAAGAACGCCACGTCGCGGTTGCGATCGTTCGTGCTCTGCGAGAGCACCGTCAAGATCAGCTCGTCCAGTGGCCTGCCGTGCGGCGCCATCCGCGGGATTCCGTATGTCTCGCGCAGGCGGTCGCGGAGACGGTTCACGCGAGCCCGGGGCGCGCGTTTCCAAGAGGCGGGCACACATCCACGCTATATCCTCGCCCGGTGCCCGACATCAGCGAGCGCAGCGCCGAGCTCGACGGGCTGCCCGTGTTCTGGCGCAGCGCGCCGTCGAGCGGGACGCCGGTGTTGTACCTGCACGGAGTGCCCACCAGCTCCGACGACTGGGTGGCGTTCCTGTCGCGCACCGGCGGCATCGCACCCGACCTTCCCGGCTTCGGGCGCTCCGGCAAGCCCGGATATTTGAGCTGCACGATCGAGGAGTACGCCAGCTTCGTAGAGCGCTTCCTCGACATGCTCGAAATTGAGCGCGTGCAGATGGTCGTCCACGACTGGGGCGCCGTCGGCCTGGCCTTCGCACAGGCTCATCCCGAGCGGGTGCAGCGGCTGGTGGTGATGAACGCGGTGCCGTTCCTGCCGGGCTATCGCTGGCATCGCACCGCGCGCATCTGGCGCACCCCCGGGCTCGGAGAGCTGGCGATGGGCGCCACCAGCCGCCTCACGCTGCGCATCGCCACACGCGAGTCCAACGTCACACCCGGCTCCCTGCCCAAAGAGTGGATCGACTCGACGCTGCGCCACTTCGACCAGGGCACGCAGCGTGCGATCCTGCGGCTGTACCGCAGCTCTCCCAGCGAGGTGCTTGCGAAGGCTGGCGAGCGGCTTTCGACGCTCGAGGCGCCTGCGCTCGTGGTGTGGGGCGCCCGCGATCCCTACATATCGGTCCGCTTCGCGCACGACTACGTCCGCGCGCTGCCCGCCGCCGAGCTGCTGGAGCTGCCCGACGCCGGCCACTGGTGGTGGCTCGACCGCCCCGACGCGATCGATCGCGTCGTCGAGTTCCTTTGCTGATGCGTCGCGCCTGGCCGCTCGCGCTGGCGGTCGCCGCCCCGCTGGCGGTGCTCTACGTCGTTCTGGCGCCTCCAGCCGCCGACCTGGCGGCTGCCACCTACCGCAGCAACCTGTTCGCACGCGCCGGCTTCACCACGTGGGACACGGGCTGGTACGCGGCGCACGGCCACTGGCTCCCCGGCTATTCGCTGCTTTCGCCTGCGCTCGGCGCGCTGCTCGGCGTGCGCCTGCTGCTGGCGCTCTCCGCACTCGCCGCCTCGCTGCTGTTCGCGCTCATAGCCGAACGCATCTTCGGAGACGCGAGCGCTCGGGCAGGGGGCGGCGCCGCGGACGGCGCGCCACGCGCAGCGGCTGTCGTGTTCGCGTTCGGCGTCTGTGTGGGGATGCTCTCCGGCCGGGTGGCATTCGACCTCGGTCTGGCGTTCGGCCTCGGGGCGGTGCTGGCGCTGCTGCACCGCCGGTCGGTGCTTGCGCTCATCCTTGCCGTGCTTTGCGCGGTGGCGAGCCCTGTCGCGGGCGCGTTCCTGGCGCTCCCAGGGGTGGCGGGGGGTGTGCGTGGTGGGTTACGAAAGTGGCGAGCACGCGCGCGTGCGCGTACGCGCGCGTGTCCGCCGTCTTTGCAGACGACAATGCACGCCTCGCCGCCGCCGCGCTCGTGCCCGTCGGGGTGTTGAGCGCCACGTTCCCCGAGGGAGGACGCGAGCCGTTCGCCGCCTCCGCGTTCTGGCCGGCGCTCGCCGGAGTGCTGCTGTTCGCGCTGCTCTTGCCGCGCGGCCCGCTCACGCCGCGCGCGCACCTGACGCTGAGGATCGGTGGCGGCCTGTACGCGCTCGCGCTGCTCGCCGCCTACCTGTTGCCAACGCCGATGGGCGGCAACGCCGCCCGCCTTGGACCGCTGCTAGCCGCACCGCTGCTCGCCGGCGCGCTGTGGCAGCGGCGGCGCCTGGTGCTGCTCGCGATCGCGCCGGTACTCCTCTACTGGCAGATCGTCACGCCCGTGCGCGACCTCGCATCGATCGCCGGCGATCCGTCGGTGCACGCGTCGTACTACGCGCCGCTTTTGGCTGAGCTGCATGCGCTCGACCGAGGGCGATCGACGATCGTCGAGGTGCCGCTCACGCGCGCGCACTGGGAGGCCGCTCACCTTGCCGGCCACGACCGCATATCGCTCGCCCGTGGTTGGGAGCGCCAGCTCGACACGCGCTACGCCGCGCTGTTCTATCGCTCCTCGATCACCGCCTCCGCATATCGGGGCTGGCTGGCCGCCAACCGCGTCCAGTACGTCGCCCTGCCGGACGCTCCACTCGATCGCGCCGGCCTTCTGGAGGGCAAGCTGGTTCGCAAGGGAGTGCCCTATTTGCGGCCTATCTGGCACTCCACGCACTGGAGGCTCTACAGATTCATGGGGTAGGCTTTGAGGCAATGGTGGCCCGGCTCCGCCTCTTGCAGGCGCGCGTCCTGCCGAACGGCTGGCTCGACGTCTTGCGTCAGGTGCTGCTCTGCGTCGGCGCTTATCTGGCCTACAGCCTCGTACGCGGCCTGGTTGAGGGAAGAGCCACAGCCGCCTTCCAGCACGCGCGTGAGCTGATCCAGTTCGAGCGCACGATGCACGTGTTCGTCGAGCCCTCCATACAAGCGTGGGCGATGGGCAGCCACTTCGTGATGGATGTCTCCTCGTGGCTGTACCTCAACGCCCAAACCTCGATCACCATCGGCGGCCTCGTCTACCTCTACACACGGCACAACAGCTCCTTCTACTTCGTGCGCAACATGTTCGCCGTCGCCCTGCTCATCGCGCTCGTCGTCTACGCCGTCTTCCCGACAGCCCCGCCGCGCTTCCTGCCCGAGTGGGGCTTCATCGACACCGTCGGCGACGTCACCGGCGTGAAGGTGGGAAGAGCGTCCGCCACGATGAACACCCTCTTCAATCCCTACGCCGCAATCCCCTCGATGCACGTCGCCTTCGCGTTGATGATCGGCTGGCCGCTCGCCTCGCTCTCGCGCTGGCGGCCCGTGCGCATCCTGTGGCGCCTGTACCCGCTGCTGATCGCCTTCGTGATCGTCGCCACCGCCAACCACTTCATCCTCGACGCGCTGCTCGGAGCGCTCACCGCCGGCATCTCCGCGCTTGCCGCCCGCCGGCTCGGGGCGATCGGTCCGGTCGGCTGGCGCTTCCGGCATGTCCCCGCACCAGCCGGATAGGGTTTCCCACCGATGACTCCTCAATCCCCGCATTCAAGGAGCGCCTTCGCCCGCCGCCCGCGCGGAGCGATGCGCGCCCGTCCGGCCCGTGGCCGCCTCAACGGGCGCGTAGCGCTCACCGCCGCCGAGCGGCGCGCGCTCGTGCGCAACCGCCTGATCGAGTCGCGCCTGACGCCCAACGCCATCTCGCTCACCGGCCTTGCGCTCAACGTGCTTGCCGCCGTGCTGGTCTGGCAGAGGCTGTTCTTCCTCGGCGGCCTTGCCTTCATCGTCGGCTCGATCATGGACACGCTCGACGGCCGTTACTCGCGCATGTCCGGCAAGGGCACCCCCTTCGGCGCCTTTCTGGACTCCACGCTCGACCGCATCGAGGAGGGCATCGTGCTCACCGCCGTCGCCGCCGTCTTCGCCAGCGAAGGCCGCTCAGGCGCCGCCGCGGCAGTCGTGGTCGCCGTGCTCGCCTCGCTGATGGTGTCCTACACCCGCGCCCGCGCCGAGGCGCTCGGCGTCGAATGCAAGGTCGGCCTGGCAACGCGCCCCGTGCGCGTCGTGATCCTCTCCGCCGGCCTGCTCTTCGCCCGCGGGGCATCGATCGGCGACTTCAGCCTGCTCGCCCCGTCGGTGTACGTGCTTGCCGCGCTGTCCGTCTTCACCGTTCTGCAACGCATCTGGCACGTCCGGCGCGAGCTGGAAAAGCCCGCGTCGTGAGGGCCTCAGACGGCCCGAACGCCACGGCGTCTGCACTGCCGAGCGGTGCCCGCTGCGGAGCCCGGCAGGGCGGAGCCATCAAATGAGCTGTCACCGCGCGCGCGCTGCGGGGTAGTCTCCCCCGACCCCGAGAAGGAAGACGACTAGATGAGCATCAACGGAAGAACAAACGGCGCATCGAGCAACGGCGCCGCTCGCTACCAGTCCGACAAGGTCCGAGTCGCCATCATCGGCGTCGGCAACTGCGCCTCGGCGTTCGTCCAGGGCGTCCACTACTACCGCGACGCCGACCCGCAGGAGCTCGTGCCGGGCCTCATGCACGTCGACCTCGGCGGCTACCACGTGCGCGACATCGAGTTCACCGCCGCCTTCGACATCGACGCCACCAAGGTCGGCAAGGACCTCGGCCAGGCGATCTGGGCGGGGCAGAACAACACGATGAAGTTCGCCACCGGCAAGCGCGCCGTGCCCGCCAAGCTCGGCGTGCCCGTCTACCGCGGCATGACCCACGACGGTCTCGGCAAGTACCTCAAGGAGAAGATCTCCAAGGCTCCCGGCGAGACCGCCGACATCGTGCGCATCCTGCGCGAGACGCACACCGACGTCGTCGTCTCCTATCTGCCCGTCGGCTCCGAGGACGCCACCAAGTGGTACGTCGAGCAGGTGCTCGAGGCGGGCTGCGGGTTCGTCAACTGCATCCCCGTGTTCATCGCCCGCGAGGACTACTGGGACAAGCGCTTCCGCAAGGCCAAACTGCCGATCGTCGGCGACGACATCAAGTCGCAGGTGGGCGCCACGATCGTGCACCGCACGCTCGCCCGCCTGTTCGCCGACCGCGGCGTGAAGATGCTGCGCACCTCGCAGCTGAACGTCGGCGGCAACATGGACTTCTACAACATGCTCGAGCGCGAGCGCCTGGAGTCAAAGAAGATCTCGAAGACCAACGCGGTCACCTCCATCATGGACGAGAAGCTGCCCGCCGAGGACGTCTACATCGGCCCGTCGGACTACGTGCCGTGGCTCACCGACCGCAAGTGGGCGCACATCCGCGTAGAGGGCCAGGCGTTCGGCGACGTGCCGCTCAACGTCGAGATGAAGCTCGAGGTGTGGGACTCGCCCAACTCCGCCGGCATCGTCATCGACGCCGTGCGCTGCTGCAAGCTCGCGCTCAACAACGGCGTCGGCGGCCAGCTCGACGGACCCTCCAGCTACCTGATGAAGTCGCCGCACAACCAGCGGCCCGACCACATGGCGCGCGAGGACACCGAGAAGTTCATCGCCAAGCACGCCCGCAAGCCGCTCACGCGGCCCAAGGGCCGCACGGCTGCGAAGGCCACCAGCCGCCCCGCCACCAAGGCGAAGCGGCCGGCAGCCAAGCGCTAGCGCGCTACTTCACGAATTCGCGCACCCCGACATACACTTTTTCGTTCGTCGTCAACGCGACGTGCGAGATGCATTCGGTTTCGGTGTTGGTCGCACCGGTGAGGATCACGCTTTCGTGCGGGTTGATGATTTCGTCGCACGGCGACCACCAGGTGGCGTAGTGAACCGCGCCCGGCGTTTCGTCGCCGGCGTTCAGTTCGTTGAGGAATTTCGAGTTCGGGCGCATCTCTTCGCACGACACTTCGAAGCAGAAGTCAGCCGTCGTCGTTCCGTGGTTGGGTCCGCCGAGCGACACCCAGTCTTCGATCGTGCTTTCGCCACCCAGGTTCTTGATGTAGTAGCGCGTCGAGAGCGCACCCATCGAGTGGGTGATCAGGTTCACCTTCGCGGCACCTGTTTTGCTCTTGATTTCAGCCACCTTGCTCGCCACTTCTTTGGCGGTCGTCACGTTTGACTGCGCCGTGTTGTAGCTCCAGTTGTTCAGTTCCGACTTGGCCCAGCCGTCTTTTTCAAAGCGTTCGATCATCGTTTTCCAGAGCGTGCTCGACTCTTTCCAACCATGCACGAACAGGATCGGATCGTGCGCCTGTGCGATGGCTCCGGAGCTGAGCAGCAGCGCCAGCGCAGCGATGGTGGTTGCCATAACCCTTCTCATGTGTCTCCCCTTCTGTTGGAATTGGTTGCACTACACCGCAGAATCGAACAGACAAGCAGACTCTCGTCCTCAACTCAAGTAAGCGCGTGTTTCCCACTCGCGTCAGCGCCTCTCCCTGGACGAATTGCCGAGCGGCTCGCACCTGGGTGCCATCGCTCCTATGCTGCTCCTGTGGCCCCGCAGCGCTTTTCGATCGCCCACGTCACGCCCTACCCGCTCGAGGATCGCGGCGATGTCAACACCGGCGTGTGGGCGCTTGCCGAGAAGCTGCAGGCACGCGGGCATCGCGTGCTGATCCTCGCCCCCTCGCGCTCGCCCGAGCGCGTGCGCGCCTCGCGTCAGGATCTGCGCGCCGCTCGCCAGCGGCCCGCAAGCCTGCTCGAAGCGCCCGACGAAGGCGGCATGCGCGTGCTCGCGATCGGCGAGGTCCTCGACGTGCCCGGCGCCTACTCGCGCCGCGCCCGCGCGCTTCCAGTCGACGTCTCGCGCACGATCGAGCAACTGCTCTCGCTCGTGCCACTCGACTTCGTCCACGTGCACGAGCCGTTCGCGCCGAGCGCCTCCAGCGCCGCGCTGCGCTACTCGCGCGCGCTCAACGTCGGTTCCTTCCACCATCCCCCAGAGCGCCTGCTCTCGACGCTCGGGCGGCGCTACGTCGAGAGCTTCTTCGGACGGCTCGACTCCCGCACCGCCGACTCCGACGCAACCGCCGATCTGATGCGACACCACTTTCCCGGCTCCTACGAGGTACTCCCAGCCTCGGGGGAGCGCGCCGCCGATGGGTTCGAGCGCATCTACCGCGAGCTCGCCGCTCGCCGCCACGACACGCGCGCCGACGACGAGCTGCGCCGGCGCCTGCTGCGGCGCAAGCTGATCGACGTCGACCTGCACATGCACACCGACCACTCCTACGACTGCGCCACCCCGGTGGAGGTGCTCCTCGCCACCGCTCGCGCCCAAGGCTTGGGCGCCATCGCCGTAACCGACCACAACGAGATCTCGGGCGCGCTGGAGGCTCGCGAGAAGGCTGGCGCCTACGGCGTGAAGGTGATCGTCGGCGAGGAGGTCAAGACAGCCGAGCAAGGCGAGGTGATCGGGCTGTTCATCGAGGAGAAGATCCCTC
Source organism: Solirubrobacteraceae bacterium (assembly GCA_051955355.1). Classification (GTDB taxonomy): domain Bacteria; phylum Actinomycetota; class Thermoleophilia; order Solirubrobacterales; family Solirubrobacteraceae; genus Palsa-744. The sequence goes on along the minus strand of JBQCGU010000091.1, from coordinate 20,062 downwards.
GCGGACTCACCCTCGCCGACACCGTCGCCGAGATCAAGCGCCAGGGCGGCCTGGCGTACGTGCCCCACCCGTTCGACCGCATGCACTCGGTGCCCGACTACGAGCACCTGCTCCCGGTTCTCGACGACATCGACGCCATCGAGGTGTTCAACTCGCGCGTGGCGATCGGCGCGTTCAACGAGGAGGCGTCGCGCTTTGCCGCCAAGTACCGCATCCCCGCGGGCGCCGGCTCGGACTCGCACGTCGCCCAGGGGCTGGGGTCGGTGCGCATCCGGATGCGCGACTTCGACACTCCGCCTGAGTTCCTGCAGTCGCTGCGCGACGCCGAGATCGTCACCAAGCCGAGCAGCCTGCTCTACGTGCAAGCCCTGAAGTTCCTGCAAACGCGCGCCACTCCCGCCGCCGCGCGGCGAGCCAGCCGCGAGCGGCGCGTGCGCAAAGCGATGCGCCCGGGACGCCCGTGAATCCTGCACGCGAGCGTTCATCGCGCAAGTAGAGATGCACGAGCAAGGACAACCGCGCGAGCCGTCAAATCCCTCCGCGTCCATGCCCGTCACCGACGATGAGATCCGCGAGAAGTATCTGGAGCGGGCCATACGAGAGCTGAACTCGCTCACGCGCGACCTGCAGTCCTGCCCGCACTGCCCGCGCGGCCACCTGATGCCCGTGCTCGGCTCCGGCCACCCGCAGGCGGACATCATGCTGCTCAAGCACTCCCCGCTGCCGTCTGAGATCGAGGAGGGCGTCGCCTTCTACGGCCGCGCCGGGTCCGCGCTGATGAAGTCGTTCAAGCGGCTCTCCATCGACCCGCTCACCGTCTACGGCACGCTGTGCGTGAAGTGCCCGCTCGGCGACTCCTCGCTCGCCGACCCCGAATGCCTCGCGCGTGTGGTCGAGGAGATCGCCATCGTGCAACCGCGCATCGTCGTCGTCATGGGCGCCGAGGCGCTCGCCACGCTGAACGAGCTGGAAGTGCCGCTTGCGCACCCGCTCCACGCGCGAGTGGGGGAGATCCAGCAGCTCACGCCGACGATCGACGCGCTCTACGTGCCCAACATCGACGACTCGCTCGACGAGACCGACGCCAAGCGCGAGTTCTGGGCCGCCTTTCGCGTGCTCGGCGAGTGGCATGCGGCGCAGCCGCCGTACTAATAGGATTCCTTCTATCCGATCCGATCAGATAGGGGGGTCCGTGAGGCTTCAGATGAAGTTGCGTCGCCGGCTGCGCTCACCACGCCGGCTCACAACCACCGCGGCGCTCGTTGCGCTCGCTGCACCGATCGTCCACGCGGGCGCCGCGCAAGCGCTGATCGTCCGGCACCTCCGCGCCGAAGGCGTCAACTCGGCCGCCATCCCCTTCAGTCTTCCGTCCGGCCCGCGCAGCCTGCCCTTGCGCGCCCCCAATCCCGCCGCCTACGCAGCCTCCAAGGCCAAGGCCGAGCGAGGCTATCTCGCATGGATCGCACGCCATCCGCAAGCTTCCAGCGGCACGAGCCGCACGCTCGCCCCGCGCACCGCCACCCCGTTCGCGCCTGCCCCGAAGGCAGTCCTCTTCGAAGGGCTCAACCAAGCGGGCATGCTCGGCGGTGGCACCAACACATCGGCCACACCGCCCGACACCACCGGTGCGATCGGTCCGAACGACTACGTCGAGATAGTCAACTCGGAAATCGCCGTCTACAACCGGGCGACTCTCGCGCTCGAAAAAAGCATGGGCGAGGCGCAGTTCGTCAACAGCACCGCCACCTGCGACGGCCAGATCCGGTGGGATCAACAAGCAGAACGCTGGGAGTACGCCGTTCTTGACTGCGGGCTCACCGGCACCGAAGGCTTCTCGTTCGGCTGGTCCAAGACAGCCGATCCGACGAATCTCGAAGGAGGCTGGTGCAAGTACCACGTGAAAACCGGCAAACAGCTCTTCGACTTCCCCAAGCTGGGCGGTGACAACGACTTCATGATGGTCGGCGTAAACGCCTACGAAGCGGGAGCCAAACCGGCGGAAAACTACGTTGGCTCAGGTGTGGCGGTGATCGAAAAGCCTGCCAAGGGCCGCTCCACCTGCCCATCTGAATTCGGGTTCGGCGTGGAAGCGCTCCCGATGTTCACGCCTGTTCCCGCCAATGTCTACGGCAACTCGTCAACCGGCTACGTCGTGGCAGCCGAATACGCCGGAAGCGGCTCGGCGAACAACCTGGAGGTGTTCACCGTCACCAAGAACGCGAACGGCGAACCGGAATTCCACGAACAGCCCGAAGTCGCCGTCTCCACCTATTACATGCCCGCGCCCGTGCCCCAGCCGGGGAGCACCGACACGATCGACAGCTCCGACACCCGCCTCACCCAGGCCGTCGCAGACGAAAACCCGAACACCCATCAGATGCAGGTCTGGACCCAGCACACGGTCGCCCCTTCGCTCGGCTCGCCCTCGGTCGTGGCTTGGTACGCAGTCAAAGCCGGCGCTGCGACGCCCGTGCAGGCCGGCGACGTCGAAGCGCCGGCCTCTGGCAACTTCGCCTTCGACGGAGCCATCTCTCCAACCGCCCGCGGCAACGGAGCGGTAATCCACTATGCGACCGGCGGAGCTGCCCTGAAGGTCGAGGTCCACGCGCAATCGCACACGCCCATGACGCCCGCCGGCCAGATGGAAAACGACGTCAAGCTTGCCGAAAGCGAAGACGTCGACAAAGACTTCTCCTGTCCGGGCATCAGCGGAGAAGCTGCTCCCTGCCGCTGGGGGGATTACGCGGGCGCCAGCCCAGATCCGCTGCATCAGGCGGTCGTATGGGGCACGAGCCAGGTCAACGGCCCGCAGGAAACCGAACACAACAACTCCCAGTGGAAGACCCGCAACTTCGCGCTGGGCCTGCGCAGCCAGCTGCCCACAGCCGCGTTCTCGGTCGCCACGCCCGAACCGACTGGAGGAGCCCCGGTCGGATTCGACGCGTCGACCTCCAGCGACCCAGCGGGCGAAGAAATCGTCACGTATGAATGGTCCTTCGGCGACGGAGCGAGCGCCACCGGGCAAAAGCCGAAGCACACCTACTCGCTGCCCGGCAAATACACCGTGACGCTTACCGTCATGGACAACGCTGGGCTCAGCAACACCGTCGAACACGAAGCCACCGTCGCCGACAGCCCGCCCACCGCCTCCTTCTCGGCGAGCCCGCCCTCGCCCGCCACCGGTGAAGCGGTGACGTTCGACGGCTCCGCCTCTCGCGACAGCGACGGCACGATCGTCTCCTACGAATGGTCCTTCGGCGACGGCTCGCCCGCGCAGACAGGCTCCGCCGCGACGGTTTCTCATACCTACTCGAGTCCGGGCACGCACCATGTCGTCCTCACCGTCACAGACGACAAAGGCCTCATCGATACGAGCGAACAGGATGTGACAGTCGATGCTCCGCCAGTCGCCTCGTTCGTGGTCGCGAGCCCCTCTCCGACCGCGACGGAACCAATCCAGTTCGACGGCTCGAGCTCAAGCGACCCGGATGGGACGGTCAGCGGGTACAGGTGGAGCTTCGGGGATGGCAGCACTGCAGAAGGCGCCACGCCCTCGCACACGTATGCGGCAGCCGGCCAATACACCGTCACGCTGACCGTCACCGACAACGCCGGCAAGAGCTCGAGCGTCTCGCATGCGGTGACTGTCGCCGACGTCCCCCCGTCTGCGTCCGGCACTTCAGGGAGCACCAAAGCGAGCGTGCCTGATGCGTCATCCAGCAACGTCTTCCAGGTGCTGAGCGTCAAGCCGAACAAGAAAGACGGGAGCGCGCTCATAACCGTGAACGTTCCCGGCCCCGGCACGCTCAGCGCCCGCGATGCGTCAAGCGCCCGCGTCAGCCTGTTCTCGACGATCGCCGGCGCGCTAGCCGAATGGCAGGCGCCAACCGCGCACAGCGCAAAGTCCAAACGGCGTAACCCGAAGACGGTCGCGTTGGTCAAGCCTGTCAGCGCGACCGCATCCGCTGCCACCAGCTTGACCCTCAAGCTGGCGCCGACGCCAGCCGCACTGAAGCAGCTGAGCCGCAAGCACAAGCTGTCGGTCACCGTGACTCTCACGTTCACGCCCACCGGCGGCACGCCGGCCACCAAGACGCAGCCGGTCGTCCTTCAGAAGGTCAGATCAAAGCCGAAACGGCGGCACAAATAGCCGCTGTCAGAGCGTGGCACAAATAGCTGCCCGTCAGAGCGTCAGCACTATCTTGCCGAGCTTGCCGCCTTCGGCGAAACGCTCGTACGCTGCCGCCGCCTCATCCAAGGCGAATGTCTGCGCCACGGGGACGCGCAGCGCTCCGTCGTCGAACAACGGCAGCACCTCGCGCTCCAGCAGGCGTGCAACCTGCGCCTTCTCCTCGAGCGGTCGTGCGCGCAGGGTCGAGCCGTGGATGCGCGCTCGCTTGCCCATGAGCGCCAGCATGTTGATCTCGCTCTTGGCGCCCGCCGACACTCCGATCACGACGATTCGACCCGCGGTGGCGAGCGCCTGCAGGTTCTCGGGCAGATTCGGGGCGCCGACGAGCTCGAGGACCACGTCGAACGGCCCATGCTCGGCAAAGCCCTCCGGGGCGATCGCGTCCGCTCCAAGCGCCTGAACGTCCGCACGCTGCTGCTCGCGGCGCACTGTCGCCGTCACGCGCGCGCCCGCTGCTTTGGCGAGCTGGATCGCCGCGGTTCCCACACCCCCTGCGCCGCCGTGGACGAGCAGGCGCTCGCCGGGACGGAGCTGGGCTTGCGTGAACAGTGCGTCGTGGGCTGTCGTGAACACCTCAGGCAAGCCGCCCGCCTGCTGCCAATCGAGGGTCCGCGGAACTGGCATCAGTTGGCGCTCGTGCACAACCGCCCGCTCGGCTTGGCCGCCACCACCGACTATCGCCATCACCCGATCGCCCACCTCGAAGCGTTCGGCTCCAGAACCAAGCGCTTGCACCTCGCCCGCCAGCTCCAAACCCGGGATGTCCTGCGGGGAGCCGGGCGGCGCCGGGTACAAGCCGCGGCGCTGCATCATGTCAGCGCCGTTGATGCCTGCTGCGCGCACGCTTACGAGCACCTCGCCTGCGCCGGGTGTTGGGTCGGGGTGCTCCTCGACGAGGATCTGGTTGTCGCGGATCGTTACGGCGCGCATGGGCGGAGCCTACAATCCCACCCATGGACACGCCTCAGAAGCCGACGCCCAAAGGGCCGTGGACACCTGAGGAGGTCGCCCGGAACGAACGGGCACGAATCGCCCAAGTCAAGCGCGATCGCGCTCGCGGCATTGCGGTAAACCTTCAAGAGGCGGCTGCGCTCGCCCGCTTCGTCAACCGTCTCGCAAACGGATTCCGCCATGCAAGAGGCGCTTGATCCATTCCCTCTGCTGAGGTTCCTTCAGGACCGCGGAGTCGAGCACATCATCGTCGGCGGATTCGCCGTCAACGCCCATGGGTTCATCCGTGCGACGAAGGACATCGACATTGTCCCGGACCCACAGCCGAAAAATCTCACGACCCTCGCCGAGGCGCTGCGCGACCTCAACGCAACGATCGTCGGTGCAGACGACTTCGAGCCTGAGGAGTTGCCGATGGATCCGACACGGGCAGATGATCTCCTCCAGGGCGGGAACTTCTGCGTCGCGACGGCGCTTGGCCGTGTCGACGTCATGCAGTGGCTCGACGGCCTCGACACCGAGCACCTCTACGCCAAGCTTCAACCGGACGCGCTCGAGAGTGATATCGACGGACTAAAGGTCAGAGTGTGCAGCTTGGAGCATCTGCTCGCCATGAAGCGCGTAGCCGGCCGTGTGCAGGATCTGGAGGACATCAGGCACCTGGAGGGTGCCACCGAGCGATCGTGATCGGCGGGTGACGAGCGCTGGGCACAAGCCACCCCAGCCCTGTTCAACGTCTGCTAAGAGCTTGCCGGCGGGACGTAGCCCGGCCCGGTGGTGGGTGGCGTGTAACCACCCGGTTCGGTTTCCGGCGGCACGTAGCCAGGGCCGATAGCCGGACCGGCTGGCTTCACCTTGTAGCGAGCACACGCCACTCTGTGAGAGCGCTCGCCCTGCAGACAGATCTTGTGACCAGTCGCCTTTGTGATGTTCGCAAGCGTCTCCCTGACAAACGCGAGTTTGCCGTGGCCGTCGGCATTGCCGCCTGGGAGCTCAGAGGCGTGGCTCCAGTGCGGATCGGTGTAGTCCCAGATCGTCACATACTCGCCCGCCAGAAAGCCCTTCGCTGTTGCGTGCAAAGTTGCACCCGCCGTCACCGCTGCCGGATGGATCTTGAAGTGCATGTGCGGCGAGGAGCGCGGATTCGGAGTGTGCGGGCCGAGGACGAAGAACTCGCAGCCTGCATAGCCGCACAAAATCACCGTGTTTGCCGAAACGGTCGCTGGTATCGCAACCAGTCCCACAACGACGGTTGCGGCGACGACGCTCAGGAGTCCAGTTAGCTTGCGCACGCCGGGAGCATATAGACGGCAGTACGCGCGAGCTATCGGCGCTCCAGCAGCGCCACGCACTCGATGTGCGGGGTCTGCGGGAACATGTCCACCGGGCGCACCTTCACCAGCCGCCAACCCGCCTCCACGAGTTGGGCTGCGTTCGGCGCGAGCGTGGTGGGGTTGCACGAGACGTACACCACGCGCTTGGGCGAGCAGTCGATGCTGCGGCGCACCACGTTTGGTGCGAGACCCGCCCGCGGTGGGTCTACAACGACCACGTCCGGGCGGCCCGCACGCTGCAACAGCTCGGGCAGCGCCAGGCGGGCGTCGCCGGCGAAGAAGCGGGCGTTGGTGATGTCGTTGCGCTTGGCCGCGGCGATCGCGTCGGCGACGGCGTCCTCGATCAGCTCGACGCCCCACAGCTCGCCCGCACGCGCGGCGAGCGTGAGCGCGATCGTGCCGATCCCGCAGTAGATGTCGAACACACGCTCCCAACCTTGCAGCTGGGCGTACTCGGTCGCCACTCCATAGAGCTTCTCCGCCATCTCGGTGTTCGTCTGGAAGAACGCTTCCGGGGAGATGCGCAGGTCGAGTTCGCCCAGGCGCTCCGGCAGGTCGGAATCGCCCCACACGAGCTCTGTGTCACCGCCGAGCGTCGTCTCCCCCAGTGCGTCCGAGCGGGTCCAGAGCACACCGCTGAGCGTCTCCTCGCCGAGCTCGCGAACGAGCGCAGCTGCAAACGCGCCGGCGTCGAGCTCACCCGGCGTGCTGACGAGCCGCACCTGGAGCTTGCCGGTGCCCCGACCTTCGCGCACGACGATGTTGCGCAGCAGCACGCCGCCGGCGGCGATGCTCTCGCGGTGACGGTCCCAGGGGCGCAAGCCCTGCTCACGCGCCCAGGCGAGCGCCGCCTCGCGAGCGCGGTTGCCGCGCCCTGAGGCAAGCCGGCAGTCATCGATCGGGTCCACGCGCTTCCACCCGCCTGGCGCGTGAAACCCGCACACCAGCTGTCCGTCGAGGTCGCCGAACGAGTACTCGAGCTTGTTGCGATAGCGCCACTGCTGCACCGCCGGCACGATCTGCTCGAGCTCGAACCCCTCCAGACGTCCGATTCGCTCCAACGCGTCGCGCACCTGTTCGTGCTTGACCTCCAGCTGGCGCTCGTATGGCAGCACCTGCCAGGCGACGCCCGGGTGGTGTGCGGTCGGCGGGATGCGCTCAGCGCTCTCGCGCACGATCTCCACCGCACGCGCGTGCGCGTAGCTGCGCTTGCGCTTGACCACCTCCGCCCGCACGCGGTCGCCGGGGATTGCCCCCGACACGAACACGACATATCCGCCGTCGCCGTGGCGCGCCACTCCCTCGCCCCCGTGCGCGAACGAATCGACCTCCAGCTCCAAGACATCCCCGCGCTCGGGACGAGGCGCGGACGCGCCTTGGACGGGCGCTTGGGTGTGGGTGTTTTCGCTCATCGAGAGCGCGGCTCGACGAGCAGCTCGAGCAGCGCCTTCTGAGCGTGGCGCCGGTTCTCCGCCTGGTCCCAGATGCGCTGGCGCTTGCCATAGAGCACCTCGGCGGCGATCTCCTCCCCGGGGTGCGCGGGCAGGCAGTGCAGCGCGATCGCGTCCGGGGCAGCCGCGTCGAGCAGCGCGTCGTCTATCCGGTAGGGGGCAAGCGCCGTGCGGCGCTCCTCGGCGGTGTGCTCGTCGCCCATGCTCACCCACACATCCGTGTAGAGAACGTGAGCGTCCCTCGCCGCCTCCAGAGGGTCGTGACAGAGCGTCAGCGAACCCGTCGCACCCGGCACAACCGAGAGGTCGGACTCGAGCGAGTAGGCAGGCGGCGATGCGATCGCCACATCCACGCCCATCAGAGAGCCGAGCAAGGCAAGCGAGCGCGCCACGTTCGTTCCGTCGCCCACATACGCCAAGCGCAGCCCGGAGAGCGATCCGAACGCCTCGTGCACCGTCATCAGGTCGGCAAGCGCCTGGCAGGGATGGTGAAGCGCGGTCAGCATGTTGAACACCGGAACGTCCGCGTGATCCGCCAGCTCTTCCAGTTGCTCATCCGGACCGGTGCGCATGCCGATCGCCGCAAGGTGGCGCGAGAGCACGAGCGCCGTGTCGCGCGCCGACTCTCCCCGCGAGAGCTGCATTTCGCTCGAGCGCAGCACCACCGGATGGCCGCCCAGCTCGTGTATGCCCACCTCGAACGACACGCGCGTGCGCGTCGAGGGCTTCTCGAATATCAACCCCACCGCCCGTCCGGCGAGTGCGCGCGAGGAGAGCGGAGCGGCCTTCAGCTCGATCGCGCGGTGCAGCAGCGCGTCCAGCTCAGCCGCGCGCAGCTCGGTGCCGGTGAGGAAGTGGCGGGTGCTTGCGTGCATCGGAGCGACCAGTCTAGGCGGCACGAACTGAAGGGCGCTGGCCGCTCGGGTAGGCTGACCACCGACGCACACCAGAAAGGACCGCTCAGATGAACAGAGCCCTCGTCATCCTCGCCGCCTGCTCGGCTCTCGCTCTCGCCGCCGGCTGCGGCTCGAGCAAATCGAGCTCGAATACGAGCACCTCCGGCACGAGCTCATCCGCGAGCACCACCAAGAGCGGGATCGTGCCCAACGGCAAGATCAACTACGCATCCCCGCCGGCGAACGCTCCCGTCCAGAGCGGGCTGGTGAACATCAGCTACCACGAGATCGCCATCGAACCCGACACGCTCAAGGTGAAGGTGGGATCCACCATCAAGTGGACAAACCAAGACCCGGTCGAACACAACGTCACCTCAGCCAGCGGCCCCATCAAATTCGCCTCCAAGAACTTCGGCGAAGGTGGCACGTTTGAGATCAAAGTGAGCAAGCCCGGCGTGATCCACTACCGCTGCACGCTCCACCCGGCGACGATGAACGGGGCCATCGAAGTCGTCAAGTAGCTTACGAGCCGAAGTCCGCGATGCCCTCGCTCGGCGTCGAGGGCGTGGCGTACGTGCGCCGGGGGATGCGTCCGGCTCCGCGGGCGAGCCTGCCCGCGCGCACCGCGTCGCGCATCGCGCCAGCCATCGCCACCGGGTTCTGCGCGCGCGAGACGGCGCTCGCCGCCATCACCGCGTCGCAGCCGAGCTCCATCGCGAGCGCAGCGTCCGAAGCCGTGCCGATGCCCGCGTCGAGCACCATCGGCAGCTGCACCGCTTCGCGGATGAGCGTGATGTTGTAGGGGTTGCGAATCCCCATGCCGCTGCCGATGGGGGCGCCGAGCGGCATCACTGCGGCGCACCCCACATCCGCCAGACGGCGCGCGAGCACGGGATCGTCGGTTGTGTACGGCAGCACGACGAAGCCGTCGTCCACCAGTTGCTCAGCAGCCTTCAGCAGCTCGGTTGCGTCGGGCAGCAGCGTGTCCTCGTCGCCGATCACCTCGAGCTTGATCCAGTTGGTCTCGAACGCCTCGCGCGCAAGCTTGGCGGTGAGCACCGCGTCGCGTGCGGTGAAGCAACCGGCGGTGTTCGGGAGCAGCTCCACCCCCTCGCGCGCGAGCACATCCACGAGCGACCCGCGCGCACTTGGGTCGACGCGGCGCAGCGCAACGGTCACGAGCTCGGTGTGACTCTCGCGTATCGCCTCGGCCAGCAGCTCCAACGACGGGAAGCCCCCCGTGCCGAGCAGCAGCCGCGAAGAGAGCGTGCGGTCGGCTATCTGCAGCGGGTCTGCTCGTGTCTGCACAGTCGCCATCGGCCCGCTCATCCTCCCTGCATCGCCGTGAGCACCTCCACGCGGGCGCCCTCGGGGATCTTCAGGCGTGTCCACTCGGCGCGCGGCACCACCTCTCCGTCTACCGCCACCGCCACGCCGCGAGCGCCCTCTCCCAGACCAAGGCGCTCCAGCACGGCGCTCACCGGCTCTCCGGCGCCCTGCTCCTGAATGTCTCCGTTCAACACGATCATCGCAGCATCCCCTCGATGCTCGCCGTGGCGGCCCGAGAGGCGAAGCGAGCAGGATCGCAGGTCGCGAGCAGAGCCTCGGAGTCGTGCGGTGCGTTGCCGGAGCGCTCCTCGCCGGAGCCCTCACCGGCGAGCACACCCACCACCAGATCGGCGGTGAGCGGGGTGAGCAGGATGCCGTTGCGGTAGTGGCCGGTCGCCCACACCAACCCGTCGAGCGCCCCCCTGCCGAGGATCGGCGCGTTGTCGGGCGTGCCCGGGCGAAAGCCCACGTTCAACTCGATCAGCTCGAGCTCGCTCACCCCCGGCACCAACTCATGGGCGTAGCGCAGCAGCTCGTACACCGCACCCGCCGTCGGCTCGACGTCGAACCCACGCTCCTCCACCGTTCCGCCGAGCACGAATCGTCCATCCGGGCGAGGCACGAGATACCCGCGACCGTAGCGCACCGGCCCGGACAGCAGTCCCGGGCCAGCCGGATCGCGCAGCACCATGATCTGGCCCTTGACCGGGCGCACCGGCACCCGCGCATGTGCGGGGAGACCGTCGAGCAGCCCGCTCCAGCAACCAGCCGCCACCACCACGTGGCGGGCGCGCAGATGCGCGTGCGTGGACGGCGACGCAGTCAGCACAGCACCGGTGACCCGCTCGCCCTCGATCGCCACGCGCTCCACAGGGCAGCGCTCGCGAATCTCCACTCCTGCGAGTTCGCACGCCCGGCGCAGCGCCAGCACCACCTGGCGCGGGTCCACGCTGTGGTCGTCGGGGGCTTCAACCGCCATCCGGACGACTGGGGCAAGCGCCGGCTCGCGCTCGCGCGCCTGGCTTGCCCGCAGACGCACCGCGCGCAAGCCCAGCGTGCCGCGCAGCTCCATCTCGCGCTCGAGCTCGCGCGCGTCGTCGGGATCGCGCGCCACGATCAGCGTTCCGTTCGTCCTCAACCCGACATCCACGCCGCTGGCACGTTCGAGCTCTTGCGCGAACGACCGCCACATCTGCGCCGAGCGCAGCCCGAGCTCGAGCGCTCGGCGGCCGTGCTCGCCGAACTCGAGCTCCGACACCGGAGCGAGCATCCCGGCAGCCACGTGCGAGGCGCCGTGACCGATCTCGTCGCGCTCGAGAACCGTCACCGACAGGCCGCGCCCCGCCGCGCGCCACGCCACCGCCAGACCGACGATCCCACCGCCGATCACCAGCACATCGACCGTCGGGTTTGCGTGCGAAGCCATCGAGTTTGATGCTAGTCCGCCGCCCCGCCGACAGCCGCGCCGCGAGCACGCTCGGCGGCGAGCAGATGTCACACTTGCAGACGATGTCCAGCCCCGATCCCGGCGCCCGGCGGCGAGCCAAGCTCCAGAGCGCGCAGCTGTATCTGGTGTGCGACTCCAAACCCGGCGATCGCGAGCTGTCCGAGGTGCTCCACGCCGCGATCGACGGCGGCGTGGATGTCGTGAAGCTGCGCGACAAGCTGCTCCCCGACGACGAGCTCACCGCCGTCGCGCACGCCGCCCACGCCCTGTGCGAGCGGCTCGGCGCCCTGCTCGTCGTCAACGACCGCCCCGACGTGGCGATTCGCGCGGGCGCCGACGGCGTGCACGTGGGCCAAGACGACGCAACCGTCGCCGAGGTGCGCGAGATCGTCGGCCCGGACATGCTCATCGGACTCTCAACCCATGCCCCCCTGGAGATAGACGGCGCCACGCCGAGCGATGCCGGCGGCGCGCATCACGTCGACTACATCGGCGTCGGCCCGGTCTACGCCACGCCCACCAAGCCCGGGCGCCCTGCGGTGGGCACCGAGCTAGTGAGCTACGCCTCCGCCCACGCGCGCGTGCCGTTCTTCGCGATCGGCGGCATCGACAGCGAGAACATCCTCGACGTGCTCCACGCCGGCGCCCAGGGGATATGCGTGCTGCGCGCCATCGCCGACGCCGACGATCCGCGCAGCGCCGCCGCCGCCCTGCGCTCCGCGATCGAGTCGATGCACCCCACCCGGGATGACGATGGGCACCGCTAGCCCCCGCACAGCGCTGCAACCGCTCGGCGAGCACGAGCGGCCGTCCGCGTTGATCGTCGCCGTGGTGGTGGCAGTGGCGCTTGCCGGGGCGACGCTCGTGAGCGCGATCACCGTCCATGACCTCTCTCGTCACGGCGGCTCGCTTCCCGGCGGCCTGTTCCTGGCCGCCGTGCTGCTGGCGCTCGCCCACGGCATGTACCGGCGTCGCTACTGGGCGGTGCTCGGCTTCGAGGCGCTGCTCGCCTTTCAAATCATCGTCACCTCGCTTGCCCTCGTCGTCGCAGAGACGCTGCTCGCTGGCGGCTTGTGTGCGCTCAGCATCCTGCTCGCGGGCTGGATGTTCTGGAAGCTCGTGCGCGTGATGGGGCGCATCCAAGCCACCGAGCACAACCAGTCGGTCGGCGAGCCGGACACAGACGAAGCGCTGCGATAGGCTCAGCCCCCGGATGGCTGAGTCCTCCTATGACTGCGTCGTGATCGGGTCCGGCCCCGGTGGCTATGTCGCCGCGATCCGCGCCGCGCAGCTGGGCAAGCGGACAGCTGTCGTGGAGAAGGACAAGGTGGGCGGGCGCTGCCTGAACTACGCCTGCATCCCCGCCAAGGCCGTGCTGCGCTCTGCCGATCTGCTCACCGAGATTCGCGACGCCGGCGACTACGGCCTTGCGGTGAGCGGCGTCGAGGTCGACTACGCGGGGATTCAAAGCCGGCGCGAGAAGGTGGTTTCGACGCTCACCTCGGGTGTTGCAGGCCTCTTCAAGAAGAACCACATCGACCTGATCGAAGGCGAAGCCTCGCTCTCGGGCACCGACGGCGCGGGTGACGGGGGCGTCGGCGGAAACGGCAACGGAGGGGCGAGCGGCAGCGCAGGCGGCGTCGAGGTGCGCGTCGGCGAGCAGGTTCTCAGCGCCGCCACCGTGATCCTCGCCACCGGATCGGTCAAGCGCTCGATCCCGGGCGTGCAGTTCGGCGGCAGGGTGATCGGCACCGAGGAGGCGTGGGCGCTGACAGAGCTGCCCGCGCGCCTGGCTGTCGTCGGAGCCGGGGCGTCGGGCGCCGAGATCGCTTCGGGCTTCGCTCGTCTCGGCAGCGAGGTGATGCTCTTCGAGGTGCTCGACCGCGTTCTGCCCACCGAGGACAGCGACATATCGCGCCTGGTGGAGCGCGGGCTCAAGCGGCAGGGCATCGCCATCCACACCGGCACGCCGATCGAGGATGTGCGTGCGGAAGGCGATTGCGTGCGCTTCACCTACGGGGGGGACACAGCACAGGTCGACTACCTGGTGATCGCCGCCGGACGCGGTCCCGACGTGGACGCGCTGGGTTTGAAGGACGCCGGTGTCGAGCTCGACGAGCGCGGTTTGATCGAGGTGGACGACACACAGCGCACGACAGCCGCCGGCGTCTACGCGATCGGCGACCTCGTGCGCGGGCCGGCGCTCGCCCACAAGGCATCCGACGAGGGAATCATCGCCGCCGAGCACAGCGCCGGCCTCGACACTCACCCGCTCTCCTACATCGACATCCCCCGCGCCACGTTCTGCACTCCCAACGTCGGCTCGTTCGGGCTCACCGAGGAGCAGGCGCGCGAGCAGGGTCACGACGTGGTGGTCGGCAAGGTTCCCTACGGAGCGGTCGGCGGGGGCACCGTCTACGGCGACCGCACGGGCCTGGTCAAGCTCGTGGGCGAGCGCAAGTACGGTGAGCTGCTCGGCGGGCACATCGTCGGCTCGCGCGCCACGGAGCTGATTCAGGAGCTCGTCAACGTGCGCCTGCTGGAGGGCGGATATCCTGAGGTGGCGCGGATCATCCACGGACACCCGACGCTCTCGGAGGCCGTGATGGAGGCTGGCCGCGCCGCCGACGGGTGGCTCATCCACGGCTGATCCGGATCACCGCCGAGCCATCGACGGTCCAGCTGCCGGCTTAGCAATAACCTCACAGGCGATGTCCGCTCGGGATGCCGCCTTCTACTTCGACCTCGCGAGCCCGCTCGCCTACTTCGCCGCCGAGCGAGTCATCCAGACGCTCCCCTTCGCCGCCGAGTGGCAGCCCGTGCTCGCGAGCGAGCTGCCCGCCGCCGAGTCCTTCGAGGCGTTCCGCTGCCAAACCGAGCACGACATCTTCGTAGAGGAGCTGGGGCGCCGCGCACGCGAGCTGCGCCTGCAACCGCTGCGCCTGCCCGAGCCGTTTCCATTCGACAGCGAGCTTGCGATGCTCATCGCCACCTACGCCAAGTCGATCGGGCGCACCGTGGCGTTTGCGCTCGCCGCCTTTCGCCAGGCGTTCGCCGGCGGGCACAGCCTGGCCGAGAGCGACTTCGTGCTGATCGCCGCCAGCGCGTGTGAGATGCACCCAACCGCCGTTCTCAAGGCCGCTGAGATGCAGTCGGTTGCCGAGCAGCTGCGCCTGGCCACCGCCCAGGCGGCGGCAGCTGGGGTCAGCGACGTGCCCGCCGTGCGTGTCGGGGGCGCAGGAGCAGAGCCGGCGCGCGTGTTCACAGGCGAGCGCTGCCCCGAGGAAGCCGCCGCCGCATACGCCAGCAGCTCGAGCGTGCGATGAAAGCCAACCGCTGCTTTCGCGTGATCGTGCGCCGCGGCGGATTGATGCCCGCCTTCCTGGCGAGCCCCGACCGTGTCGATCACGTCGAGGTGGTGGAGATCGACTGCGGCGAAGTCGTCTTCTTCTGGGACTGGCCCCCCCATACCGCCTCTCGCCGCGCGCGGGAGCTGCGCGAGGATCTTCTGCGGTATGACCGCGAGGACTTCCTCGCTCGCTGGAGTACCGTGGAAGCGTGATCGACAGCCCCGAGAGGGCACGCGAGTGGCTTGCCACGATGCTTCTGATCCGGCGCTTCGAGGAGCGCGCGGGCGAGATGTATGCGCGCTCGAAGATCGGCGGCTTCCTGCACCTGTCGATCGGCGAGGAGGCCACGATCGTCGGCAGCGCGCGCGCGCTGCGCGAGCAGGACTATCTGGTTTCCACCTACCGCTCGCACGGCAACGCCATCGCACGCGGCACACCGCCCGAGCGCGTGATGGCGGAGCTGTTCGGACGTGTCGACGGCTGCTCCAAGGGGCACGGCGGCTCCATGCACATGTTCGACCTCTCCCACCGCTTCATGGGCGGATACGGGATCGTGGGCGGCAACCTGCCGATCGCTGCCGGCATCGCGCTCGCCTCCGATTACTCCAGCACGGACGAGGTCACCCTGTGCATGTTCGGCGACGGCGCCTCCAACCAGGGCACGTTCGGCGAGACGCTCAACCTCGCCGCCCTCTGGCGACTGCCCGTCCTGTTCATGGTGGTGAACAACCAGTTCGGCATGGGCACCGCGCTGAGCCGCCATTCCGCCGTCACCGACCTGCAGCGCAAGGGCGAGTCGCTCGGCGTTCCCGGAATGCGCTGCGACGGCATGGACGTTCTGGACACCTACTCGGTGGTGTGCGAAGCGCTGCGCCGCGTGCGCGAGGAGCGCTGCCCGCTGCTCGTCGAGGCGGTCACCTACCGCTTCCGCGGCCACTCGATGGCCGATCCCGAGCAGTACCGCACCAAGGAGGAGGTCGCGGAGTGGCGCAAGCGCGACCCGATCCCGGCGTTCGCCGCGCTGTTGGAACGCGAGGGCGTGCTCGACCCCGGCGCGCGCGAGCAGATCGAGCGGGATGCGCTGCGCCGCGTCGAGAACGCGGTCGAGTTCGCCGAGCGCTCTCCCTTCCCCGAGCCCAAAGCGCTCTACGAAGACGTGTACGTGCTCGACGGCCAGATACGTGGCCGCTACCACGGGAGCCCCACGTGAGCCAGATGCGCTACCGCGAGGCGCTCAAACTCGCACTGGGCGAGGAGATGGCGCGCGACGAGCGCGTGATCCTGATGGGCGAGGACATCGGCGTGTTCGGTGGTGCGTTCAAGGTCACAGAAGGTTTGCTCGAGCAGTTCGGCGAGCGGCGCGTGCGCGACACGCCTATCTCCGAGAACACGATCGTCGGCATGGGCGTGGGCGCGGCGATGGTGGGGTTGCGCCCGGTGGTGGAGCTGATGACCGTCAACTTCGCGCTGCTCGCGTTCGACCAGATCGTCAACCACGCCGCGCACATCCACTACATGTTCGGCGGGAACGCCAAGGTTCCGCTCGTCGTACGCATGCCTCAGGGCGCCGGCCATCAGCTCGGCCCAACCCACTCGCACAGCCTCGAGGCGATCTTCCTGCACGTCCCGGGCCTGCTCGTGGCTGTCCCGTCCACGGCAGCTGACGCCCGCGGCCTGCTCAAGGCGGCGATCCGTGACGAGAACCCGGTGATCTTCATCGAGCACGAGTCGCTCTACGGCATGCGTGGCGAGGTGGACGAGCAGTCCGAGGGGTTGGTCGACTTCGGCGTGGCGCGTGTCGCCCGCGAAGGCTCGGACGTGACGATCGTAGGGGTTTCGCGGATGGCGCTCACCGCCGAGCTCGCCGCTGCGCGGCTTGCCGAGGAGCATGGGGTTGACGCCGAGGTGATCGACCCGCGTACGCTGCGCCCGCTCGACCTCGACACGATCCTGCGATCGGTCGCGAACACCAACCGCTGCGTGATCGTCGAGGAGGGCTGGCCGCACGGCGGTGTCGGCGCCAATCTGGCGGCACTCATCTCAGAACAGGCATTCGACGACCTCGACGCCCCGGTCACGCGCGTCAGCGGCGCCGACGTGCCGATGCCCTACTCAAAGCCGCTCGAGGACATCGCCTACCCACACGAGTCGCATATCGTCGCCGCGGTGCTGCGCCTGCTCGGCCACGAGCCCGAGCTCGTCCACCCGACGCCCTCGCCCGCAACCCGAGACGGCGAGCGCGTGGCCGAGCAGCACGCGCCGGCGGCCATTCAGGATGCGATGGCGGAGGCGGGCGTGGACGCCGAGATCCGGGAGACCCATCGGTGAGCGACGTCGTCATGCCGCGCCTGTCCGACACGATGGAGGAGGGCACGATCTTGCGCTGGCTCAAGCGAGATGGCGAGCACGTGCGGCGCGGCGAGGAGCTCGTCGAGATCGAGACAGACAAGGCCAACATGACCTATGAGTCAGACCGTGACGGAATCCTCGACACCGTCGCGCGCGAGGGCGACACGCTGGCTGTCGGAGAGCTGATCGCGCGCATCGGCGAAACACGAGCTCCCGCCGACACGCCATCCGCGCCTTCGGCGCCCGTGGAGCCGACTGCTTCCGCCGCCCCGGTGGACGCCGGCAACGGAAAGCCGCGCGAGCGAGCAGGACGGGTGAAGGCTTCGCCGCTGGCCCGACGCATGGCGCGTCAGAGCGGAGTGGATCTGGGCTCGCTCAGCGGCAGCGGGCCAGGAGGGCGGATCGTCAAGGCCGACGTCGAGGCGTCGTCGAGTGCGAGGATTGCGTCTGTGCACTCAACGAGCCAACCGACGAGCCCGCCTCCGGACCCGGCGGGGGCGAAGGGCGAGACCAGCGTCGTCGAGCTTTCGCGTACTCAGCGCACCATCGCTCGCCGCATGGCGGAGTCAAAGGCGACGATCCCGGACTTCACGCTGCGCCTGGACGTTGACATGCAGCGCTGCGTTGAGCTGCGGGCTGAGTTGAAGCGGCTCGCGCAGGCGCCTTCGGGCGATGGGACACGGGCTCCGACATACAACGACATGGTGGTGAAGGCGTGCGCACTGGCGCTGCGCGAGCACCCGCGCGCCAACGGCAGCTACCGCGATGGGCGCTTCGAGCTGCACGCCCGCGTGAACGTCGGTGTGGCGGTGGCGCTCGACGCCGAGGATCCGCTGCACAGCGCGCTCGTCGTGCCGACGATCTTCGACGCCGACTCCAAGTCGCTCGGCGAGATCGCCCGTGAGACGCACGCTCTCGCCGCGCGTGTACGAGACGGTTCGATCACCCCGCCCGAGCTGAGCGGCGCGACGTTCACCGTGTCGAACCTCGGGATGTACGGCGTCGAGAGCTTCACCGCCATCGTCAACCCGCCGCAAGCGGCGATCCTCGCGGTGGGCGTCGTGCAGCCGCGAGTCGTGGCGGCTTCCGCCTCGGACGATGGCGGCGCCGAGACACAGCCGACCGTGCGCCACACGATGACCGCCACGCTCTCCTGCGACCACCGCATCCTCTACGGCGCCGACGCCGCCCTCTTCCTCGCGCGTGTGCGCGAGCTGTTGCAGCAGCCGGCAGCGCTCACGCTATGAATGACTCTGACATGCGCATCGCCGAGATATCGGTCTGCCACCTCGGCACGATCCCCTACCGCGAGGCGCTCTCGATCCAAGAGAGAGCACGAACGCTGCGACAGGCCGATGAGATAGCCGACACGCTGCTGCTGCTCGAGCATCCGCCCGTGTACACCCGCGGGCGCCGCTCGCTCGACGGGGAGCTGTCGCTCGGCGAGGATTTCTACCGCGCCCACGACATCGAGGTGGTGGGCACCGACCGCGGCGGACGCGTCACCTATCACGGCCCGGGGCAGCTCGTCGGCTATCCCATCATGCGCGTGAGCGACATCGGGCGGCACCTGCGCAGGATGGAAGGCGCCATCGTCGACGCGCTCGCCCAGGAAGGGATAGATGCCCACTCGCGCTGTGACGAGGGACCCGACTACACCGGGGTGTGGGTCGGCCAGCGCAAGATCGCCTCGATCGGGGTGCACGTCTCGCGCGGGGTGTCCACGCACGGGTTTGCGATCAACGTCACCAACGACCTGACGCCCTTCGACTGGATAGTCCCGTGCGGGCTGAGCGATGTGCGGATGACCTCGGTGGAGCTGGAGCTGGGCGACGCCCGCGAGGTGGATGAGCTGCACTTCCGAGAGCGGGTCGCCGATTGCTTCTGCCGAGCCCACGAGCGCCAGCCGGTGAGCGTATGAGCGCCACCCGCTCGCGCGCCAACCCCGGCGGCATGGATGTGTTGAAGGTGCTCGGGCCTGACGTCCGCCCGCTGCGGGAGCGCAAGCCGCCGTGGTTCAAAGTGCCCGCCCCGGGCGGCGAGCGCTACCGGCAGCTGTCGAGCCTGATCCGCTCGGAGAGCCTGCACACGGTTTGCCAGGAGGCTGCATGCCCGAACGTGGGGGAGTGTTGGGAGCGCGGCACCGCCACCTTCATGATCCTCGGCGACACCTGCACGCGGCGCTGCGGCTTCTGCAACGTGAAGACCGGCAAGCCGACTTGGAACGATCCGCTGGAGCCGGCGCGCGTGGCGCGCACGATCGCACGCATGGGCTTGCGTCACGCGGTCGTCACCTCCGTCGACCGCGACGATCTGCCCGACAAGGGCGCATCGGCGTTCGTCGGCGTCATCCGGCAGGTTCGCCAGCAGGCGCCGGGCTGTCAGATCGAGGTGCTGACACCCGACTTCCAGGGCCAGGAGATGCCGCTGGCCAAGGTGATCGCCGAGCGACCCGACGTGTTCAACCACAACGTCGAGGTGGTCCCGCGCCTGTATCCGCTCGCCCGGCGCGGATCGCAGTTCGAGCGCTCCTGCCGCGTGCTGCGCACCGCCAAGGAGATGGGCGGCGACGAGGTGGTCACCAAGTCCGGGTTGATGGTGGGCCTCGGCGAGACGCACGAGGAGATGGTGGCGACGTTCCAGGCGCTGCGCGAGCACGGCGTGCAGGTGCTCACCGTCGGCCAGTACCTGCGTCCTTCCGAGCGTCATCTGCCGATCGTGCGCTACTGGCACCCCGATGAGTTCGCCGCCCTGGAAGAGGCT